>NZ_JBUZNL010000001.1:0-448876 GCF_055326485.1 Georgenia sp. G2120 | reverse complement strand
TCCCATCACGGTGGCCAGCATCACCACCCAAGCGGGCAAACCAGCTGGCCACCAGTGGGCAGTTCTGATGGCCACCAGCGGGACGAAACACTGACCGCCTATGGGCAGAACTCAACGGCCCTTGACACCGAGCCGTGATCTTGCGGGGTGCTCGATTGGAATCGCCGTCGAGATCAATGGATCGTCGGCGGTTCAACCCAAGGGCGGCCAGGTGCCGGGTCACTGTGCGCCGACTGATGGTGATGCCTTCGGATTCGAGTTCGAACGCGATCCGCGAAGCGGACCACTTGTGGCTGCGACGCAGAGTTTCGATCCGCGCTACAACCTCGGCGGGGGTGGCTGTCGGCTGCCGACGTGGCGTCGAGGGACGGTCGAGCAGGCCGAGTTCGCCGTGGCGGCGGTAGCGATTGACCCACTTCGAGGCGCAGGCGCGAGATATCCCCATGTCGGCGGCAACGTGGGCGATCGGTCGTGTTCGGCAGCGCTCGATGAGTCGTCTTCGACCTTCGAACGATAGCGGAGCATTCCGGTGGGTCATTTGGACTGGCCCCGGAGCTCTCCACCGATGACCCACAGGTGGCCAAACGGGTCCTTGACCCGGCCTTGTCGCTTGCCGTAGGGACGGTCGTCGACTGGAAGCACCACTTCCGCCCCGTGCTCCACCATGTGGTCCGCTGTCGCGTCGGGGTCCGGCACGGTGAGCATGATCAGGACGGGCGAGCCGCCCATTGAGAGTGGATCGTTCCAACCCCACTCCTCCACACTCTGCGCCAGGGCGAAGGTGACGAAGTCGAGCGCGAGTTCAGCGTGGTTCACCACGCCTTGGTCATCTGCGACTCGGAGGTTGACCCGTGCGTTGAGTGCCTGGGTGTAGAACGTGATCGCTGCGTCGGCATCGGAGACCAGCAGTTTGGGGATTAGTTGGAGGTTCATGCCTCCAACGGTCATGGAGCGGGGCGTTGCCAGCCTTGTAGATTTCGGCCCTCCTCATCCAGCCACCCCGTCGGGGTCGTGCCCATGAGCCTGCGGAAATCATGTACCAGATGGCTCTGGTCGTGGTAGCCCGACTCTGCTGCTACTTCGGCCCAGGAGCCCGCCCCCGCGCTGGCGCGGCTCACCGCGCGCCCCAGACGGGCCACGCGGGAGGCAAATTTTGGAGTGGTTCCTAGTGTGTCCAGCATTACGGACCGCAAGCGCCGCGCACTCAGGTGCACGTGGCACGCGAGATCCTCAACCGAGACCGCACCTCCGGTCGCGCGGATGAGATCCAGCGCCTGGAGCGCGTCCTCGGCTCCGGTGGGGTGATCATCCCGGTTCAGTCGCTCAAGGAGTCGGGCTCGCAAGACACCTTCGCGGTAACCGACGGGATGATCTGTCAGTTCCTCGGCCAGTGAGGTCACCCATGGCAGAACCGCATCAGTGCTGACACCGCCTGCGTCCACCTCGCTGAGCGGTACCCCTGTCAGACGCCGCAGTGCCGATGGAGACAGCTCGACGTAGGCCGTTGGCTGCCCTGAGCGCAGCGTGGTAGTCGGACTCGCGAGGCCCGGCCGCATCAGCCCCGCGACGAACCCCGGGGCCTGCGCTACGTTCGCGCCGTACCGAACTTCAATCGGGCCGTCCAGGCTCACTACCAACCGAGCTGACAGTGCTGGCACGGTTCGATGCAGGCGAGGCTGGCCATTGTGCTCGCTGATGGTCACCACGCCGATGCCCGAGGCCCGACATGCCTGACGCAACTCCACCGCCGCATTATCACATCCGCTGAATCCTCACCCTCAAAGCCAGCGGCGCTCCGCGCGCGTCAACAGGGTCATGGCCAGCAACAGCTAGGTGCGACGTCATGCGTGAGTCGATGCTGTAGCCCACGATCCGCCCGGAGTAGGCGTCCTTGATCGCGCACAGGTAGAGCTTGCCTTCGTCGGTCCAGTGCTCGGTGATGTCGGTCAGCCACACCTGATTCGGTGCCGTCGTGCTGGTGAAGTCATGCGTGACGCGGCCCACCTCGTCCTCGATCGCGAGCCGGTCATCGTGCACCGGCGGTCCGGGCCGAGGACGAGCCGAACGCTTCTTCCCGAAGATCGACCACCAGGCGTTCGCTGAACAGATCCGCCACGCCGTACGGGCCGACATGCCTACCCCGGCGTCGGTGGCCTCCTCGTGGAGGTAGCGGTACCCGAAGGCGGGGTCATCACGGTGGGCGTCGAACAACGCGTTGGCGCGATGTGCCCACTCGAGCTCGGAGGCGGTGACCGGGGACGTGAGCCAGCGGTAGTACTGCGCACGACACAACTTCAGTACCCGGCACGTCACCGACACAGGCACCCGGATACGGGCGTCCTTGCCGGCCAGCTCGCGGACGAGCGGGAACATCATTTTGGGGGCAGGTTCGCCTGCGACAGGTACGCCGCCGCTCGACGCAGCACCTCGTTCTCTTGCTCCAACAGCCGGTTGCGGCGCTTAAGCGCACGCAGCTCGCTGTCCTGGGCCGCGCTGACACCTGCCGGGCCGGACTCGGCGGCGTCGGCTTTGCGCAACCACTTGTTCAACGTCATCTCATGGATCCCGAAGTCCTTCGCGACCTGCGCCAACGTCACGCCCGCTTCACGCGAACGAGCAACGCGAACGACGTCCTCACGAAACTCCTTGGGGTACGGCTTAGGCATAACAACATCCTTCCAGCCCGCCCTGGCCGGGCAAGCCAACTCAGATGTCACCTATCCGTGCAGCAGTCCCCCCCTGCGCCACGAGCCCTTGAGGAACCGCTCAGACCTGGGCTGCGTAGTCCTTGCCCCAGGCGTTCATGCTCGTGACGACCGCCCCGAGGGTCCGCTCCAGGTCCGTGAGCGCGTATTCGACACGCGGCGGAACTTCCGGATAGACGGTCCGCTGGACGATGCCGTCCTCCTCGAGCTCGCGCAGCTGCCGGGTCAGTGTGCGAGGCGGGCAGGCGGGCAGTCGGCGCCCGAGCTCAGCTGAACGCAGCGTGCCCTCCTGCAGGTGCTTCACGATCGTGAGCTTCCACGACCCTCCCAGGACCGCGATGGCCACCTCCACCGGGCACACCTCCATCGCTTGCCGAACAGGCCCGCGCATGCACTCCTCCTTACGGCCATGAATGACGGTATGTGCCGTCAATGTTGGTTCTTCCCCTTGATGAAGGCAAGTGCTTGCCTGGACTCATGTCCTGCCGATCGACAATCCTCTGGGTGCTCGCCCATCCCGACCCTGCCTCCCTGAACGGAGCGCTGTTCCGCCACAGTGTCGACCGGCTCGAGAAGACCGGCCATGAGGTGATCACGTCCGATCTCTACGCCATGGGATGGTCGCCCGTCCTGAGCCCCGAGGACATCACCCCTGCCCCGCACCCATTCCGCCCCTCACACGACATCCGTCAGGCCTACGCTGAGGGGCGGCTGGCTCCCGACGTGGCCGAGGAGCAGGACAAGCTCCGCGCGGCCGACGCCGTCGTCCTGCAGTTTCCGATGTGGTGGTACTCGGTGCCTGCCATCCTCAAGGGGTGGTTCGACCGGGTGCTGACAGCCGGATTCGCCTTCGGCACCGACCCCGAGACAGGCAGACGGCTGCGCTTCGAGCAGGGCCCGTTCCGTGGTACGAGGGCGCTGGTGATCACCACGCTCGGAGACCGTCCCGCGGCCATCGGCCCACGCGGAATCAGCGGAGAGATCCACGAGCTGCTGTTCGGCCTGCTCCACGGCACTCTCGCCTACACCGGCATGGACGTCCTTCGGCCGATCCCGATCCCCCGGGCCGACGTCCTGGACGAAGGCGAGCTTCCCGACGTGCTGGCGACACTGGAGCACCGCCTCTCGAGACTCTTCACCGACGACCCCCTGCCGTACCGCCGGCAGTTCAGCGGCGACTACAGCGACCAGTGGGATCTCAAACCGCACATCAGGCCGGGCGAGAGCGGCCTGTCGATCCATCTGGAGGCCTGAAGCCATGACGATTCACGACACCGCAATCCGCCCGTTCTCCTTCCACGCTGACGCCGCACAGCTGGACGCCCTGCGCTCCCGGCTGCAGACGACCAGATTCCCTGAGGCTGAGACCGTGGCGGGCGCCGACTCGCCGACCGGCCAGTGGTCCCAGGGAGCACCGTTGCGGGTGGTCCAGGATCTCGCCCGCTACTGGGCCTCGGCCTACGACTGGCGCGCATTCGAAAGGAAACTGTGCGCACACGATCAGTACACGACGACGATCGACGGCCTGAGCATCCACTTCCTGCACCGACGCTCGTCGCGTGCCGATGCCGTCCCGCTCGTCCTGACACATGGCTGGCCCGGGAGCATTGTGGAGTTCATCGACCTGCTCGACGAGCTGGCGGACCCCTCCGACACCTCAGCTCCCGCCTTCCACGTCGTCGCACCCTCGCTCCCTGGCTTCGGGTTCAGCGGCAAGCCGGAGACGACCGGCTGGGGCACAGAGAGGATCGCCGCAGCCTGGGTCCACCTCATGTCCCGGCTCGGCTACGAACGGTTCCTGGCCCATGGGGGCGACTGGGGTGGGGTTATCACGACCCTGCTGGGCGGACGCTTTCCCGACCACGCGATCGGAATCCACACGACGTTCGCCGAAGGACCGCCCGATCTCCCGGCGGACGGCCTGGACGACGACGCCGTGACATGGGCCGAGCAGACACGGCGATTTCAGGCGACGCGGCTGGCGTATGCCAAGGTGCAGGCCACCCAGCCCCAGACGATCGGATACGGGCTGGTCGACTCCCCCGTCGCCCTGCTCGCCTGGATCCTGGACAAGTTCGCCGAGTGGACCGACACCGCGGACAGCCCCTTCGAGGTCATCCCCATGGATGTATTCCTGGACAATGTGACTCTCTATTGGCTCACGGCATCTGGGGCTTCGGCTGCGCGCATCTACTACGAGAGCCACAATGCACTCGACCCGGCTCTCCAGGTGCACGTGCCCACCGCGGTGACGACCTACCCCGGTGACATCTCCAAGACCCCCCGAGCCTGGGCCGAGGAGCGCTTCCACCGGATCGTGCACTGGGTCGCCCCCGACGCCGGGGGGCACTTCCCTTCCCTGGAGAGACCCACGTTCTTCCTGAACGACCTTCGTGCAGGACTGTCGGCCGTCATGGACGCATGACACGCGTTGCGGCGTCAGCGTCCCTCCGGCCCCATGCAGCCCGAGGACTCCAGCCACCCCTCTCGTGGCTGGCCGACGTCTCCGGTCAGTACATCCAGTGCTCTATTCAGGCCAGGTAGGACGACAGCGAGTCGAGGGTCGAGACCCAGCCGTCGTAGAAGAAGCCGTCGCCCGGGTGGCCGTCCACGCCGCGCAGCTCGAGGGTCAGAAGGGTCCCCTCTCCCTCCGGGGCGAAGGTGAGGGTCAGCAGTGGGGTCTAGTCCGGGTCGGCGTCAGGCTCTCCCCACGTGAAGGACAGGCGCGAGTGCGGCTCGATCTCGCGGTAGACCCCTCCGGTCTCCACTCGGGTGCCGTCCTGGCTGTTCACCATGGCGTAGCGATAACGCCCCCCGACGCGGGCGTCGACCTCGACGCTGTCTTCCGGGGTGGTGGCGCCTTCCGGGTGCCACCACCGGGCGATCTCTGTCGGGTCGGTCCAGGCATTCCATGCCTCTTCGGGGGTGGCATCGAGGTGGCGAGTGAGCGTGAATCCTGTCGTCTTCTCAGTCATGGCGTCCCTCATAGGGAGCTTCTCGGGTGAGGTGGGCTTCGAGTCGGTCGAGACGGTCCTCCCACTCGCTGCGCTGCTGCTCCAGCCACGTCGCGGTGGCGCGGAGTCCGTCAGGGGAGATCTGGCATTCGATCCATCGGCCGCGGCGGACCCGGGTCACCAGGGATGCCTTTTCCAGCACGGAGAGGTGTTGGGAGACGGCAGCCCTGGTCATGGGGTAGTGGGCGGCGAGGTCTGAGACCGTGACGGGCCCGTGGGTCAGGCGGCTGACGATGTCGCGTCGGGTGTGGTCTGCCAGTGCGGCGAACTGGCTGCTGAGCTGGTCGGTCGTGGGACACCTCCATGCGTAAGTAACTGCTTACATGTTAGGAGATGAGCGGGCCGGGTCAAGAGGGGTTCAGGCTGGAGCAGTGCATCGAGCCGAGGTCGCGAGCCTGTTCCGCGGATGCCTCGGCCGTCTTTCTGACCGCCTTCGGGAGACGCTGAAACGTCACGTTCGCGCCCGTGCACCAGAGCGGGCAGGTGGCTGAGTCACCTCGTCGACGGAGCAGACCCGCCCCCCAAGCCCCCCTAGCTGTACTGACCGGACACGTTGATCGAAGGACAGTCGCTAGGTGCGGACGTTCCGTGCTCGATATGTGGCCGACTTGCCCCGGTTCTGGCACTGGAGGCTGTAGAAGCGCCGCTGGGCGTTGCGGCCGCGGGGTTCTTCACTGTGTGAGGGGGCGCATGAAGGTCCGGTCGTAGCGGATCACGCAACCGGAACGGTCGCGAATGAGATCCGCCTCGATGAACTCCGGATCGACGCCGAAGCGTTCGCGGTATGTCTCGTAGGCAGCCAAGCTCTCAAAGCTGAAGAGTGCCTCGGCCTGGTCGCTGGCGCCTTCGGCGGGCAGGAAGTAGCCGTGATGAGTGCCGCCGTGCTTGTTGACGAGACGAATCCACTCTCGAGCGAACTCCTCGAAGGCGTCCAGCTTGGTGGGGTCGATGGTGTAGTGGACGACGCAGGTGATCATCTTTCATCCTAATCATTGATGCCGAGCCTGCACTTCGGCCGTCTCGCGAGCCGAGCCCCCCAAACACGGCAAGCCCGATCAATCAACCTGTCCGATCAGTACATCTAGTTGCATGAAGCCTTGACCTTGTTGACGGCGGCCGGCGTGGCTGACGCTGGTGGTTGTCCGCGGTGCAACCGTGAGGTCGCTGGTAGTTGTAGTGCAGATTCCAGGCAAGAGGCCGTCAGCATGCTCTTGATCGAAGCGCCAGGTGCGCGCGTCGAGGAACTCTTCAGTCCGGATGTGGTTGTAGCGCTCCACTTTCCCGTTGTGCGCGTTGTGCAGGGAGTCTTCTTTCGGGCGACAGCGCTGCGTTCGCGTGCAATGACACGGCCTAAATCATGTCTGGGCCCTGCGGGAATCGCGTAAGCCAATCGCGAAGAGCCGATGATACCGCGGACGGGTCTTCATAGGGGGACAGATGCCCCACGTCGTCAAGCACGACAACGTCAGGGTCGCCGGGAATCCGGGACTGAAGTCTGTATGCCTGCCTAAGGGGGATCCAAGGATCGTCTCGACCCCAGCCTATGCGCGTCGGGCAACGTGTGGAGCCTAGCCTCTCGACCACAGGGCGGGTGTCGCCGACGTTGAGCGCGGCGATCTGCTGGTAGAAAGCCGCCTGCCCGACGGGACCCAACCAAGGAGATGCGAGCGCATAGATGTCCCGGTCGGACAGATTCCACAAGGCGGCACCGGCGATGTATTCCTTCACCAAGGCGCAGTGGAGATTCGCCGGGAGTTGTGCGAACACATGTGCGTTCGCTGCCACCAGTTGAAAGAAGGGCGATCCCCATGGCTCGAGTGTGACGATATCCCAAAGGAACAAGTCGGTGTAATCAAGACCGTGCAGCAGGTGAGCTCTCAGTGCGACCGCGCCGCCGATATCGTGCGCGACCACATGAGGCCGCTGAACGTCCCATGCCTGCATGAGGGAGACCAGCCTCTCCGCTTGCGTGGGCAGGTCGGTCGCCACAGTCGGTCCTTTCTCCGAGTCGCCATAACCCGGCATGTCCCAGAGGAGCACCCGATAGTCACGGCTTAGCTCCCGCGCGACGCGTCCCCAGACCTGTGAGGACCATGGCGTGCCATGGCACAGGACAACGTCGCCCGCCGCTGGGCGTGTGGGTTCCAGAATCCGGGTGGCGATGGACGTCCCGTCAACGACTACGGGGATCGGCTCGGGCAGGAGCGGCTCGTGTGTCATCATGGAGTAAGGCTAAAACCTCAGGTTAACCTGAGGTCAAGACGGAAGGGCGCGCGACGTTGAAGATCGGTGAGGTTGCCAGATGGGTCGGCGTCGATATTCATGTCCTGCGGCATTGGCACGACATGGGGGTTGTCGTTCCAGACCGTGCCGCATCGGGCCATCGGGTATACACCGAGGAGCACATCCGACGTCTGCGCATCGTTCAGGCCTGCCAGGGCATAGGCATGAGCCTTGCGGAGATACGCCTTGTGCTTCACAGAGACGACGAGGGGCGTACTGAGGTCATCGAGCAGAGGCTGCGATGGATCCGCTCACAGCGTGCTCAGCTGGAAGACGCGGAGAAATTCCTCGAACACGTCATCGGCTGCACGCATGATTTCCTCACCCGATGCCCGGACTGCACGAGATACGCTTCGGAGTACCCGCAGGCCACTCGCTAGATGTACTGACCGGGGACGTTGATCAATCGTGAGAAGGGCGTGGGCTGACCCCGTGATGTAGGTCCAGTCGTTGTGTGAGTCGTCTTGATGCTCGCTGCTGCGGGCAGGAAGACTGGTCTCATCATGACGAACACGAGGAAGCGGCACACGCCTGAGCAGGTCGTGCGCAAGCTCGGACAGGCCGACCGGATGCTGGCCGATGGCGCGGACGTCGCGGCGGTGTGCCGCGAGCTGGGCGTGTCGGAACAGACGTACTACCGGTGGCGCAACCAGTACGGCGGGCTCAAGGCCGACGACGCCAAGCGCCTCAAGGAGCTCGAGAAGCAGAACGCCACCCTCAAGCGTCTGCTCGCTGAAGCAGAGTTGGAGAAGGCGGCGCTGAAGGAGCTGGCAGAGGGAAACTTCTAGGCCCGGGCAGGAGGCGCGCCGCCGTCGCTCACCTCATCGCGAAGATGCGGGTGAGCGAGCGGATGGCGTGCCGGCTGACCGGGCTATCCAGGTCCGCCTACCGGCGCACCCTCAAGGCCGATACCGTCGCCGACCCCGACGCCGCCTTGCGTGAATGGCTGCGCGGTTACGCGAAGAAGCACCCCCGCTGGGGCTACCGGCGCGCGTACCACGACGCCCGCGGCGAGGGCTGGCAGGTCAACCACAAGAAGATCCAGCGGCTATGGCGCGAGGAAGGCCTACGCGTGCCCCAGCGACGTCGCCGTAAGCGCATCGGCTCCTCGACCGCGGACGCCCCCAGGGCGTGCGCTCCGAACGTGGTGTGGGCCATCGACTTCCAGTTCGACGTCGACGAGGCCGGGCGTCCGGTCAAGATCGCGTCGATCGTGGACGAGCACACCCGGGTCTGCCTCGGCGGGCTCGTGGAACGCTCCATCACCGCCGACCGTCTCACCGACCATCTCGACGACCTCGTCAAGCTGCACGGCCCGCCCGCGGTCCTCAGAAGCGACAACGGGCCCGAGTTCATCAGCCAGGCGATCGCCGACTGGGCCGGCACCCGCACCGGCTTGTCGTACATCCCGCCCGGCTCGCCGTGGCTCAACGGCTACGTCGAGTCGTTCAACTCCCGCCTGCGCGACGAGTGCTTGAACATCAACAGCTTCTACTCACTGCTGCATGCCCAGGTCGTCATCGGCGACTGGAAGGTCGAGTACAACACCGTGCGACGCCACTCGGCGCTGGGCTACCTCACCCCGGCCAACTATGCTCGCCACTGCACCCACGAAATGGAACCCGACGACTCACACAGAGACCGGACCTAACAACGGGGGCGGCCCACTGCCAGTAGAGCTGATCGAGCATGTAGTCCACGTCGACCAAGAGCGTCGTCAGGGTGGCGGTGCCCTCGGGCTCGTAGGTGAAGACCGTACGCGGGGCAATCAGCACGGCGTGACCAAAAGCGATCGGGTGTTGACGCTCCCCGACGGTGAAAAACACCGAGCCATCGCGGACGACGAGGAACGCCACGCAGTCGAAGACGAGCAGGCCGACCTGCTTCCGAGACTGCCTCGTATCCACCGCGAACGGCTGGAAGAGCGCCGCCCCTTTCAGCACTGCCAGTGAAGCCTTGTGTTAGCCGCAGCGTTCCGCTGCCCGCTTCTCGGTGCGGATGAAGACTGGTCATACGACCACGGGTTCACCTCGAAATGAGAGTGCCAGAGGCTCCAACGGTAGTCGCCTGCGCCTTGCTCCATAACTCAGCTCCGTGCGGGGTCGCTCAGGGCGGTGTCGATGGCCTGGAGAGTGCGCACAGTGGTCAGGACATCTTCGGCAGGCAGGTCGAGCGAGCCGAGCAGATCGCGGTACATGCCCCGCACGATCCCCACCGACCGTGCCGCTTCCTCGGTCAGATGCAGGCGTGCCGCGCGGCGGTCCGCCGGGTCGGGGCGGCGCTCGATCTGCCCTTTGGCGATGAGTCCGCGCAGCGCCGTGCTCGCGTTGCTCGATGTCAGCGACAGGCCCGAGGCCAGCCCCGAGGGGGCCACGCCGGGGTTGGCGTCGATGTGCAGCAGCACCAGGCACTCCAACGGTGACAACGGCGCGACCGCGGGGTCCTGCAACGGGTAGGCGCGCAGCTTCCGCTCCACATGCAGCACCGCGTCCGCGAGCCGCACCAACGGGTCCGCACCGGTTGGTGCCGGCCCGCTCACCGGCTTCTCGTCTTGTCGCATATGCTTATGCTAACATAGCGTTGTTTTCATAACTATAGTTTTAGAAGGAGCCGGGCGGGGATGACCGACACGGGAACAGGGCGACAGGCAGCGGGCACGCCCGTCCAGGCGACGGGCAAGGCGATCGGTGCGGGGCTGTTGTCGACGCTGGCGCTGCTGATGGGGCTCGCCTCGTTCGGGATCGACCTGTACCTGCCGGCGTTCCCGGTGATGACGACGGAGCTGTCGACCACGGCGACCGGGGTGCAGCTATCGCTGACGGCGTTCCTGATCGGCGCTGGGGCCGGGCAGCTGGTGTTCGGGCCGTGGTCGGATCGCGCCGGCCGGGTGGTGCCGCTGGTGTTCGGGGCGGTGCTGTTCGTCGCCGCGAGCGTGACCGCCACGCTCGCAGGCAGTATCGAGCTGCTCGTGGCCGCCCGGCTGGTCCAGGGCCTGGGCGGGGCGGCGGGGATGGTGATCGGCCGGGCGATCATCCTTGACCGTGCTCGCGGCACGGAGGCGGCACGGGCGTTGAGCATCATGATGCTCATCGGCGGGATCGCCCCGATCATCGCCCCGGTCGCCGGCGGTGCCCTGGTCGGCCCGGTCGGATGGCGGGGCCTGCTCGGGATCGTCACCGGCCTGGGCGTGATCGCCCTGGCATGCGTGCTCGTGTTCGTGCGGGAATCGCTGCCCCGCGAGATCCGCAGAGCCCGTGCGGGCACGGCGCGGCGCGGTGGCTGGCGGGGCCTGATCTCGCGGGCCTATCTGGGGAACACGGCCGCGTATGCGTTCGG
Source organism: Georgenia sp. G2120 (assembly GCF_055326485.1). Lineage (NCBI taxonomy): Bacteria > Bacillati > Actinomycetota > Actinomycetes > Allobogoriellales > Allobogoriellaceae > Georgenia > Georgenia sp. G2120. The sequence goes on along the minus strand of NZ_JBUZNL010000001.1, from coordinate 437,538 downwards.
GATGGCGATCATGATGGCCTACATCTCCGCCTCACCGTTCGTCTACCAGGACATGATCGGCCTGAGCGCGGCCGCCTATGGGATCGCGTTCGCGATCAACGCCGTCGGCCTGATGATCGCCACCACTGTCGCGGCCCGTCTTGCCGGTCGCGTCTCGCTGCGCGGGTTGACCCTCACCGGCCTGACGATCAGCCTGGCCGCGGTCGTCGCGATCGTGATCCTCACCCTCACCGACGCACCCGCCGGGTGGCTGATGGTGCCCCTGTTCGTCGCGACCGCCCCGCTCGGGCTGGTGTTCGGCAACGCGACCGCCCTGGCCATGTCCGCCGTGCCCCCGGCCGCGACCGGCGCAGGGTCGGCGCTGCTCGGGGCGGTGCAGTTCGCCCTCGCCGGCCTCGTCGCCGCCCTGGTCGGCATCGCCGGCGAGCACACCGCCATCCCCCTCGGGGTGACCATGCTCGCCGCCGCGATCATCGCGCTCCTCGGCCTGCTCCTGGCCACACCCCGACCACGGCGGGAACCCGCCGCCTGACCCCCGGCGGCCCTCTATCCATCTCGTTCGATCCATAAGGAGAAGAAACCATGACTCGCATCCATGTCCTCGGCGGCACCGGGTACGCCGGCAGCCGCATCGTCCGCGAGGCCGCCAAGCGTGGCCACCAGGTCGTCTCGTACAGCCGCTCCATCCCCGACAAGCAGACCCCGGGCGTCGAGTACCGGGCCGGTGACGTGCAAGACCCCGCGTTCCTGGCCTCAGCATTCGAGCACACGGACGTCGTGATCTCGGCACTGTCCACCCACGGCGGGCTCGCCGGCAAAGGCCGCCTCCGCGCCCTGCTGTCCACGGCGGCAGGGCTCGCCGCGGAACGAGGCGTGCGCTTCGGGGTAATGGGCGGGGCCGGCTCGCTCCTGATCGCACCAGACGGGCCCCGCCTGGTCGACACCCCCGGCTTCCCCGAGGTCGCCAAGCCCGAATCCCTCGAACTCGCCGGAGCCCTCGACGACCTCCGCGCGAACACCGACGACCGCCTCGACTGGTTCCTCATCAGCCCCGCCGAGAACTTCGGCAAGCACGCCCCCGGCACCGCCCGCGGCCACTACCGCATCGGTGGTGACATCCTCCTGCGCGACGAGAACGGCGTCTCGGAGATCTCCGGCGACGACATCGCCCTCGCCATCACCGACGAGATCGAGAAGCCCGCCCACCACCGCACACGCTTCTCCGTCGCCTACTGACCACCGAAGAGCGGACGCTCTCCACCGACCCCAGGCCGAAGGCCGCGTCGGTGAACGAGGCGAACCGAGAACCTAGTTCACCGTACCTGATGCGCCGATAGAAATAAGGCGGTACTGCCTCGAAACAGGAACACTGTCTTCCCTGCGGTCTCCAATCCTCCTCCTGCTCGCCGCGCCGAGCACGTGACTCAGGACTGATATGTGCCCTCCACTTAGCCCCAAGCATCTTCAGCCACTTACTACTCCGCCTGCCTCTTCTCTTCTGAATGGACGTATCGCTACCTGGCGATAGGTCATCCGCCCCGCTCCTGGTCTTGTGCTTGCCGACCCGAGGAACTGCCGTGAGCAGCCTGCCTGCCTACCTACCGTGGTCTATAGGCTGCGTGTCGGCCCCTCGCGGTGCGGCCCGCTGCGGTGGGGGTCGTGCGCGAATGGGTCGGGAAGCCGCTGTGCCCGCTCTGCGGCTCGCTGCCGCGCTTGCTCCTGCTCGGCGCGCTTGGCTTCGATGCGTTCGGCGGCTTCGTTCACGGGCAGGCTACGGAGTTCGTCGGCTTCGGCCCGAGTCATGGCGGCCCGGTTTCTGGTGTCGCGAGCCTTACGGTGGAGACTAGGGGGATCGAACCCCTGACCCCCGCCTTGCAAAAGCGGTGCTCTACCAGCTGAGCTAAGTCCCCGTGTCCAATAAAATGGATCCTGTAGGCAAAGTCGCAGGCCGAATGCCATCGCTGCGGGTCAGCGAGCTGACCGCGGGCGTCCAGGGCGCACCTGCGGCGCACATTGCGCCAGCCTCCTCAGTATTGCTGGTGCCCCCGAGAGTCCAAGCCGAGGGCTCGAAGGGTCGACGGGGCGCTCATCGCCCAGCCTAGAGCACCCCCGCAGTCGGCCGACGAGTCCACGGGACCGCCGTCACCACTCACTCCCCGACGGCCTCGTCCATCGCGGTCATGAGGTCACCGAGACCGCCTGCGCGACGAGTGCTTGAACATCAACAGCTTCTACTCACTGCTGCATGCCCAGGTCGTCATCGGCGACTGGAAGGTCGAGTACAACACCGTGCGACGCCACTCGGCGCTGGGCTACCTCACCCCGGCCAACTATGCTCGCCACTGCACCCACGAAATGGAACCCGACGACTCACACAGAGACCGGACCTAACAACGGGGGCGGCCCACGGGGCATTCAGTGTCGTGGTCGAAAAATCGTCCTGGTACTCAGCTGGTGATCCAGTTGTCGTTGGAGTCGCGCATGTACCCATCCACTTCACCGGAGACTCCGATGGTTCCATCGGTCATCACCGACAGTTGCACCGTCGCAGTGGCGTCGCTCTTCCCGTCGGCGTCAACCGATGGGAGCTCGATCTCGATCGAGTTGTCCGGGTCGGTCGCGGATGCAGCGCAGTCGCCTACTACGGTGAGCGTCGAGTAGTCATCAGCGATGTATGTGCCTTCCTCAGGTGCGGACTCGTCGAAGTCGGAGAGAGCGTTGGGTTCTTTGCTGGACGTGAGCCCCAGCGCCTGGGTGATGATCCCCGCGTTCGTCGTCTCGCCTTCGCTGCCGCCGCTGAGGTAGCCATCCACCACCTCTTGCCCGGTAGCACCGTCAGTGTAGAAAGTGCCCTGAATCCCGGCGAACATCTGGATGCTGTCTCCGATTTGCTGGGCTGTCAGACCGCGCTCCTCGCCGTCGGCGATGAGCTCATCCACCTCGGCGACAATCTCGTCGATCGAAGATGCTTCGGAGCGTTCCAGAAGTGCCTCCTCTGCCTGCGACCGCTGACCGGCGTCTGATCCTGCCGACACGAGGCCATCGGGCTGGCCGTCCATGTACGTGATCGCCAAGTCAGCCGCACAGACCTGCGCGTTGCCGAGGTCGTGACCGGTCACAGCGACCTGGTCAATGACCATGCCGTCGGCGTCCGCCGCCATCGCCTCGCGGAGGTCGTCGGGAACGCGAACCGTCATTTCACTCGACGGCTCAATGCCGTTCGTCTGGAACTCGTAGACATTGGCAGCGGAGTCGCTGCCGGTCCCGTCAGTCGGGGCCTCTGACGGGTCGGACGAGCATCCAGCAAGGGCGACGCCGAGGATCGCCACAGCGAGCGTTACCGCTGGTCGGTGCAGTGTTCTCTTCATCATTCGCATGCGCGGGTACGCGCGTTCCTCTCTGTTGTCTTGGTCTCAGCACTGATCCTAGTGGAAGCGATGAGTACCTGGTACTCTTCGCTTCCTTTTTTGAGGCTTGAAGAGTGAAGGAAACCCTCAAACACCGCCTGGGCCGGAACCTCCGCGCCCTGCGCGTGTCGAGAGGGCTTACTCAAGAGAAGCTGGCTGAAGATCTCGATGTGACTCCTCGCTATCTCGCGGGCATCGAACGGGGCGAGCGCAACCTCACGCTCGACTCGATCGACGCTCTTGCCGAGGCCCTTCGTGTGGACAACGTCGCGTTGCTCACGGTCGGCGTCGACGCCCCGGCCACGACTCAGCGCTTATAGCGACGGCGGGCAGCAGCGGGACTGATACTGAGGGCATCAGCGACAGTTGCCCAGGAGATGCCCTCGTATGTGGCGACCTGGTGAGCGTGCATGGCGATCTCGTACTCCACCGCATCGCGTAGCGCGGCGAGGTCCCGTAGCTCTGCTTCGGCGCGAGTCATCTCGGGGTTGCCCACCCACCACCGGAACGCGTGGATGTGGTCACGGGCATTGCTCTCTGCGGACATCTTCATTCCTCCTCTTGAGTGCTGACCGGCTTGACGGCGACCTCCGCTACAGAGACAGGGCCGTGGGTGGGGCAGGTGTGGACGCGCCACATTCCTCGGTCGGGTATGACGACATAAGCGCGGTCTGTGAACTCGGGTGGCGAGCAGTCGAAGCACAGGCAGAGCGTCAGTTCGTTGTCCGACATCACAGGCTCCGGAAGATGTAGACGCCGCCATCGGCTGCCGCCTCGACGGTGTAGTCAAAGGCGAGATCCCGCGTCCAAGCGTCCCAGTCGAAGTAGCGGGCTACCTCCTCGGGCACGTCGGCCAGCAGGCCGCTGTCTTCGACGAGTTGCTCGGCGTACTCGCGAAACGATGACCATTCCCCGCAGTAACGTTCTTCAAAGTCGCTGATGCTCGGCAGCCCGTCCCCGTCTTCGATGTAGTCGCCGGACAGGACCCAGGTATTGAGAGCGGGTCTCTCATGTTCAGGCACGTCTTCGAGGATGCGGGCCAGCTCGGCGGCGTCACGAGGTGAGCACTCCGCTGTGATGGGTAGGTTCTCATGATCGAGGCACCAGAGTTCTTCGTGGGTACCAGGGTCGATTGCGCGTCCGTGCAGCTGCGATGTCGTGATCTCATCTGCATCAGCTGCGTTGTGCCAGTCACCAACGAGATTCCCTTCGTTGTAGCACTGGAGGCAGCCGATCCAAACGCGGGGTGTGGTGTCGAAGCTCGTTGTCATAGCGGTCCCCTCTGTCTCGAGGAGAGCGGTGGCGCGACTGGCAGTCAGGCTCTAGTGAAATGACGCGCTTACGCCGCGTCAGCCGCTCTCGGGAGACCTCCCGGGTCCGCTTCGCGGACCGCGGCCTACTTCGACACGATCTCGACCGATGCTGGATCGAACCCTTTGCGCCCTCTTGGCTGCGGGAACACCGTGACAGCAACCAGCGCGTCGATCACTTGACGTCGGATCTCAAGCGATGCGGCTCTGAACGCGCCCGGCGGGTCATCGGTGCCGAGGATTGGTCGCAGCACACCAGCGCGTCCCCGAAGTGCCTTTTGGGCCTCCAGCTCCTGTATGCGCTCCTCGGCGGCGTCGCGCACGCGCTTGAGGTCGCGCCCCTCGATGATCTCCTCGTCGTAGTCGTGCTGCGCACGACTGATCCTGGCTCGTTGGTCGCTGATCGCAGCGTCGAGGGCCTCGGTCTGTGAACTGTCCTTGGGCTTGAGGATCTTCTTCGCCGCGTCATCCTTGGCGAGACGCGCGCTGATTGCGTCCGTGACGTATTCGTCTATGGCAGGACCAGAGCGGACCAAGTGGCCTGGGCACGTGTACCCGCGTGGCGCGCCTGTGACTTTCTTGCCGCAGACCTCTCCAGTCACAGAGACGACGACGCCACAGCGGTACAGTCCACTCCCGAGGCGCTTGCGTTTGGTTGCACCACTGGTGTTGGTCACGCGCTTCTTGTCGTCAAGAATCTCCTGGGCCTTCCACCAGGTTTCGTCATCGACGATCCGCTCCCACTGACCCCGGATCGGCTCTCCGGCGTCGTCGCGGAGGATTTGCGCCTTCCACATCCGGCGACGCTTCCCGTCCGCCTGGGCGAACTTCGGCGTGTAAGTGCTCAGCGCCGCATAACGCGGGTTGCGCAGGATGCCGAGCACGGTCGAAGGCGACCACGGACCGTCTTCGACGATCGGTCGGGGGTCGAGGCCCTGCTTCTCGCGGGCGGCGGCGCGCTCGACGCTCACTGTGTGCGTGTGCTTGGCAAGGGACGAGAGCCCTTTGATCTCCTCGGTACCGCTGAGCGCCCGAGCAAGCGAGCGCAGTGACTCGGGGCGTTCGATCCTCGTGAACAGGTCGTAGATCGCCTTCACTGCTTCGGCTTCGCCGGGGATCACTTCACCGTCGACGGCGTAGCCGAGCGGACGCATACCCTTTGGCGCGCGCCCTTGCATGGCGCGCTGACGCTGAGCTGCAGACTGTCGGGCGCTCTTGCGCTCCATCTCGGCGCGCGCCACTGCGGCCTTGATGCGTGCGTACATGCGCCCGCCGTCGGTAGAGAGATCCGCGTCGCCGTTGGCCGTGACGAGGGCGAGGCCGCGCAGCTCGGCGGCGTCGATCCAGTCCTCCAGTTGCCGGGGCTGCCGGGTGAGCCTATCGAGGTCATAACAGATGATCGCGTCGAACCGTCCGACCAGGTAGTCGGCGACCATGCGGTCGTAGTCCGGACGGATCGCGGACCGGTCGGTGGCGCTCTTGGACTGGTCCACGTATGTCTCGACGATCTCCCAGCGCCGGAACCGGGCGAGGTTCTCGCAGTCCTCGCGCTGGCGATCGATGGCGAGCCCATCCATCTCGCGGTCCTGCGAGATGCGGAGGTAGATGGCTGCCTTGCGGGGTGCGATGGAGCGCTCGTTCATGACTCAAGGTTACCGTTAGACATAAGTGTTGTCCATCACTAATACTGTCTCGCTCTTACATCATGGCCATAGTTCTGTCCCAGCGGGGGCACTGGCTGGCATAACGTACCGACGACCGCTGGTCGATCTGTCAGCGCTGTTCTGTTTGTCCAAACCGCGGAGAGAAGGGCACCTGCGTGTTGCATTGCAATCACCGCAGAGAACGGAAGCCTGGCACGAGCCCAGGCCCGACTTCAGCGCTTCTTTCTTGCTTTCCTAGCGTTGTGTTCGTTGTACTCGACGACCGCTACTTGGATGTCCAATCCGTCGTCCAAGGCTTTCCGTGCGTGCTCCAGGGCTCGATTACTCAGACCCTGCCATGCAATGTTTCCCTTGGAAGTCGTCTTGCACTTGTAGCACGCCGGATCTGATTTGAGACCGAGGTGATGAACCACTGCGTACGCCTGGTGCCGCGTCAGTCCGAGCTTCTCCCCCAGCTTGCTCAGCTTGAGCGAGTACCGGTCGAAAGTGTCGACCTCGCGATATGCGTCAGCTTCTTCGCCCTCACGCGCTGGCCGAACAGGCACCTCCCCTCGCTTGGGGTCGATCCTGAGGCTGATTTCCTGGACCTGATCCGAAGGGCGTGGCGAACCGACGAGCCGCAGGCCGACCACCCCTGGGAACGCCGAGGTCCAGTCGGAGCTCTCCTTCAGGCCCCGCAAAGCGCGATTGATCTCCGCTTCGGTCGGCGGCTCGGTCTCCCCGCGAGCGGCACGGTCGAGGGACATGAGCGGCAACAGGCGCGCCCGCGCCTCGGCGCTGCGCCGCTTGCCAGGACGCAATAGCTCCGCGATTTGCTCGGCCTCCTTGCCGACCACGAGGCCGACGTCGGTGGGCGGGGTAGCCGATACAGGGAGCACTCGCCCGGGCATCACGTCAGTGAGGTCCTGACCGGTGAGGCCGAGCAGCACCTTGCGGAAGATCGTCACAGCCGACCGCAAGTGCAGCCACAGCACGTCATCGCTCATCACAATGACGTCGTGGGTCGCGGTGTCCCGATCCTCCTTTAGAGCGAGCAACACGACTCGGTCCCCCTCGTCAATGACTCCCAACGACGTCTCCGCGACGGTGACGCACTTGCCGAGATCGAAGGAACGATCACTGCCGGAGAACTTGACCTTCTTGCGCTGCTCATAGATCGCGGCCTTCAACAGCATCTCGAAGGCGTGGGCAGCCATCATTACCGTCGCGTACTCCCGCCCTGTCGGGCTCGGCCGATTGAACAGCTCGATGGCGAGGGTCAGCGACTCGACGGCTGTCTCGACGTACTGCTTCGTTTTACGTGCGACCATCCCCAGCCCACCAATCAGTCCGCCAGAACCTGCTTGATCAGCGCCGCGATGTCATCCCGCTGCACCTGCTCACGGAACGTCACCTCGATACCCTCGGAGCTCATTGACTCGAAGAACCGTCGCGCCGCCGTCATCCTGAGCTTCTCGCTTTCTCGCAGGTCGGAGCGCTTCTTGACGTCCTTGGTCTCAATAATGAAGTTGAGCAACAGCCCGCCGTCCTCGCGCTTCAGCACGTACATGAAGTCCGGGCTCGTGGTGCCGCCGAAGTACAGGGGTACTTTGATCGACCGGCGCGGGATCTTCCCGAAGACGATGACCTCGTCGAGCTTGGAGTCGCGGATCGTCTCGGACTCCTTCGGGGAGTCGTACACGAACGCGTCGTACAGGAACTTGTCCGGCACGATGGCCTTCTCGTCGCGGAAGACGCCGATGTTGCCCTGGGTGATGCTCTCGAGAGGAGCACCATCGGCATCGGTGAGCTCCGTACCGAGCACGAGCCCCTCAATCTTCGAGTACGTAAACCGCTCGAAGTAGTTGCTCTCCATCCACTCCGTGAACCCGGCGGCGAATTCGTGCAGGGTCGCCTTGTTGAAGAAGTCCGCCGGGAGGTTCTTCTTCGCGTGGAGACGGACGAGCCCCGCGTGAACACGCTCAATCGGCAGAGCCGTCTGCGAGCGGACACGCTTCAGCCAGACGCCATACGGCATCGTCTCGGTCGCATCGAAGCGGTCCTTCGTCTCCGTTCGGACCTCCAGGGACGAGCTCTCCTCGTCCCTCACGACGACGTCCTGCGCGAACCGGCCGAACTCCTGCCGGTAGATCCCGGCGCTCAGCACCTCGTCGATGCACTCATCGATCTCGTCCGGCGAGAGCTCGTCTAGGCGGAGGTAGTACTTCGCGTTCAGCGTCTCCCAAAGGTCCTTAAGCTCGGAGTACCGCTCGGAACGGATGCCGACCTTGACCTTCTGATTGGCCTTCACGACCTTGTCAGGCTTCAGACCGGTCTTGTTGAACGCGGGGTAGGCGGCGAACAGGTCCTCTTCGCGCCCCGGCACGACGTTCTTGTCCGAATCGACGAGGCCCTGCTGCAAAAGCTCGATGAAGAGGTCCGTCTCCGACTTCCCGAGCTCGTCGGCGATTTTCGGAAGCAGCTCCTTCACCTTGGCCGGGCCCACGGCGACGTCGGAGTTGATCTCGTCGACGAGAGACTCGGCGAACTTCTGCTCCGTGTAGTCGATGAGGTATGTGAGGTAGAACTGCTCACCTGCGAGTCGGGTGCCCTTCGCGTCCACGGGCAGCCGGAGGCCACGGCCCACCTCCTGGAGCTTCGAGATCTCCGATCCCGACGACCGGAGCTTGACGATCTGGAACACGTTCGGGTTGTCCCAGCCCTCGCGGAGCGTCCACTTCGAAAACAGGAATCGACGAGTGTTCGGCGCACCGTTCGCCGTCTCGAAGGACAGCATCGCCTCCTTGTTGCGGAGGATGTCGTCGACCTCGCGCTGGATGGCCTCGTCGGTAGTGGAGTTGTCCGCGGAGAAGTATCCACCGTTCGTCGCCTCGACGTCAGCGAGCGACGCCCGCAGGTAGGCGACATACTCCTTCGCGACGGGCGAGGAGTCGCCCTCGCGCTTCTCGATCTCCGCGGTGAGCCGTGCAGCAAGGAGCTCCTCGAAGCGCTGCCTGAGGTGCCCTTTCGAACCGTCGCTGCCGCGATAGGACTCGATCGAGTCGATGAAGAACAGGGTTAACGTCTTGACCCTGGACGAGCGGCGGAAGTTCTCCCACTCGGTCTCGAAGTGGTTGTCGAGTGCCTGCCGCATCATCAGGCTCTGATAGGTGTCGGAGTAAACCCGGGCCGAGAGGATGTCACCTGTCCCCAGCGCCTGACCGTTGGACAGCGTGACGCCGGACTTGATAGTCGGGTTGTCGGTCTTACCGATCCCATCGATTGTGATGCCCGCGAATGCGCCGTCCGCAATGCCGAGGGACTCCCCCATATCGAAGGTGAGGGACTTCCCCGTGCCGATGTTCTGGAACGTCGCCTGCTTCGGCTTGCGCGCAGAGACGCTCGTGAGTTTCAGGCGCGTCGTATCGCTGCTGCTGTCCTGTGGGTACTGGACCTGGACGCCCTTGACCAACTGCTCGTTGAACGACTCGACGGCACCGAGATTGAACACGAGGTTGTTGTAGTCGGTCTTCCCCGTCTTGCCGAGCTCCGGGAACGTCGCGCCGAAGCGGAAGACTGCCAAGGGCTGGATCTCATCAATGAGCGTCTGATACGCCTTGTTGTCGCGTCGGAAGCGATGCGGCTCATCCATGATGACGATGGGGCGAGTCCCACGAAGCGCCTCGTAGGGGACACTGGTCGTGCCGAGCACCGTCTGGTCGTAGTCGAACGCCATCGTTTTCTTCGACTGCAGCATGCCGTCGGTCATGAGGAGAGCGGAGATCCGACCAGGCGAGAGTCGCGAACCGTGCACGAAGTTTACGACCGAGTTCGGCATCATCTTCCGCCCCTTCGATCGCTTCTGGGGATCGAGGACATCGAGGCGCAGCTCCATCTGCGGGCCGTACGCATCAGCGAAGTACTGGCGCGCGTAGTCCGACCGGATGAACGCCTTCGCGCCTTCCTTGATCGGTGTCGAGGGCACGAGAAGGATGAACTTCGTGAAGCCGTAGAGCCGGTTCAGCTCGTACATGAGTTGCGTGTAGACCAACGTCTTGCCGGTGCCGGTCTCCATCTTGGCGTCGACCCCGAGAACGCCGTCATCCACGTGTCGCCGCCATTGACGAGGGGTCGCAGCGATCCCGTCCACGACACCGGACTGGATCGCGCTGATGTTCTCGCGAATCTGAGGATCGGCCGGATCGAATGCGATGTTCGCCTCGGGCGAGGTACTGGTGTCGAAATCCACGTCCTTGAAGACGCGGGTCAGCGCATTCAGCGCACGCTGCTGATGCTCCAGAGTCTGAAGTCGGATCTGCATGGGTCAGTACCGCTCGATCACCGAGACGGTCTGTCCCGACCGAAGCGAAGTGAGATTCTGCTTCAGCTCGTGCATGACTGAGAACGGCACCGAATACCCGAAGACGACGAGACGCCGCAGATCGAGCTCGCCAGCCTCGATCTTGGCCACGAGCGCCATCACGTCGTCGCTGCCGAGTCCCGGCTCGATGACGTAACCGGAGTCCTCGTAGACCTTCAGCTTGTAGTCATCGAGCCCCACCTCGTTCACTTTCGGCGTCAGACCGAAACCGTCCTGAACGAGCCAAGTAGAAAGCGCGACCTGGTCTCCCGGCGTCCCGTGGGACGCGAACTTCGACACGAAATCGCCAGCAAACATCACGCCGTCCTCATTCGGATCGAAGGCCTGAAGCTGATCGAGCGTCTTCTCACTCGGCTTCTCGAGACGGAATAGACGGAAGCCGTAGTCGATCGTAGCGTTCGACTGATTCTGAATCTGTTCCGCTGAAGCCTGGATCCGCATCCGTCCAAGCTGGTCGATGGTATCGAATCCTGCCGTCGCCGCTTTCGTGCCGGGCGCTACCTTCTCCGGCCACTGGACTGCAATGTGGCGACGTGACCCCGCGTCCTCAGCATTCAACTGCATCACCGCATGAGCGGTCGTCGCCGAACCTGAGAAAAAGTCGAGAACCAGCGCGTCGTCGGGCGCGAACGAAACCAAGTAATTAATCAACGGGACAGGCTTCGGATATGGGAAGGGGCAACCCATCTCAGCAAGCGCGTTTCCCGCGGTCTCAACCGTCCCCAGATTCATAAGCACGGTTAGAATGTGCTGTTGGTCCGCACGCCGGATCTTGACGTTGTCGATGGCTCCTGTGTTCGTGAGTTCGAAGATCGTGTCCTGCCCTTTGGAATCAACAACCGGGGCATACTCGCCAGCAATGAAGCTCCGCAGCAAAGCACCGTTGGCCCAGCCGGTCCGTGCCGTCACTCGGTTGGTGAGCTTTCCTCCCGCGATAACCAAGTCCACGTCGTAGTTGGGAAACTTGTCGGTTCTCGCGGGGATAATCCCTTCGTCGAAACCCGCCGGAAACCCGGGTTCCAGGACGATCTCGGAGACAGGGTTCTTGGGACCATTCTTGACGACCGAGTTGCGGATCTCGGCGTTGAACAGCTTGCTCTCGTCGGACAGGTTCGGGTCCTTGACTCCGGCAATGAACATGTCTGGCACACGCTTCGCATACATGTGCACGTACTCGTGATTGATCTTGACTGTCGCCTGGTTGTCAAGATTCCCATCGGTCCGCCACGCAAAACTCGCGACGAAATTCTGTTCGCCGAACACCTCGTCGCACAGCGCCTTGAGATTCGCCTGCTCGTTGTCATCGATACTGATGAAGATGATGCCGTCGTCAGCGAGCAATTCTTTCGCAAGCTCGAGTCGGGGATACATGAAGGTAAGCCACGCCGAATGCGACGACTTGCCTTGGAGCGCCATCACCCGCTCCGCTTCGTCCGCGTCAAGCCCCACCTTTTCGACCAGGTCCTTCGCCGTGAAGCCGAAGTCGTCCACGTAGACGAAGCCATCGGACCCGGTGTTGTACGGCGGATCAATGTAGATGCACTTGACCTTGCCCGCATACGACCCCAGCAAATGCTTGAGTGCATCGAGGTTGTCCCCGACGATGTACAGGTTCTCCGAGTCAGCGTTCGTCGGCTCGCCGTTGTGCTCGAGATCGGGAACCACCACCGTCTCGGTCCTCGTCGAGGTCAGGTACTTGGCGTACGACTTTCCCAAGAACTTGAGCTCGTAGCCTTCGCGCGACATCGACACGTCGGCTGAGCTCAGCGCCTCTTGCAGGCGATCGAGCCTAAAGTCTCCGTCCGTACCGAAGTACTCTGGCAGGGCCGCGCGGAGGCGCGCCAGCTCGAAGTCGTTCGGCTTGGTGGTCTCGTTCGCGTCGTGCGCGTCTCTGATCATTTCTTGCCCCCAGACGTAAGCCCCGTCCTAAACTCCACGACGTCCCCGTCCTGCATGACGTAGTCCTTGCCCTCCATACGGGCCCGGCCGCGGGAGCGCGCCTCGGTCACGGAGCCGGCCTCGACGAGGTCGTCGAAGCTGATGATCTCCGCCTTGATGAAGCCCTTCTCGAAGTCGGTGTGGATGACACCGGCGGCCTGCGGGGCCTTCCAGCCCTTGCCGATCGTCCACGCGCGGGCCTCCTTCGGCCCGGCCGTGAGGTACGTCTGCAGCCCGAGGGTGTCGAAGCCGACGCGGGCGAGCTGGTCGAGGCCCGCCTCGTCCTGTCCGGACTCCGCGAGCATCTCCGCGGCCTCGTCGGGCTCGAGCTCGACGAGCTCGGACTCGAACTTCGCGTCGAGGAAGATCGCCTCCGCGGGGGCCACGAGCTCGCGCAGCCGGGCCTGCATGTCGGCGTCGGCCAGCCCGTCGTCGTCGGTGTTGAAGACGTAGATGAACGGCTTGGTCGTCATCAGCTGGAAGGTCGCGAGGATCTCCTGGTCGAGCTCCTTCGCGGCGCCGGCGGCGGACAGTGTCTCGCCGCGCTCGAGGATCTCGACTGCCGCCTTCGCCGTCGCGAGCACCTCGGGCTCCCCCTTCTTCACCCGCGCCTCCTTCTCGAGGCGCGGGATCGCCTTCTCGAGGGTCTGCAGGTCGGCGAGGACGAGCTCGGTGGTGATGGTCTCGATGTCCGCCGCGGGGTCCACCTGGCCGTCGACGTGCACGACGTCGGGGTCGCTGAACGCGCGCGTCACCTGGCAGATCGCCTCGGCCTCACGGATGTTGGCGAGGAACTGGTTGCCCAGCCCCTCCCCCTCGCTCGCGCCCTTGACGATGCCCGCGATGTCGACGAACGAGACCGTCGCCGGGAGGATCCGCTCGCTGCCGAAGATGTCGGAAAGCACCTGCAGGCGCGGGTCGGGCAGCGGGACCACGCCGACGTTCGGCTCGATCGTCGCGAACGGGTAGTTCGCGGCGAGCACGCTCGCGCGGGTCAGGGCGTTGAAGAGGGTCGACTTGCCGACGTTGGGCAGGCCGGCGATTCCGATGGTGAGTGCCACCGGGGGAGTCTAGGCGTCCTCGTCGGTTGGAAACCGGTGCGCGTCGGCCACGGACGGGAGCCGTTCGCCACGGTCCGGGGCGGACAGGGCGACCCCTAGGTGGAGGTCCCGGGCAGCGTTGACGAGGATCGCGACCTCGCGTGCGGACATGCCGACGACGCCGGGCAGGTCGATCGCCGGTGGCCGCCCAATCCACGAGCGCCGCACCCGCGCCCGGAGCCGGAACCAGTCACGCCCCGTCAGCTCACCCTCGACGAGCTGGATCCCGAGACCGGTGAGCGGGACGCTCCCCCGCCTGCCGCGCGCCTCGCCGTCGGCGCCGCGCCAGGTCGAGATCCGCGCCGGCCCGAGCGCGTGCCAGGGCAACGGGCCCACGCCCCGCATGGCGAGCCCGCGGGCGTCGAGCACCACGGGCTCCGCCTCGCTCGCCCGCAGGCGAGCGCTCCGAGTACCGACGACGGCGAGCGCGACGATGCCGGCCACGCACAGCACGATCACGCCGCCGAGCATCTGGACCACGGAGAGGAAGCCGAACTCCATGAATGCCGCCACGAGTGCGAGGGCGTGCAGCAGCACGCCCCCGATGAGCACGACGAGCACGATCGCGACGGTCTCGACCACCGGCGCCCTCGTCGCCGATCCCCGCAGCACGAGGGTGCCGGTGGCCCGGAGCCGAGCGACCCCCTCCGCCAGGTACGAGTGCATGCCGCGAAACTATCGACGACCGTGCGAGCCGTCCCCCGGTGATCCGGGGTACCCCGCCCCTGGTACAACTACGGGACAGGACCACCGGCGCGGACCGGCCGGGCGGAGGAGCGATGCACCACGACGTGCTGATGATCGACGACGAGGAACCCCTCGCCGCCTCGACCACCGAGTACCTCGCGAGCTTCGACGTCCGCTCCACCTACGTCACCACCGCCGAGGCCGCCCTCGACCTCCTCGCGACCGACACCGCGACCGTCCTGCTGCTCGACATCAACCTCCCCGGCATGTCCGGGTTCGAGCTGTGCCGCCGGGTCCGCGCCACGTCCGACGCGTCGATCGTCTTCCTCTCCGCCCGCGGCTCCGACGACGACCAGGTCCACGCCCTGACGATCGGCGGCGACGACTACGTCCGCAAGCCGTTCTCCCTCGCGGTCCTCCTCGCCAAGGTCCGCCGCATCCTCGACCGCAGGACCGGCCCGACGCCGCAGGGCACCTCGGGCGCGGACGCGGGCTACGCGGACGATCACCTGAGGGTCGACGCGGCCACGGGCCGCGTCCACGTGGCCGGCGCCGAGGTCTCCCTCACCGCGATGGAGGACCGACTGCTGCGCCGCCTGGTGGCCAACCGCGGGCGCGTGGTGCCCAAGGCCGAGCTGCTCGAGCAGGTGTGGGGCTCGACGTTCACCGGCGAGTCCACCCTGTCCGTCCACGTGCGCCGCCTGCGGACGAAGATCGAGCCCGACGCCGACGCCCCCACCTACGTCCGCACCGTGTGGGGCCGCGGCTACCTGTTTGAGGGCCGCACGCCGTGACGAGGCGGCGGTTCGTCGTCGTCGCCGTGCTCCTCCTCCTCGCGGCTGGCGCGTGGCTCCTCCTCGCACCGGCGCCGACCACGCCCGACGGCGACCCGGTCGCCGCCAACGACGTCCGCGCCCGCACCGAGGCCTCCTGGGGCGACCTATCGCTCGCCGACTACCCGCCCGGACCCGACTTCACGGTGCTCGACGACGACGGCACCGTCCTCCTGGCCCACGGCGAGCCCGTGGCCGACGAGCTCGACGCGGTCCGCGCCCGCGCCTCCTCGCTCGGGGTCGTCGTCGACGGCCGGCGCGTGGGGACGATCCTCGTGCGCGACGCGGAGGCGGACGCCCTGGCCGACGCCGCTCGCGCGGACCGGGTGCGGGCCGGCGTCCTCGTCCTCGCGGCCGCCGCCCTCGTCGCGCTGGTGTGGGTGTCGGTCGAGCGGGGCGTCCTGCGGCCGTTCGCGCGGCTGCGCCGGCACGCCACCGCCGTGGCCGCGGGCGACCTCGACGTGCCGCTGGCGATGGACCGCGGGCGCCCGTTCGGGGAGTTCACCGAGTCGTTCGACCTGCTGCGCACCGAGCTCGCCCGGGCGCGCGCCGCGGAGGCCGAGGCCGTCGCCGCGCGCCACGAGCTGGTCGCCGAGCTGAGCCACGACCTTCGCACGCCGATCGCGTCGATCGTTGCCACGACCGAGCTGCTCGCCCTGCGCACCGACGACCCTGCGGTACGCGAGCGGCTCGACGTGGTCCTCGCCAAGGCCGCGCAGATCGGCGAGCTCGCCGACGACCTCACCGCCGCCGGCGCCGACGCCGCCACCGACCTCGCGGTCGAGCCCCGCACGCTCACGCCCGACGACCTCACCGCCCTCGTGCGCGGGGCGGACACGGCGGGCCTCGTCACCGAGGCGTCGGTACCGGAGGTCCTCGTGCGCGCCGACCCGCGCCGCCTCGCGCAGGTGCTCGACAACGTCCTGCTCAACGCCGCCAAGTACGCGCGCGGCCCGGTGACCGTGACCGGCCGGGTGGACGCCGACGGGATCACGGCCGCCGGCGGGGACGCGGCCGGGGACGTCGACGGGGAGGCGACCGCGGACACGGTCACGCTTACCGTCACCGACTCAGGTCCGGGCCTGCCCGCCGAGGAGCTGACCGCCGTGCTCGGCAGAGGCGTGCGCGGGACGGGGTCCGCCGGCATCCCCGGCCAGGGCCTCGGGCTCTACACCGCCGCCCGGCTCATGGAGCGGATGGGCGGGCACCTCGAGCTGCGGGGAACCACCGCCGGGCTCGCCGTCGACCTCACCCTGCCGCTCGACCGCTGAGCGGGGGGCCGCCGGGGGTTCGTCGTCGGGCGGGGTTCTACCGGAGGTGAGGAGAAGAGTTCAGGAACTCGTCGGAACTCGGCAAGGACCCTCGCGCCTCCCCGCTCCTACGTTGAGGTCATGAGCCACGACACCGCCACCCGGGCCCCCGCCGGGACGCACCGCACCGACGCCACGCCGCCAGGGAGCGAGGACGTCATCGTGGCCCGGCGCCTCTCGACCACGTTCTCGCGCGACGGCGTCCAGCAGCACGTGCTGAAGAACCTCGACCTGACGATCCGGCGCGGGGACCTCACGGTGATCATGGGCCCGTCCGGGGCGGGCAAGTCGACACTGCTCTACGCGCTGTCCGGGATGGACCGCCCCTCGCTCGGCACGGTGACGATGGCCGGCACCGAGATCTCGTCGCTCGGCCAGGACCGGCTCGCCCGGTTCCGGCGCCGCCACTGCGGGTTCGTGTTCCAGCAGGTCCACCTCCTCGACGGCCTGTCGGTGCTCGACAACGTCCTCGCCGTCGGGCTGCTCGTCGACCGCGACCGGCGCCGGGTGACCGCGCGCGCCCGCGAGCTGCTCGAGCAGGTCGGCCTCGCGCCGGCGGACCACGACAAGCTCCCGTCGATGCTCTCCGGCGGGGAGGCGCAGCGCGCCGCCGTCGTCCGTGCGCTCGTCAACTCGCCCGACGTCGTCTTCGCGGACGAACCCACCGGCGCGCTCAACACCGCGCTCGGCGGCCGCGTGCTCGATCAGCTCACCGAGGTCAACGCGGGCGGCCAGACGATCGTCATGGTCACGCACGACACCCGGTCCGCCCTGCGCGGCAACCGGATCCTCTACCTGCGCGACGGCACGATCGACGGCGAGCTCGAGCTCGGCCGGTGGACCGGCGACGACGACGCCCGCCGCGAGCGCCTCACCGCCTTCCTCACCGATCTGGGGTGGTGAGGATGTCCCCGGTCCGGCTGCTGCTGCGCCGCCAGCTGAGGCGCCACCGCCGCCAGACGGTCGCCCTCGCCCTGCTCGCCGTGCTCGCCGGCCTGCTCGGCACGGTCGCCGCGGTGATGACCCTCGACTACCCCGGCCTCGTCGAGAGCCGCACCGAGGCCCTGGACGGCGCCGACGTCGTCTCCGTCGTCCCGGCCGGCGAGGCGACCGACGTGGCCGTGGCGGCGGCCACGGGCAGCGCCGGGGTCGAGGCGCACAGCGTCGAGCCCGTGCTCACCGCGCCGGCCGAGTACGCGTACGGGGACACGACGCAGACGGGCGACCTGCTCGTCGTCGACCTCGACGCCGACCGGCCGTTCGACGAGATCCGCGCGATCGACAACGACCACCCGCCGGTCGACAACCCCGTCCACCTGCCGCTCATCTTCTCCACCGGCGGCGGCTACGAGCCGGGCGACCCGTTCGTCGTCACTGTCGGCGCGCGGGAGGTGACGTTCCACGTCCAGGGTTTCGTCGAGACGGTCACGCTCGGCGTCCCGACGATGGGCTTCCCGCTCGTGGCACTCGACTCCGAGACGTTCGCGGCGACTGCCGAGGACCTCGGGGACGCGTTCGTGCCGGCGAGCCTGCTGCGGGCGCAGACCACCGACGCCGACGCTGCGAACGATGTCGCCCGCGCCGTCACGGACTCCCTCACCTCGGCGGGGCTCGTCTCGGCGACGGACAACACGTGGTCGTACACGATGACGCTCGAGACGATCGCGTCGACCATCGTCATCGGCAGCTCGATCTACGCCGCCATGCTCGGGGCGTTCGCGGTGGTCGTCACGGTCGTCGCCGCGGTCGTCGTCCGCTTCCTCGTGGCCAACCTCGTGCGCGAGGACGTCCGCGCGATCGGCGCGATGCGCGCGGTCGGTTTCTCCGCCGGGCAGGTCACCGCGTCGATCGTGCTCCTCGTCGCGATCCCGGTCGTGCTCGCGGCGTGCGTCGGGGTCGTGCTCTCCCCGCTCGTCCTCCCGCTCCTCGAGTCGTCGATGGCCGCACAGACCGGGCTGCCGTGGGAGGCGGGCATCTCGTGGCCGGGCGCGTTCGTCGTCGTCGGCGTGCTCGGGGCGGTGGCGGCGGGGACGGCCGCGCTCGCTGCGCGGCGGCTGCGGCGCATCCCCCCGGTGGTGGCGCTGCGCGGCGGGCAGCCGGCCCATGTGCCCGGGCGGGACCGGCTGCCGCTCGCCAGCACCCGCGGGCCGCTCAACCTCGTGCTCGGCCTCAAGCGGCTCGTGTCCGCGCCGGGGCAGGCGGTCGCGCTCGGGGTGGTGCTGGCGATCGTCGCGTTCACGGGCTCGACCTGGGCGGCGATCGCCGGGACGCTCGGCCGCTCCGAGCAGGACTTCGTCCAGCTCCTGGTCGGGGACCTCGAGGACGTGCTCGTGGTGGTCGGTGCGGACACGGACCGGACCGAGGCCCTCGAGACGGTCCGTGCGGTCGACGGGGTCGAGGACGCGTTCTACCGGCAGCTCGTGGGTCTGACCGTCGACGGCCTGCCGCTGCGGATCCAGGTCGCCGCCGACCAGGGGCACCCCGAGCGGAGCTCCCTGGCGGCCGGGCGCCACCCGGTCCACCCGAACGAGATCATGCTCGGCGTCACCGCGGCCGACCGGCTCGAGGCGGAGGTGGGCGACCAGGTCCCGGTGACGGTGCAGGGGGCCGAGGCCGACTACCTCGTGGTGGGGATCGTGCAGACCACGCAGCAGGCCGGGATGACGGGCGGGATGACCGAGGCCGCGTGGCACCGGCTCGAGCCGGACGGCGAGCTGACGTCGATGGCCGTGTACGCCTCCGCGGGGGACTCGCCGGCGGACGTCGCGGCGGGCGTGCGACCCGCGCTCGGCGACGACCTCGTGAGCAGCTACGACCTGCGCACGACCATCGGCGGGCAGGTGAGCGTCTACTCGACGATGATCAGCGGCCTCACGGTCGCCCTCGCCGCCCTCGGCGTCGTGATCGTCACCCTCGTGGTCGGTCTGCTCGTCACGACGATGGTGGTGCGCGAGCACCGGTCGTTCGGGATCCGCAAGGCGCTGGGCTTCACCTCACGGGACCTCGTCCGCCAGGTGCTCGCGACGATCCTCCCGGTGGTCGCGCTGGCCGCGGCGATCGGGGCCGGGGCCGCCAGCTTCGCGGCCGAGCCGGTGGCCGGATCGATGCTGGCGGGCGTCGGCCACAGCAGCATCGAGCTCGACGCTCCCCCGTGGCAGCCGCTCGCGATCGTGGCCGGGCTCGTCGCCCTGGCGTGGGTCTGCACGGCGCTCGCGGCGAGCCGCCTGCGGCGCATCTCGCCGTACGGGCTGCTGACGGAGTAGGTCGTCGGGTGCGCCGTCAGGTCCGGCGGGCCTCGATGAGCTCCCGCAGCTCGGCGACGGCCCGCTCGAGGTCGGCGCGGCTCGCGGACTGCTCCTCCGGTCGGATGTCGACCCCGACCTGACCGCCCTGCGTGATCGTCGCCTTCTCCACCTCCGCCGCCGAGTCGGCACCCTGCACGCGCAGGGCGATCGCCAGCTCCTCGCGCGTCATGCCGAGCCGGTGCAACGCCGCGTCGTCGATCCTGCCGTCCTCGATGAGGACGGTCGACCGCCCCTCGAGGAGGGTGCGTGCCCACCCCCAGCGTGCCGCCAGACGCTCGAGCCCCGCGTTCGTGGCGACGAGCACGACCACGCCGAGCACCGCTCCGGACACGGAGAAGTCGTCGCCGATGATCGCGTTCTGGATCGCCTCGCTCAGCAGGAGGACCACCACGAGGTCGAGGCTGTTCATCTGCGCGAGCATCCGCTTGCCCGCCACGCGCACGACGAGGACGACCGCGAGGTAGACGCCGATGGTCCGCAGGACCTTGTCCACCGGCGGGATCTCCATGACGAGGAGCTCCTGGACGAGCGACTGGCTGACGATCTCGAGCGTCATGGCGATCTCCTTCGCAGGACCACGCGGGCTCGCGACCACCGTCGGCCGCGCAGGGTCGCCATCGTCCCACCACGGACGACGCCGTGCCGAGGCCTCCTGTCCTGCTGCGGCGTGACCGGGACAGCGCTCGGAGGCCGGCACCGAGAGCCCGACGACCGCGTCCGGTGCCCGGGCGCCCATCCGGGCCGCCCGTCCGGTGTCGGCGGCTCCTGTGACGATGGCGGCATGACCGTCCCCGCCCCGGTGCTCGTGCTCGTCGTCCTCCTCGCCCTGATCGTCGGGGCGGCCGTCGGTGCCGGCGCTCACGCACTCGTGGTCGGGCGCCGCGAGGCTGCGCGGGCGAGCTCGGGTCGTGACCGTGCGGCGACCGACGCCGCCGAGCTCGGCGCCGCGCGCGCCCGGGCCGAGGAACTGTCCGCCCAGGTCGCGGAGATGCGCGAGCGGGCCACCTCCGACGCCGACGTCCTCCAGGCGCTCGCCCCCCTGCGCTCCGGGCTCGCCGACGTCGGCCGGCAGGTCCAGCTGCTCGAGCGCGAGCGTGCCGCACGCGCCGCCGCGCTGGACGAGCAGCTCGCGGCCGCCCGCCGCGCGGACGCCGAGCTCGTGGCCGCGACCGGCGAGCTCGGCCGGGCGCTGCGCGCGGGCGGGTCACGCGGCCAGTGGGGCGAGGTGACGCTGCGCCGGGTCGTCGAGTCCGCCGGGATGCTCGCGCACGTCGACTTCGACACCCAGCGCACCGCAGGCTCGATCGCCGGCTCGCGCTCGGCCGCCCGCCCGGACCTCGTCGTCCACCTGCCCGGGGGGCGCACGCTCGCGGTGGACGCGAAGGTCCCGATGGACGCCTACCTCGAGGCGAGCGCGATCGACCCCGGAGCACGGGGGGCCGACGCCGAGCGCCGCGAACGGCTGCTCGCTACCCACGCGAAGGCGCTGCGCGGGCACGTCGACGCCCTCGCGTCGCGCGGCTACCACGCGGAGCTCCCGGGGAGCCCCGAGCTCGTCGTGCTTTTCCTGCCCTCGGAGCCGCTGCTCGGGGCGGCGCTCGAGGCCGACCCGGGGCTCCTCGAGCACGCGCTCGCGCGCGGGGTGGCACCGACGTCGCCGTCGTCGCTCCTCGCCCTCCTGCGCGCGGTGGCCTCGGTGTGGAGCGGGGAGAAGGCGGCCGACGAGGCGGGCGAGCTGCTCGAGCTCGGCCGCACCCTCGCCGATCGCCTGGCGACCGTGGCCGGGCACCTCGGCCGGGTCGGGTCCTCCCTGCGTTCAGCCGTGGGGCACTACAACAGCGCCGTCGGTTCGATCGAGGGGCGCCTGCTCGTCACCGCGCGCTCACTCGAGTCGCTCGGCGCCAAGGACCTCGAGCTCGCGCCGATCGACGCCGATGACGCGCAGGTCCGGGCGTTCACGGCGCCGGAGCTCGCCGCGTCGGACGTCGAGGACGGGGCGGCGCAGGTGCGGGCCGTGCGCGGGGAGCGCGCCGGCTGAGGGGCGGCCGCCCGGGGCAGCCGCGGGTCCCCGACGGTGACCCGTGGCCGCTGGGCGGGGTGTGCCGCCGCGGCCCGCGTGGCGGAGCACGGCAGGGCGCAGGGACGCGGCTCGAGTCAGTCGTCCTCCACGCCGGCCGCGAGGGCCGCCCAGACGCCGCCGAGGCACGTGGTCACGGCGCCGATGACGACGACGATCTGTCCGTAGCCGACATCCATGCGGTTCCAGGCGTCCTCCGCCTCGATCCGTCCGCGCAGGGTGACGAGGTCGTGGACGGTGGTCGCCGCGACGGACAGCGCCGCGAGGGCACCGAGGACTCCCGGCCACGCCGGCGCGTGGACGACGAGGAACGTCACCCCGGCCGCCACGGCGACGAGCGCGAGAACGATCATCACCACCGCGGACGAGCTCTCGTCCGTCCCGTGGTGGATGAGGTCCGGCTGCAGCCCGCGCTCCATCGTGACCCACGGGAAGAAGAAGCCGACCACCGAGAGGACACCACCGCCCAGCAGCATCCACCCGTGGATCGGCAGCTCGTCGAGCCGGCGCCGGCGGACGCGGCGGCGCGGCGGGACCTCGACCGGCGGCGCCGAGAACTGGATCTGCGGCGCGCGCGGGACGTCCGCGGGACCGGTCCCATAGGTGCCGTGCAACCCGTAGCGCGGCGGGCGGCCGGCCTTCGAGCGACGCCTGGTGCCGCTGTGGCCCCAGTCCTTCCGCCCGCTCATCGGTCGCGCCGCGCGCCGCTCCGGGTCAGGCGTTCGTCTTCTTGACGAGCGCGATGATGCCGCCGACGAGCCCGACGACGCCGCCCGCGACGACCGCGTACAGCCCGAACCCGATGTCGATGAACTCCTGGGCGCCCTGCGCCTCGATCTCGTCGTTGACGTCGACGAGGTCGTAGAGGCCGATCCCGGCGACAGCCAGGGCGAGGACGAGCCCGACGATCGCCATCCATGCGGCGCCCTTCCGGATCCCGATGAGGACACCGCCGACCGCGGCGAGGACCGCCATCGGGAGGATGAGGAGACCGTCGTTGCCGTCCTCCATGCCGTTGATGCTGTCCGACTGCCCGAACACCGAGACCTCGAGCCAGGGCAGGAAGCAACCGATGGCGGCGATCACGGAGCCGATGACGAGGATCCAGCCGCCGACCGGCAGCGGGACGCGCCTGCCGACGGGCGCCCCGAAGCCCTGCGGGGAGCCGTAGGCCTGGGCGCCCTGGAAGCCCTGCTGGCCGGGCGCGCCGTACGGGGACTGACCGCCGTAGCCCGGCTGCGCCCCGTACCCCGGCTGCGAGCCGTAGCCGCCCTGCGCGCCGTACGGGTCCTGACCTCCGTAGGGGGACGGCGCGCCGTAACCCTGCTGCTCGCCCCATCCGCTCTGGCCGTAGGCGGGTGCCCCGCCCTGTTGGGGCTGGTTCCAGCCCTGACCCCCGTACTGCTGATCACTCATCGCGAGACCTCCGCTCCGTCGGTACGTGGCGCTCCGACGCATCGGCGTCGGGAGCGGGCCGCGTCCGGCGCAGCCACTCGGGCGAGCGTATCCGTCGCTCGTTCCGACGGCGCCCGCCCGGGTGGGGACCTCAGACGGTCGAGCGGGTCCGCCACCTGCGTACCGCTCGGACGACGCTCTCGATGACGCCGGCGCCGCGCCGGTCGTGCGGCTGCTCGTTGAACGGGGTGACCGGCTGGTTGTGCGCGCCGCGGGTGCGGTTGGCGAACGCCTTCCCGCGGGGGGCGAACGTGTGGTCGGACTGCGGGGTGTTCCAGCTCTCGCCGGACCAGTGCCCACCTGACCTCTGCGTCTCGGACATCTCCTCACCTCCGGACCGCCGCGCGCGGCCGACCACCACCGTGTGGTCCACGCGTCGCACGCGTGCGATTCGCCCGATCCTACCGCGCGGCGGCGCGGAACCGAAGGCCTCGCGCGGCATGTCGGGGCGAGCGTCACGCACCCCGGGGCGCGCCGTTCGCGGTCGAGCCGGAGGCCGAGGTCGTCAGGCCGAGGCTGGAAGGGGCAGCGCCGTCAGGCCTGGGCGCGCGGGGCGCGAGCCCGGCGCGGCTGGTCCACCTGGACGCCGGACGCCTTGAGGTCGGCGCGGAGGTTCTTCGGGAGGGAGAAGAGCACGTCCTCCGTGGCGGTCCGCACCTCCTCGACGGCGAGGAACCCGAGCTCCTGCAGCCGCAGCACCACGTTCCGCACGAGGATCTCCGGCACGGACGCCCCGGACGTCACGCCCACCGAGGTCGCGCCGTCGAACCAGGCCGGGTCGATCTCGTCGGCGGTGTCCACGCGGTAGGAGGAGCCGGCCCCGGCGTCGAGGGCGACCTCGACGAGGCGGACCGAGTTCGAGGAGTTCGCCGACCCGACGACGATGACCACGTCGGACTCCGGCGCCAGCTTCTTCACCGCGACCTGGCGGTTCTGCGTGGCGTAGCAGATGTCGTCGCTCGGCGGGTCCTGCAGCGCGGGGAACCGCTCGCGGAGCTTGTTCACGGTCTCCATCGTCTCGTCGACGCTCAGCGTGGTCTGGGAGAGCCAGATGACGCGCTCGGGGTCGCGGACCTCGACCTGGTCGACCTCGTGGGGGCCGTTGACGACCTGGATGTGCTCGGGCGCCTCGCCCTGGGTGCCCTCGACCTCCTCGTGGCCGTCGTGGCCGATGAGGAGGATGTCGAAGTCGTCGTTCGCGAACCGGACGGCCTCCTTGTGCACCTTGGTCACGAGCGGGCAGGTGGCATCGATCGTCGCGAGGTTGCGGGCCGCGGCCTGGGCGTGCACGGCCGGGGAGACGCCGTGCGCGGAGAACACGACGCGGGCGCCCTCGGGGACCTCGTCGGTCTCGGCGACGAAGATCGCGCCGCGGCGGGACAGGGTCTCGACGACGAACTTGTTGTGGACGATCTCCTTGCGCACGTACACCGGGGCGCCGTAGAGCTCGAGGGCCTTCTCGACGGCGTCGACGGCCCGGTCGACACCGGCGCAGTAGCCGCGGGGCGTGGCCAGGAGGATGCGCTTCCCCTCGGGCGAGTCGAAGGACTCGACCTGCTGCGGGAACGCCGACGCGCCGGCCAGGGACTGGATCGTGTCGGTGGAGGTCACGCCTCCAGGATAGGCGGCCGGTGCAAGCCCCGGCCGGGAGGAGGCTGGCCTCACACGGGGCCGGGTGGGGCCGTCAGCGGCCGAGGACCGCTCCCCGGGCGCGGCCGATCCCCCACACGAGGTACCCGCAGGCGAGCCACCCGCCGAGCAGGAACGCGACCGTCGAGACGAAGTCGGACGCCCCGGGATCGACGAACGGGTAGATCGCGTATCCCCAGCGGTCCGACTGCCACATGTAGAGCGCGAGGTAGGCGAACATCGGCAGCACCCACAGGACGGGCCAGTAGCCGGGGACCCGGTCCTGGTTGCGGCCCACCACGAGCCAGTCGAGGACCATCGCCACCGGCAGCACGAGGTGCACGACGAGCGAGAGCCGCTCGTCGAGGGCGCCCTCGAGGAGCGTGATGAACACGACCGAGGTCATCACCGAGTACGTCGTCACCATGCCCCGGAACCAGCCGTGCCGCCCCTCGAGCCGGTTCCGCGCGGGTCCGGGCCCCAGCACCCGCAGCACGGACAGCACCATGACGAGGGCGACGAGGATCGTGTTGACGGTGGTGAAGAACGTCAGCTGCGCGCCCACGCCTTCCCAGCCACCGGCCTCGTAGACGGGCACGAGCGTCTCGTACAGCGCCCAGATCGCGAGCGCCGCGACGGCGAGTCGCCAGAGCACCGAGAGCGTGACGACCGCCCCGTTCGCCGGCGGCAGACCGTTCCGGGTGCCCGCCGGCCGCGGGCCCGGGTAGGGAGCGGCCCCCGACGGCGGACGGCCCGGCGCGTAGGGAGCCCCGGGACCGTAGGGCGCGCCCTGGGCGCCAGGACCGGGACCACCCGGCCCGTACCCCGGGCCACCGGGTCCCGAGGGGCCGAACCCCGGCCCACCCGGGGGCGGGCCGGCCTGCCATCCCGGGCCGCCCTGTCCGCCGGGGCCCCAGCCCGTCGGGGCCGGCTCGGACAGGGCCGGGATCTCGGCGGTGGACACCTGCGCCCCGGGGTCCTGCGGGGTCGCGGCGGAGTCGAACGCACCACGTCCTGGAGTCGGGGCGGATCCGTCCGTGGGCACCCGGTAGGCCCCCTCCCCCTGGGCCTGCGTGGGCGGCAGGTCGCCGGTCGCCTGCGCGTCGACCGGCGCCAGCGGGGCGGTCGCGTCGGCCCCTGGCGCTCCGCCCGCACCGGACCGGCCTGCCGTGACGCCACCGGGACCACCCGGCGCGCCGTTCGTCGTCGTCGGACCGGCCGGTCCCGCCCCCGCCCCCGCCTGCCGCTCGGCCAGCGGTCGCCTCGACGCGCGCACCTGGGCGGCCATCGAGCCGGGGACGGCGACGGTCGGGTCGATCTCGTCGTCGTGGGGGTGAGTCATCGCGGGTCCTCGTCCGTCGTCGTGCAGGTGGTCCGACGTCGAGCGTAGGCAGGTCCGACCGAACCGGCAGCGCGCGGGGCGGACAGAGCGCCCCTGTCGGGCCGCGGTGCGACGATGGGCACATGGCAGACAACCTCCTCGCGCCCGACCCCGTCCGACTCCCCGAGGACGGCCCCGACGCCCCGGCCCGAGCCGCGCTCGACGCCGGCACCGACGCCCGCGAGGTCGCCGCCGCGCACCCCGCCTCGTCCCTCGCCTGGGCGACCCTGTCCCGCGCCGCGCTCGCGGACGACCCGGTCGCCGCCTACGCGTTCGCCCGGACCGGCTACCACCGCGGGCTCGACGCGCTGCGCAAGGGCGGGTGGCGCGGCCAGGGCCCGGTGCCCGCGTCGCACGTGCCGAACCACGGAGTCGTCCTCGCGGTCCTCGCCCTGCGCGAGGCGGCCCGCGCGATCGGCGAGACCCCCGAGGTCGAGCGGCTCTCCGCGCTCGCGGACGACTTCGACCCGGACGCCGAGGCGATCCTCGCCCGCGCGTGAGCGCCGAGAACGCCGGTGAGCGGGCGCCGCTGCCCGCCACCGCCGCCGCCACCACGCCCGAGGCGCCGTGGCCGGTCCGGCTGCTCTCGCAGAAGATCGCCGAGTACGTCGACCGCATGTCGGCGCTCTGGGTCGAGGGGCAGCTCGTCGAGGTCAACCGCCGGCCCGGCGCACGCACGGCGTTCCTCACGATGCGGGACACCGACGCCGAGATGTCGCTGCGGATCTCCATCGCGGCCCGCGCGCTGCCGGACGAGGTCGCGCCCGGCGCCCACGTGGTCGCGCACGCGAAGCCGAGCTTCTGGACGAAGAACGGCAGCTTCAACCTGTGGGCCGACGACCTGCGGGCGGTCGGCGTGGGCGGGCTGCTCGCCCGCATCGAGGCGCTGCGCAAGGTCCTCGCCGCCGAGGGCGTGTTCGACGACTCGCGCAAGCGTCCGCTGCCGTTCCTCCCCCGCGTCGTCGGGCTCGTCTGCGGACGCAACGCCAAGGCGAAGGACGACGTCCTGACGAACGCGCGGCTGCGGTGGCCGGCGGTCCGGTTCGAGGTCCGCGAGGTCGCCGTCCAGGGCGTCGACACGGTCCCTCAGGTCAGCGCCGCGCTCGCCGAGCTCGATGCCATGGACGAGGTCGACGTCCTCGTGGTGGCCCGGGGCGGCGGGTCCGTCGAGGACCTCTTCCCCTTCTCCAACGAGGCGCTCGTCCGCGCGGTCGCCGCGTGCCGCACGCCGGTCGTCTCCGCCATCGGCCACGAGGGCGACTCGCCGCTGCTCGACCTCGTGGCGGACGTGCGGGCCTCGACACCGACGGACGCCGCCCGGCGCGTGGTGCCCGACTTCGCCCGCGAGAGCGCCGGGGTGAACGACGCCCGCACGCGGGTGCGACGCGCCGTCCTCGCGCGCCTCGACCGCGCGGTCGCCGAGGTCGCGGCGCTGCGTGCCCGGCCGGTGCTCGCCCGCCCGGAGTCGATGCTCGAGGGGCCCACCGCCGAGGTCGCCGCGCTGCGGCACCGCGCCCGCGCCTCCCTCGACGGGCGGCTCTCCGCGGCGTCGGCCGAGCTCGCCCGGGCCCACGGGGGCCTGCTCGCACTCTCGCCGGCGGCCACGCTCGCGCGCGGGTACGCCGTGCTGCGGCGGCGCGACGGCCAGGTGGTGCGGGACCAGGCCGAGGTGGCCACCGGCGACCGGCTCGAGGCGATCCTCCACGCGGGCCGCCTCGGGGTCGAGGTCGTCGCCACCCGCGAGGTGTAGTTGACTGACGGCGTGAACGTGAGGATGCAGCACCCCGACTCCCTCGACCCGCAGCGCCGGGCCCGGACCGCCTCCGACCCCGGCTCCCCCGCCGAAGAGACCCGCGGTGACGCCGCGGATGCGGGAGCGGGGGCGTCCGACGCGTCGGCATCCGGCGACGCGCCCGCCCCCGCCGAGGGGGTCGCCGACCTGTCCTACGAGCAGGCCCGCGACGAGCTCGTCGGTGTGGTCCGTCGCCTCGAGTCCGGTGAGCTCTCGCTGGAGGAGGCCCTCGCGCTGTGGCAGCGCGGCGAGGCCCTCGCCGACCGCTGCCAGTCCTGGCTCGACGGCGCCAGACGGGCCCTCGACGAGGCGCGCAGCGAGGCCGAGCCCTCGGGCGAGGAGGACGGCACCGCCGGGACCGGGGTGACCGCGTGAGCGCCGGACCCACGCCCGCCGAGGCGTGGGCGCGCCTGCGCGAGGGCAACCACCGGTTCGTCGCCGACACGATGGAGCACCCCGACCAGTCCGCCGCCCGGCGGACGCAGGTCTCGGTCGACCAGAAGCCGTTCGCCGTCGTGCTCGGGTGCTCGGACTCCCGGGTCGCCGCCGAGCTGGTGTTCGACCAGGGGCTCGGCGACCTGTTCGTCGTGCGCACGGCGGGCCACGTCCTCGACACGACCGTCATCGGGTCGATCGAGTACGGGATCGACATCCTCGGGATCCCCCTCGTGGTGGTCCTCGGGCACGACTCGTGCGGCGCCGTCGGGGCCGCCGTGCAGGCGCTGTCGACCGGCCGGATGCCCACGGGCTTCGTCCGCACGATCGTCGACCGCGTCATCCCCTCGCTCGTCACGCGTGCCGTCCTGCCCGGTGAGGACGACACCGACGCCGGTCGGGAAGCGACGCCGGCCGAGGACGTGGCTCTCACGCTCCCGCCGACCGACCAGCTGCGTCGCCAGCACGTCCGCGCGACCGTCGAGATGCTCGTCGACTACTCGGCCCACGTGCGCCGGGCCGTCGAGGCCGGCGAGACCGCCGTCGTCGGCGTGGAGTACACGCTGGCCGAGGGGACGGCGCTGCTCGTCGACGCCGTCGGGGACGTCGGGGAGACGCCGCTGACGGCGCCCGCCCCCACCCCCTGACCGTCGAGACTGCGGTTCGTCGTCGTCGGACGCAGGTCGCCCCGGCCCCTGAGCGGGACCGGGGCGACGTGCGCGGTTCCGGCTCTCAGACCTCGTAGGTCTCCAGCAGGTCGGTGACCAGGGCGGACACGGCCGACCGCTCGGAGCGGGTGAGCGTGACGTGGGCGAAGAGCTCGCGGCCCTTGAGCGCCTCGACCACCGAGGCGACGCCGTCGTGACGGCCGACCCGGAGGTTGTCGCGCTGCGCGACGTCGTGGGTGAGGACGACCCGCGAGTTCTGACCGATCCGGGACAGGACCGTCAGCAGCACGTTCCGCTCGAGGGACTGGGCCTCGTCGACGATGACGAACGCGTCGTGCAGCGAGCGCCCGCGGATGTGGGTGAGCGGCAGGACCTCGAGGAGGTTGCGGCCCATGACCTCCTCGACCACCTGCGAGTCGACGACGGCGCCGAGCGTGTCGAAGACCGCGTCCGCCCACGGGTTCATCTTCTCGGCCTCGGTGCCGGGCAGGTAGCCGAGCTCCTGGCCGCCCACGGCGTACAGCGGGCGGAACACGAGGATCCGCTTGTGCTCGCGCCGCTCGAGGACCGCCTCGAGGCCCGCGCACAGGGCGAGCGCCGACTTGCCGGTTCCCGCGCGGCCGCCGAGGGAGACGATCCCGACGTCGGGGTTGACGAGGTGGTCGATCGCCACGCGCTGCTCGGCGGAGCGCCCGCGCATCCCGAAGATCTCGCGATCGCCGCGCACGAGCGTCAGGCGCCCGCCCGCGGAGGTCCGTGCGAGGGCCGAGCCGCGCGGCGAGTGAAGGACGATCCCGGTGTTGACGGGCTGGTCGGGCAGGTCCCCGGGGGTGGCGAGGTCCCCGACCGCGAGCGACTCGTCGCTCCACAGCTGGGCCATCTCGGACTCGGTGACGTCCGCCGTCGCCATGCCCGTGTAGCCGGTGTCGACGACCTGGCCGGCGCGGTACTCCTCGGCGTCGAGCCCGACCGCCGAGGCCTTGACGCGCATCGGCAGGTCCTTGGACACGACCGTCACCGCGTTGCCCTCGGCCGCGAGGTTCGCCGCGACGGCGAGGATCCGGGTGTCGTTGTCCCCGAGGCGCAGCCCCGAGGGGAGGACCTGGTCGCTGGAGTGGTTGAGCTCGACCCGCAGCGTGCCGCCGTCCGTGCCGACGGGCACCGGCCGGTCGAGGTGGCCGTGCTTGACGCGCAGGCTGTCGAGCAGGCGCAGCGCGGCGCGGGCGAAGTAGCCCAGCTCGCTGTGGTGCCGCTTGGCCTCGAGCTCGGTGACCACGACGACCGGCAGGACGACGTCGTGCTCCGCGAACTTCGTCATCGCCCGCGGGTCGGAGAGCAGCACCGAGGTGTCGAGGACGTAGGTGCGCAGCGCGGTGCCCTGCGGCTCCGGGACGCCGAGCTCGGCGGCGACCTCGCTCCCCGTGGTGGTGACGGGCTCGGACGCGGTGTGCTGGGCGGCAGTGGTGCTCACGTCGTGCTCCCTCCGGCGCTGGTGCGCGGGTCAGGACCCTCGGCCCGGCACTCGACGCGCCGGCCTCGGACTCGGGGCGGGCGGACGGCCCACGGGGGCCGGCCGGCCCCCGTCACGCGCAACGTGTGCGCCATGGGCGACCTCCCGGAGGACGGCGAGCGTGCCGTCCGTCGGTATCGAAACTACGCCGCGCCCGACAGCGTGGGCGTGAGGCTCGCGGGCGCGGCGAGCAGGTTCGTCAACTGTTCACGTGACCGACACGCGGGTGTCACGGAGATCACCGTCCGACGACGACGAACGGCGCGCGGTCAGCGGCCGAGGCGGCGTTCCCGGTGGGAGAAGTCGCGCAGCGCCCGCAGGAGGTCGACGCGGCGGAAGTCGGGCCAGTAGGCCTCGCAGAAGTACAGCTCGGAGTGCACGGACTGCCACAGGAGGAACCCGCCGAGCCGCTGCTCGCCCGAGGTGCGGATGAGCAGGTCCGGGTCGGGCTGGCCGGAGGTGTAGAGGTGGCCGTCGATGTCCGCGACCGTCAGCGAGTCGGCGACCTCCTCGAGCGACCGCCCCTCGGCTGCGCGCTCGCGCAGGAGCGCCCGCACGGCGTCCGCGATCTCCTCGCGCCCCCCGTAGCCGACGGCGATGTTGACGACCAGGGCGTCACCGGTCGGCGAGGCGGCGGCGCGCAGCCGGTCGGCGATGTCGGGCGGCAGCAGGTCGAGCGAGCCCACGAGCCGGACGTTCCACCGGGCGGTCGCGGCGATCGATGCGACCGAGCCCACGATGATCTCGAGCAGGTCGGCGATCTCGTCCGGGTCGCGGCGCAGGTTGTCCGTGGACAGCATCCACAGCGTGACGACCTCGACGCCGACCTCCTCGCACCACGCGAGCAGCTCGTGGACCTTGTCGGCCCCGCGTCGGTGACCGTCCGCGGTCTGCGCACCGACCGAGCGCGCCCACCGCCGGTTGCCGTCGAGCATGACCCCGACGTGCTTCGGCATCCGCGTCCGGTCGATCTCGGCCAGCAGGCGCCGCTCGTACAGCGAGTACAGCACGTCGCTCGAGCGCACCGTCCACCTCCGTCCGATCGTCGCCGGGTGCGACCATCCCCGCAGCGTAGCGACCATGGCCGGGGCGTCCGCGCACCGCCCGGCCTGGATCGTCGTCGAGCATCGGGGGCGGCGTACCGCGCGAACCTACACAGGTGTAGGTTGTTGGTCATGAACGCCGCTCCCGGGACGCCCGCGCCCGTCGCCCCGGACGACCACGTCGAGCCGGGTGCCCCGGCCGACGCCGCGCACACCGGGACCCCGGCCGACGCCGCGGGTACCGCGCTCCCCGGGGCGCACTCCGTCGCCCCCGGGGCCCACGAGGCCAAGCCGCTCGCCCGCGGCTGGATCCACCTCGTCACGGCGCCGATCGCGCTCGTCGTCGGCCTGGCCCTGGTGGTCACCGCACCGACGCTCACCGCCCGCGTGACGTGCGCGGTCTTCGCGCTCACCGCGGTCCAGCTGTTCGCCACCTCGGCGATCTACCACCGCGGGACGTGGCGGCCACGCCTGGCCACCCTGCTGCGGCGCCTCGACCACACGAACATCTTCCTGCTCATCGCGGGCACGTACACGCCGCTCGCCGCCATCCTCCTCCCGCCACGGACGGCCACGATCCTGCTCTCCGTGGTCTGGAGCGGCGCGCTGCTCGGCACGCTCAGCCGCATGTTCTGGCTCTCGGCCCCGCGGTGGGTCTACACGCCGGTCTACGTGGCGCTCGGCTGGGTGGCCGTGTGGTTCATGCCCGACTTCTGGCACACGGGCGGCCCCGCGGTCGTCTGGCTCCTCGCCGCCGGCGGGCTGGCGTACACGCTCGGCGCCGTGGCCTACGCGCTCAAGCGTCCGAACCCCGCACCGCGGGTCTTCGGCTTCCACGAGATCTTCCACGTCGGCACGGTGCTGGGGTGGGGCTGCCACGCCGGCGCCGTCGCGGTCGCCTGCCTCGCGGCGGCCTGACAGCCCCGGTCCCCCGGCTCCTCGGCGGGCCGGCCCCGTCTGGGCCCCGGCCCGATCGGTCGCGTCCGGACCCCGCCCGACGGCGCACCCCACCTGGGCGTCCGCGTCGCAGTCCTACTAGGGTCGAGGCCCCACCGCGACAAGGAGCTGACCGTGGCCGACGACCTCACCTGGACCGCCTCGCCCGCCGACCTGCTGAGGCCGGGGCCCGACTTCGACCTCGCCACGTTCGACCGCGGGGGCACCCCGGGGTTCGACGGCGACAAGGACGACGGCAAGGCCCTGACCGCCGAGCGCGGCCTGCTGCTCTCCGAGCTGCAGGAGCGGCTGTTCGCCGAGGGGCGGTCGGGCGGCGAGCGCTCCGTCCTGCTGGTTCTCCAGGGGCTCGACACCGCGGGCAAGGGCGGGATCGTCCGGCACGTCATGGGCATGGTCGACCCCCAGGGCATCGACCTGCACTCGTTCGGCGTCCCCACCGAGGAGGAGAAGAGGCACAACTACCTGTGGCGCATCCGCCGGGCCCTCCCGCGGCCGGGACGCATCGGGGTCTTCGACCGGTCGCACTACGAGGACGTGCTCGTGGCCCGGGTCGACGAGCTCGTCGAGGAGGAGGTCTGGCGCAGGCGCTACGCCGAGATCAACCGGTTCGAGCGCACGGTCGCCTCGCGGGGCACGACGATCGTCAAGGTCGCGCTCATGGTCTCCAAGCAGGAGCAGGGGCTGCGACTGCTCGAGCGCCTCGACCGGCCGGACAAGCACTGGAAGTTCAACCCGAACGACGTCACCACCCGAAAGAAGTGGGACGACTACCAGGAGGCCTACGCGGACGTCTTCGCGCGGACGAACACCGACGTCGCACCGTGGCACGTCATCCCCGCGGACAAGAAGTGGTACGCGCGGCTCGCGGTGACGGAGCTCGTCACCCAGGCGCTCATCGACATGAACCCGCGCTGGCCCCGGCCCCGCTGGCGGGTGGCGACGCAGACGGCCGCCCTCCTGCGGACGATGGATCCCGACAACGTCCCCACCAACGAGGAGCGTGAGGAGACGGTCGAGGAGACGCTCGCCGACGAGCGCGAGTTCGCCGCGGCCCTCGCCGAGGTCGCCGCCTCGCCTGCCGACCCGCAGGACGCCGCCGACGAGCAGGACGCGAAGGACACGAAGAAGGACGACAAGAAGGACAAGGACAAGAAGAGCAAGAAGGACAAGAAGAAGGACGACGACGACAAGCCGTCCGAGAAGAAGAAGAAGGACAAGAAGAAGGACGGCAAGAAAAAGAAGAAGAAGGACGACTGAGGCGCCTCCGCCGCGCTCTCGGCAGAAACCGCGCCGGTTGCCGTTCCCTCACCCGCACTCTCGACCACGAGCACGCCCCCTGCCGTTCCCTCACCCGCACTCTCGACCGCGAGGACGGGGACGGGGACGACGTCACCGGGCGATTCGTGACGGACCTCACCGGATTCCGCGTCCCGATCGTGTGACCTCCGCCTGTCTCGGCCGCGACGAGCCGGTTTGACCTACCCACCACCTCCCGGACGGGGGACCATAGGTCCAGGTGCTCGACCGACGCACCGCCGCCCCCCTTGGAGGACACCGTGTTCGCTGCCGACATCCCGCCCGCCGACCTCGTGGTCGACCAGTCCGAGATCGTGATCGTCGAGCACTCCGGTGCCGCCCGCTCGGCCGGTGACGACGGCGTGACCGTCCTCGTCGAGCCGGAGACCGACCCCGCCGCCCTCCCGCTCGAGGGCGCGGACAGCGACGCGACGGCGAGCCCCGACTCGGGCAAGGGCAAGCCCGGCAAGATCATCTGGCGCCCCTACCCCTGATCGGCCCGGCAGCCGGCGGGGGCGACGACGCCCCCGCCGGAGCGCCACCTGCGCGCCCGGCGACGACCCGCTACTCGGCCTCCGTCGACCGCGGAGCGTCCTGCTCGGCCTCCGTCGACCGCGGAGCGTCCTGCTCGGCCTCCGTCGACCGCGGAGCGTCCTGCTCGGCCTCCGTCGTCCCCGCGTCGCCGTCCGCCTCGGACCGCTCCTTGGCCTCCTGAGCCGCACGCACCCGCGCGTTCTGGTCGACCCGGCGCATCTGCCTCACGACGAGGAACCCGAGCGCCACGACCACGGCCGCGAGCGCGAAGAACGCGAAGAACCCCTCGATCCCCGGCGAGACGTCCCACGGCTGCAGCTCGCCGGTCGGTGTCTCGGCCCCCGCCGACCACGGGCCCGCGAGCCCGCCGGCCACGACCGCCCCGGGGATCACCGCGCGGTCCGGTCGGACCCGTGCCCGGTGCCCACGGCGTCGGAGTCAGTGCCCGCCCCCGCGAGGTCGGCCCCGAGGACCGTGACCGGCGACCCGTCGGCGAGCCCCTCGGGCACCACGCCGGCGAACAGGTCGTCCTCCACCGCGTCGGAGACCGGGACCCGGGAGAGCACGAGCTCGAACTCCTCGACCGGCCACACCTGCGCCTCGAGGTCGCGCGGGACCGAGAAGAAGAACCCGTCAGGGTCGATCTGGGTCGCGTGCGCGCGCAGCGCGGCATCGCGTGCCGCGAAGTGCTCGGCCACGTGCACGGCGGCCGTCGCGGGACGACGCTCCACCCCGGCGTCCTCGTCCCGCCTCTCCCGGCGCTCGATCCACTCGGCGAACGGGGACTCCGCGCCACGCTCGAGCAGAGCCTCGTGGACGGCGCGGATGCGGCCCCCGGAGAAGGAGACGTCGTAGTAGACCTTCTGCACCGCCCACGCGGGGCCGGCCTCGGGGTACTGCTCGGGGTCCGCGGCGGCGTCGAACGCGAGCATCGAGATCTCGTGCACGCGCACGTGGTCGGGGTGCGGGTACCCGCCGTTCTCGTCGTAGGTGGTCATCACGTGCGGACGGAACTCGCGGATCTGCGCCACGAGTGCGCCGACGACCACCTCGTCGGGCTCGAGCGCGAAGCACCCCTCGGGGAGCGGCGGCAGCGGGTCGCCCTCGGGGAGCCCGGAGTCGACGAACCCGAGCCACGCGTGCTCGATGCCGAGGGCCTCCGCGGACGCCGCCATCTCCGTCCTGCGCAGCTCGACCATGTTGGCCTCGACCTCGGGGTCGCCCTGCAGCCGAGGGTTGAGCACCGAGCCCCGCTCGCCGCCGGTCGCGGTGACGACCCGCACCCGGTGCCCGTCCGCCGCATACCGCGCCATCGTCGCCGCGCCCTTGCTGGCCTCGTCGTCGGGGTGGGCGTGCACTGCCATCAGCCGGAGCGTGCGGGTCGTCACGGTGGTACTCCTCGTCAGGTTCGGACCGCGGCGCGCGGCTCGGACGGCGGGGGCGCCGTCGGGGACAATGGTCCAACACCCGGGCCTCGGCACGCGAACGGCCCCCGGGTGGTGGACCCACGGAGGAAGCGTAGGCATGACGAGCGGCACGACGGCGAACGGGACCGACGAGGGCCCGGGCGCGGGCCCCGGGCCCGCCTCCGCGGACCCGCAGCCAGGAGCTGCGGCAGGCGCGGGCATCGACCCCGACCTCGTGCGCCGGCGCTACGGCCGCGGCCGCCCGACCGGCAACCGCCGCGCGCAGTGGCTGGTCCCCCTGCTCGGTGCGTTCGTGCTCGTCGCCGGCGCCACAGTCCTCGCCTGGCAGATGTCGAGGGAGCCGTCGGTCTCGGTCGAGCACGTGGGGTACACGGTCGAGGGGCCGGACGAGGTCGAGGTGCGGTTCGTCGTCGTCGCCGACCCGGGCACCGAGGTCGTGTGCACGCTGCGCGCGGTCAACCGCGACTTCACCGAGGTCGGGGTCCGCGAGGTACGCCTCGGCCCCGTGACCGAGCGGCGGACGGCGGCCGTCGAACCGGTCCTCACCTCCGAGCGCGCGGCGTCCGGGCACGCCGAGTCCTGCCGGGTCGCCTGACGTCCGAGAGCGGCCCGAACCCTTCCGAATCGGCGTCATGGTGCTAGGATGGCCGTTTCATGCACCGCCCGGACCCGCCTGGGGCCCGGGCGGTTTCCGTCCGCCGCCGGGCGGCGGACACCATCACTCGACGTAAGGAGCCGTGATGTCCCAGCAGACCGGGACCACCTGGCTGACCCAGGATGCCTACGACCGTCTCACCGCCGAGCTCGAGGAGCTGTCGGGGCCCGGTCGTCAGGAGATCGCCGAGCGGATCGAGCAGGCCCGCTCGGAAGGTGACCTCAAGGAGAACGGCGGCTACCACGCGGCGCGCGAGGAGCAGGGCAAGCAGGAGGCCCGCATCCAGCAGCTGACCGCGCTCCTGCGCGTCGCCCAGGTCGGCGAGCCCCCCGCGGACGACGGCGTCGTCGAGCCCGGGATGGTCATCACCGCCTCGATCGCCGGCAAGAAGCGCACGTTCCTGCTCGGTTCGCGCGAGGCCGCCGAGGGCCTCGACATCGAGGTCTTCTCGGAGTCCTCCCCGCTCGGCCAGGCCGTCCTCGGCCGCAGCGCCGGCGAGTCGACCTCCTACGAGGCACCCAACGGCGCGACCATCACGGTCGAGCTCGAGACGGTCAAGCCCTTCACGGTCTGACGCTGACGGGCCTCAGGTCCGCGACGCCCGAGGGCCCCGCTCGCCGATGCGCGAGCGGGGCCCTCGCGCGTCGGAGGCCCGGGCGTCACGGAGAGTCGTCGAGGACCCGGATCCCGTCCGCCGTGAGCGCCGCGCGGACCTCGTCGCCGTGCTCGGGCCCCTTGGTCTCGATCTCGACCGCGATCTCGACCTCGTCGACCGCGAGGCCGCCGGCGGTGCGCGAGTGCTCGACCGAGGCGACGTTGGCACCGAGCTCGCCGAGCCGGGCGAGCACGCCGGCCAGGGAGCCGGGGGCGTCGCTCACCCGCACGCGCAAGGACAGGAACCGGCCGGCCGAGGCGAGGCCGTGCCGGACCACGCGCAGCAGCAGCAGCGGGTCGACGTTGCCGCCGGAGAGCACCACCACCGTCGGACCGTCGGCGAAGTCGCCCGGGGAGGCGGAGACCGCCGCGAGCCCCGCCGCACCGGAGGGCTCGACCACGAGCTTGGCGCGCTCGACGAGGTGGAGGAGCGCCTGCGAGAGCTGCTCCTCCCCCACCGTCCGCACGTCGTCGACGAGCGCGCGCACGATCTCGAAGGGCACGGTGCCGGGCGTCCCGACGGCGATGCCGTCCGCCATCGTGCGCACCTCGTCCAGCGGCACGGGCCGCCCCTGCGCGAGGGAGGCTGGCCACGCCGCCGCGGACGCCGCCTGCACCCCGACCACCCGCACCCCGGGCCGGACCGCGTGGGCCGCTGCGGCGATCCCGGCGAGCAGCCCGCCGCCGCCCGTGGGGACGACGATCGTCGCGACGTCGGGGACCTGCTCGAGGATCTCGAGTCCCACGCTCGCGGCGCCCGCCACGATGTCGGCGTGGTCGTAGGGGTGGATGAGCGTGCGTCCCGAGGCCGCGCAGTCCGCCTCCGCCTCGGCGAGGCAGTCCATGAGGTGACGCCCGGTGAGGACAACCTCGGCCCCGTACCCGCGGGTGGCCGCGACCTTGGGCAGCGCCGCGTCGTCCGGCATGTAGATCCGGGCCGGGACGCCGAGCTCGCGCGCGGCGAGCGCCACGCCCTGGGCGTGGTTGCCGGCCGAGGCGGCGATGACGCCGTGCGCGCGCTCCTCGTCCGAGAGCCGGCCGAGTCGGACCGCGGCCCCCCGGATCTTGAACGAGCCCGTGCGCTGGAGGTGCTCGGCCTTGAGCCACAGCGGCGCCCCGGTGCGCTCGGCCATCGAGCGGAAGGACAGCACGGGCGTCTCGTGCGCGACCGGTCGGACGATCTCGCGCGCCGCGTCGAGCTCGGCGCGGGTGGGCAGGTGGTCTCCGGTCGGCGTGGTCACGTCAGCGTGCTCCCCCGGGTCGGTCGGACGGGTCACGCCCCACGGTAGGGGCGTCGGGGCGGGCCACGTGCTCCTCGGCGAAGACGTCCGCGAAGGGCTCCTCGTCGGGCTCGTCCGCCGTCGGGGCGTACTCGAGGACCGTCGGCGGCGGACCCCCGGTGCGGTGCAGGTCCTTGGCGAGGTGCGGCTGCGGGTCGCGTCCCGCGAGGTAGAGGCCGACCGAGTTGACGACCGCGACGACCGGGACCGCGAACAGCGCCCCGACCAGGCCGGCCACGGCGGTGCCGCCGGCCACCGCGAGCAGCACGGCGATCGGGTGCAGCTGGACGGCGCGCGACTGGATCATCGGCTGCAGCACGTGGCTCTCGATGAACTGGACGAACAGCACGGCCCCGAGCATGGCGAGCGCGATGTAGATGCCCGAGTCGACGACCGCGACGAGCACGGCGACCGTGCCGGAGATCAGCGCACCGATGATGGGGATGAAGGCGCCGAGGAACACGAGGATGGCGATCGGCAGGGCGAGCGGGACGCCGAGGAGCGCCGCGGCCAGGCCGATCCCGACGGCGTCGACGAAGGCCACGACGATCTGCCCGCGCGTGTAGCCGCTGACCGTGTACCAGGCCCGGATCCCGGCCTCGTGGATCGTGGGTCGGGCACGCGCCGGCGTCAGCCGCACGACCCAGCCCCACAGGGAGCGGCCGTCGGACAGGAAGAAGAACGTGCAGAAGATGGCGATGAAGAAGCCGGCAAAGATCTCGGCGACCGAGGACGTCACGGTGAGGACGCCGGTGGCCAGGGTCTCCGAGTTCTGCGAGATCGCCTGGGTGCCCTGCTCCATCGCCGTGTCGATGTCCGCCTGGTCGAGCCCGAGCGGACCGGTGCCGAGCCACGAGACGAGCTGGTCGATCCCCAGCAGCGCCTGGTCGGCGAGCCGCTGGAAGCCGGACGCGATCGACTGCCCCGCGAGGACGAGGAGCCCGGCGACGACCGCGACGAGCACGACGAGCGAGGCGAGCGCCGCGATCGCCCGGGGGAAGCGCGCGCGCCGGCGGAGGAAGCTCGCGAGCGGGGCGAGCAGGACGGACAGCAGCATCGCGACCATGAGCGAGACGACGATGGTGCGCAGCTGGACGAGCAGCCAGCCGATGATCGCGGCGGCCAGCGTGATGACGACGATCCGCCACGACCACGAGGCGATCGCCCGCATCGTCCACGGCACCGTGCGGTCGGGGGCGGCGCGCAGCTCGTCGTCCGCGCCGGCCGCCCCGGCGTCGACGTCGCCCGGCACGAGGCCCGCCCCCGTCCGGCTGAGCAGCCGCCCCTCCTCCGCCCGGAGCGACTCCCCCGGTCGGGCCGTCTCCCCCGGCCCGTCGTCGGGCTCCCTGCGCGCCGGACGCGCCGCGGCGGCGACCGCCGCGGTGGCCCGGCGCGTGGTCGATCCCAGCGCGGAACGGATGGAGCGTCGGAGGCGGGCCATGGCGTCCTTCGGGGTCGACGGGCGGTCTCCCAGCGTAGTTCGGGAACAGGCGGACGGCCGAGTACGTTGACGGGAGCAGACGCGAGGCGCGGGCCGTGCGTGATCGCGCCCGGGATGCCGCCGGCGCCGCGCGCAGTGCCACCGCGCACCGTCCCACCGCGCCTCCGGGCGCCCGACGAAGGGAGCAGCCCATGAGCCTGTTCGCCCGCCCCGTCCGCCCCACCTCGGCCGAGACCGCGCTCCCGGGCCGGTCCACGCCCGCGTACGCCCCGCCGGACCGCAACATCGTCCTCGACGCCCCGCTGCTCGGCCCGTGGCCCGAGGGCACCCAGGTGCTCTACGTCGGCATGGGCTGCTTCTGGGGTGTCGAGCGGATCTTCTGGCGCATCCCCGGCGTCGTCGGCACCGCCGCCGGCTACACGGGCGGCTACACCCCCCACCCCACGTACGAGGAGGTGTGCACCGCGATGACCGGGCACGCCGAGGCCGTCCTCGTGGCCTACGACCCCGCGGTCGTCACCCCGGACGAGCTGTTCAAGGCGTTCTGGGAGAACCACGACCCGACGACGAAGGACCGTCAGGGCAACGACGTCGGCTCGCAGTACCGCTCGGCGATCTGGTGGACCACCGAGGAGCAGCGCGACGCCGCCGAGCGCACGCGCGCCACGTTCCAGGCCGCGATCGACGAGGTCGGCGGCGGCGCCATCACCACCGAGATCGACGCGTTCGGCGACCAGCCGTTCTACGCCGCCGAGGACTACCACCAGCAGTACCTGGAGAAGAACCCGCGCGGCTACTGCAACCACGGCCCCAACGGGCTGACCTGCAACGTGGCCTGACGAAGGCCCGGGGACGACCGCGGCCGCCCACCTGCCGGTGGGCGGCCGCTGCGCGTCGGGGAGGGCTCTGGCCCGTCAGATCCCGTCGACGATCGCGTTGAGGGTCGCGGACGGGCGCATGACCGCGGAGGCCTTGGCGTCGTCGGGACGGTAGTAGCCGCCGATGTCGGCGGGGCTGCCCTGGACGGCGATGAGCTCGGCGTCGATGGCCTCGATCTGCTCGCCCAGCTGCGCGGCCACGGGGCCGAAGCGCTCGGCGAGCGCGGCGTCCTCGGTCTGCGCGGCGAGCTCGGCCGCCCAGTAGGTGGCGAGCCACGCGTGGGAGCCGCGGTTGTCGATCTGGCCGAGGCGACGGGCCGGCGAGCGGCCCTCGGTCAGCAGCTTCTCCGTGGCGCGGTCGAGCGCGTCGCCGAGCACCCGGGCGCCGGCGTTGCCGTCGACGTCCGCGAGGTGCCGCAGCGACTCGGCGAGCGCGAGGAACTCACCCAGGGAGTCCCAGCGCAGGTAGTTCTCGCCGACGAGCTGCTGGACGTGCTTCGGGGCGGAGCCGCCGGCGCCGGTCTCGAACAGGCCGCCGCCGTTCATCAGGGGCACGACCGACAGCATCTTCGCGCTCGTGCCGAGCTCGAGGATCGGGAAGAGGTCGGTGTTGTAGTCGCGCAGGACGTTGCCGGTCACGGAGATCGTGTCCTCGCCACGGCGGATGCGCTCGACCGAGTACCGGGTGGCCGAGACCGGGTCCATGATCTCGATCGTCAGGCCCTCGGTGTCGTGGTCCTTCAGGTAGGTGCGGACCAGCTCGATGAGGTTGCGGTCGTGGGCACGGGCCTCGTCGAGCCAGAACACGGCGGGGACGCCGGTCGCGCGGGCGCGGGTGACGGCCAGCCTGACCCAGTCCCGGATCGGGGCGTCCTTGGTCTGGCAGGCGCGCCAGATGTCGCCGGCCTCGACGTCGTGGGACATGTGGACGGTGCCGCTCGGGTCGACGACCTCGACCTTTCCAGGCGCGGAGATCTCGAAGGTCTTGTCGTGGCTGCCGTACTCCTCGGCCTTCTGGGCCATGAGGCCGACGTTGGGGACGGTGCCCATCGTGGCCGGGTCGAACGCGCCGTTGGCGCGGCAGTCCTCGATGACGGCCTGGTAGACGCCGGCGTACGAGGAGTCGGGGATGACCGCGAGCGTGTCGTGCTCCTCGCCGTCCGGCCCCCACATGTGGCCGGACGTGCGGATCATCGCGGGCATGGAGGCGTCGACGATGACGTCGGACGGCACGTGGAGGTTGGTGATCCCCTTGTCGGAGTCGACCATGGCGAGCTCGGGGCCGGCGGCGATCGCTGCGTCGAGCGCGGACCGGATCTCGGCGCCGTTCGGGAGGGCGTCGACGCCGGCGAGGATCGCACCGAGGCCGTCGTTGGCGCTGAGCCCGGCGGCCGCGAGGTCGTCGCCGAAGCGGTCGAACACGTCGGCGAAGAAGGCGCGGACCACGTGGCCGAACACGATCGGGTCGGAGACCTTCATCATCGTGGCCTTGAGGTGGACCGAGAAGAGCACGCCGTCGGCCGTGGCGCGCGCGACCTGCTCGGCGAGGAACAGGTCGAGCGCCGCGGCGGACATGAACGAGGAGTCGACGACCTCGCCGGCCTGGACCGGGACGCGCTCCTTGAGGACGGTCGCAGTTCCGTCGGCGGCCACGTGCCGGATCTGCCACACGTCCTCGGCGGGCGCGACGACGGACTGCTCGTTGTGCCGGAAGTCGCCGGCGCCCATCGTGGCGACGTTCGTCCGCGAGTCGGCGGACCACTCGCCCATGCGGTGCGGGTGCGCCTTCGCGTAGTTCTTCACGGCCACGGGCGCGCGGCGGTCGGAGTTGCCCTCGCGGAGCACCGGGTTGACGGCCGAGCCCTTGACGGCGTCGTAGCGGGCGCGGACGTCGGCGGCCTCGGGCGTGTCCGCGTTCTCCGGGTAGTCCGGGAGGTCGACGCCCTGCTCGCGCAGCTCGGCGATCGCGGCGCGCAGCTGCGGCAGGGAGGCCGAGATGTTGGGCAGCTTGATGATGTTGGCCTCGGGCCGGCGGGCCAGCTCGCCGAGCTCGGCGAGGGAGTCGGAGACGACCTGGTCGGCCGGGAGCCGGTCGCTGAAGGCGGCGAGGATGCGGCCGGCGAGCGAGATGTCCCGGGACTCGACCTCGATGCCCGCGGCGCCCGCGTAGGCCTCGACGATCGGCTTGAAGGAGTAGGTCGCCAGCCGGGGCGCCTCGTCGGTGAGCGTGAAGATGATCGTGGACATCGTCGTGCAGCCTCTTCCTCGGGGGCCGGGGATGGTTCGACGTCGAGATTATCCGATCGAGGAGCCCGACGACGCCGTGGCGGGGCCACGGACCGCCTCGCTCAGCGGGTGCCCAGGTGGCGGGCGAGGTACCGGCCGGTGAGCCCGGCGGGGTCGGCGGCGACCTCGTCCGGGGTGCCGGTGGCGACGATCCGCCCGCCGTCCTCTCCCCCGCCGGGCCCCAGGTCGACGACGTGGTCGGCGTTGGCGATCACGTCGAGGTCGTGCTCGATGACGACGACGGTCGCCCCGCGGTCGAGGAGCCGCTGGAGGACGTCGAGAAGCACGCGGACGTCGAGCGGGTGGAGGCCGACGCTCGGCTCGTCGAGGACGAACAGGGTGCCCTCCTGGCGGCGGGTGAGCTCGGCGGAGAGCTTGAGCCGTTGTGCCTCCCCGCCGGACAGCGCCGGGGTGTCCTC
The DNA here is from genome assembly GCF_055326485.1 of Georgenia sp. G2120. Lineage (NCBI taxonomy): Bacteria > Bacillati > Actinomycetota > Actinomycetes > Allobogoriellales > Allobogoriellaceae > Georgenia > Georgenia sp. G2120. The sequence goes on along the minus strand of NZ_JBUZNL010000001.1, from coordinate 393,807 downwards.
GCCGAGGGTGAGGTAGCCGAGCCCGAGGTCGACGAGGGTGCGCAGCCGGCGCGCGACCGGGCGGACGTCACCGACGACGTCGAGGGCCTGGGCGGCCGTCAGCCCCAGCAGCTCGGGCAGGGAGATCGTGCCGCCGCCGGGCACGGGGCGGCGGACCTCGTCGGCGTCGGGGGCGAACCGGGTGCCGCGGCAGTCCGGGCAGGGGACGTCGACGTCCGGCAGGAACTGGACGTCGAGGGTGACCTGGCCGGTGCCGTCGCACCTCGGGCAGCGCAGGGACCCGGTGTTGTGGGAGAGGTCGGCGGCGGTGAGACCCCGCTCCGCGGCGTCGGTCTCCTGCGCGAACGTGCGGCGCAGCTCGTCCATCACGCCGGAGTAGGTGGCGACGGTCGAGCGGACGTTGATCCCGATCGGGGTGGCGTCGACGAGCTGGACGCGCTCGATGCCCGCCGGGTCGAGGTCGCGCACGTGCGACGGGAGCCGCTCGCCGGCGGCGGCCGCGGCGAGCGCGGGGACGAGGCCCTCGAGGACGAGGGTCGTCTTGCCCGAGCCGGACGGCCCGGTGACGGCGGTGAGCCGGCCGCGCGGGACGTCGACGGTCAGCGGGTGGACGGTGTGGATCGCGTCGGTGGCGAGGTGGACGGCGCCGTGGGCGAACACGTCCCCCGCGGCTGCGCGCTCGCGCACGACGACGGGTTCGCTGCCGTCGAGGAAGCCGCCGAGGCGGGACGCCGGGTGCGCGACGACGTCGGCGACGCTTCCTGAGACGACGACGCGGCCGCCGTCGGGGCCGGAGCCCGGGCCGATCTCGACGAGGTGGTCCGCCTCCCGGAGCACCGCCACGTCGTGGTCGACGACGACGACCGAGTTCCCGTCCGCGAGAAGGTCGCGGACGACACCGAGCAGCCCGTCGACGTTCGCCGGGTGCAGCCCGATCGACGGCTCGTCGAGGACGTAGAGCACGCCGGTCGTCCGGTTGCGCACCGCGCGGGCGAGCTGGGCGCGCTGCCGCTCGCCGGTCGAGAGCGTCGAGCCGGCGCGGTCGAGGGAGAGGTAGCCGAGGCCGAGGTCGATGAGCCGGGAACCCATCCGGTCCAGCGTCTCGGCGAGGCCGTCCGCCATCGGGCGCATCTCCGCCGGGAGGTCGGCGCCGACGGTCCGCGCCCACGCGAGGACGTCGTCGAGCGTGCGCGCGGTGACGTCGGCGAGGCTGCTCCCGCCGATGCGGGGCGCGTGGGCCGCGTCCGAGAGGCGGGTCCCGCCGCACGCGCGGCACTCCCCCTCGGAGAGGAACTTCGACACCCGGGCCAGGCGCTTCTCGTCGCCGGCCCGGTCGAGCTCCTTGGTCACCGTGAGGCGCGCGTTGCGGAAGGTGAAGTCGAGCTCGTGCAGGCCGTTGCGGGTGGAGACCGTGATGTGGCGCTTCTCCTCGGGGCCGGACAGGACGATCGCCCGTTCGTCGTCGGTGAGGTCGCGGTAGGGGACGTCGGTGCGCACGCCCATCTCGCGCACGATGTCCGGCTGGACGTTGAAGTTGAAGGTCCGCCACGGCACGACGGCGCCCTCGTCGATCGTCAGCGACGGGTCGGGCACGAGGGTGTCGTCGTCGACGTCCCGGACGACGCCGGTGCCGGAGCAGGTGGGGCACGCGCCGGCCGCGTTGAAGGCGAGGTCCTCGGCGCCCGGCGGGTCGAACACCTCGCCGCACTCCGGGCACGTGAGGGGGACCTCGGCGGCGACGTCGAGGGTCGGCGGGTGGGTGTGGCCGTTCGGGCAGCGGTGCGCGGCGAGGCGGGAGAACATCAGGCGCAGCACGCTGAGCAGCTCGGTCGTCGTCCCGAACGTCGACCGGATGCCCGGGACGCCGGGGCGCTGACGCAGGGCGAGGGCCGCGGGCACGTGCTCGACGGAGTCGACCGCCGCCCGCGGCGCCTGGGCGAGCCGGCGGCGGGTGAAGGTGGACAGCGCTTCGAGGTACCGGCGCGACCCCTCGGCGTAGAGCACGCCCATCGCGAGCGAGGACTTGCCCGAGCCGGAGACGCCGGCGATGCCGACGAGGCGGCGCAGCGGCAGGTCGACGTCGATGCCGCGCAGGTTGTGGACGGCGGCGCCGAGGACGCGGATCGTCGTCGGCTGGTCGTCGGGATCCGTCACCCCCCGATCGTGCCAGCCACGCCCGGAGTCCGTGGACCGCGACGGCGGTCGCCCGCCCGCGAGGCGCGGACGACGGCGCCCGGCCGGTCCGCTCCGGCCGGCCGGGCGCCGTCGTCGGGCATGCCGCGGGTCAGCCGGCGACGACGGGGTGGTGGACCTCCGTCACCTGCTCGTCCTCGGGGGTGCTCGAGGGGTCGGAGTAGTAGGTGTTGAAGACCTTGCCCACGAGTCCGTCCGCCGCGGGCTCGGCGAAGGTGAGGCCGTCGGTGGTCACGCGGTCGCCGATGAGGGCGTGCGCGTCGCTGATCTGGTCGTACGGGCCCACGACGCGCGCGACCACGACCTCCTGGGCGGGCACGTCGACGACCTCCAGCGGGGCCTCGGCGGTGGTGCCCGGTGCCACGGGGAGGTAGACCGACTCGTCCGGGTCCCGCTCGACGTACGTCGGGTCGTGCTCGAACACGCCGCCCGGCCCGGTCGGCCGGATCCCCTGGCGTTCGAGCTCGGGCATCATCCGCCCCCACAGCTGCCCCTCGTCCGAGTACGTGGGGATGGTGCCGCGCAGAGCCACCACCGTCATGGGTACCGTGGTCCGTCGGTCGATCTCGATGCTCATGTCCTGTCCTCTCACCTGGTCGATCATGCGGTCGATGGCCCTCACCCGAGCGGCGGCGTCGCGGCGCTCCTGCTCGACGACGACGCGCTGCGCGCGCAGGGCGTCGGCGAGGGCGGGGGTGCCGCGGGCGGCGAGCAGGGCCGGCATGGCCGCGACGGAGAACCCGACGTCGCGCAGGCGCCGCACGTCGGCGGCGTCGGCGAGCTGCTCGGGCGCGTACCAGCGGCGGCCGCCGTCGTCGATGTGGTCCGGCACGAGCACGCCGTGCTGGTGATAGTGCCGGAGCATGCGGACGCTGAGGCGGCAGCGCTGGGAGAACTGCCCGATGGCGAGGGGTCGGTCGTCGGCCATGCGCACGAGTCTGGCCCCTGCCACGGTGTGAGGAGCAAGCCCCTGCACCGACGGCGCGAGGTCCGCACGTCGCGGCGTCGACGCGCCTCTCACAGGGTGGAGAGCGCTCCCCCGCTCCGACGGGTCCGCGGGGTCGGCGTCCTCCTACCGTGTCGGCATGGAGTCCTTCCTCGAGACCCTTGCCCCCCGTCTCCGGGCCGTTCTGGCCCAGGTCTTCCGCGAGCTGTTCGCCGGCCGCGACCCGGGGACCGTGCCGGCGGCGGCGGTCGTGCACTCCGCGGGTCGCTCGTGGGTCCCCGCGCTGGCCCCGGCGGACGCGGGCGGTGCGGTCGGCCCGGCTGCGGACACCTCGACGACCGGGTCCGACGACGGGGCACGGGCCCGGTGGTGGGCCCCGGGTTGGCCCACGACCGAGGTCGCGGCGTCGGCCGGGCTCCGCGCGCTCGAGATCGAGATCGGGCACTGGGCGGGCACGCACGTCTCCGAGGCCGAGCGCGAGGAGTGGGAGTTCCAGCTGTTCGCCGCCCTCGGTTCCGCCCTGGGCTCTCCCGAGGTGCGCGCCGAGCTGGGCCCCGAGCCCGTCCTCCTCGTGGCCGACCGCGGCGCGAACCCGCACCTGAGCGTCGTCAGCCTCCAGCTCCTCAACGAGAACCACCCGCACCCCGAGCGCGTGGCCGAGGCGAAGGCGTTCTGGGCCAGCGACCCGGAGCCGCTGCCGGAGGAGGCCACGCAGGCGCCAAGCGACGCGGAGCCGGACCCGGCAGCCACCACGGGGGACAGCGCCGCGGCAGGCGTCGCTGCAGGCGCAGCGGGTACCGGCGCCACCGCTGCGGACGGCAGCGAGCTGGGGCGGACCGGCGAGGACGCGGGAGCCCAGGCGAGCACGCCCTCGCTGGTCGACCAGGACGTCGTCGTCATGCACCAGGTGACGTCGTTCCTGTCCAACGACTTCGACATCCTCGACGAGCACGACCGGGCGGTCGGCCGCGTCCTCACCACCGGCTCGGGCTTCTGGGGAGGCAGCCGCACGTTCGAGGTGGCCGACGCCGACGGCACCGTCCTCATGCACGTGGAGGACACGCGCGACTGGGGCCGGGACCGGTACGTCCTCACGGACGGCGCCGGTTCCTCGCTGGCGCACGTCGTCCAGCGCAGCGCGTTCTTCGCGACAAAGGTCGAGGTCGAGGTGACCGACGGCGGGCTGCTCGAGCTGCACGGCAGCTTCTGGGACTTCGACTTCGAGGTCGTCGACGGCGGCACGCGCCTCGCCCGCGTGTCCCGGTCGTCGGCCGGCTTCCTCTCGGGCAAGGACCGCTACGTGGTCGAGCTCGAGGACCGGGCCGGCCCGCGGGAGCGCCTGGCGGTCATCGGGGCGACCATCGCGCTCGACCTCATCCGGGGCAAGAGGAACTGAGGACCGGCGGGCGGCACGGGTCCGTCCGCGAGCGCCGCGGGTCTGCCGCACGCATCACAGCCGCGCCCTCACCCGGCGGGGCTAGCGTGGATGTGTGCTCGACATCCTGGCGGGGACGCCGCTGCTGACGGTGTTCCTCGTCGTCGCGCTCGGCACCGCCCTCGGCGCGATCCCCTTCGGCCCGCTGCGGTTCGGGGCGGCCGGGGCGCTGTTCGTGGGGCTGGCGCTCGGCGCGCTCGACCCACGGCTCGGCGAGGGGCTCGCGCTCGCGCAGTCCATCGGGCTCACCCTGTTCGTCTACACCATCGGCATCGCGGCCGGCCCGTCGTTCTTCCGCGACCTCCGGCGTCAGGCGCCGCTCATGGGTGGCGCCACCGTCCTCGTCGTCGTGTTCGGGCTGCTCGCCGTGGTGGCCGGGACCGTGCTCGACCTCGGGCCCGGTATCACCGGCGGGCTCTTCTCGGGCTCCCTGACGGCCACGCCGGCGATGGCCGCCGCGAGCGACGCGCTCGGCGGATCGACGGACCCGGCCGTCGGCTACGCGATCAGCTACCCGATCGCGGTCGTCGTCACGCTGCTCGTCCTCTCCCGCGTGGCCCGCACCGACCTCCCGGCGCGCCGCGACCCGGCTCCCTTGTCCGCGGCCGGCCTGTCACGCTGACCGTCGACGTCACCCGTCCCCGGCCGATCGCCGACATCCCCGGCATCGCCTTCCTCCCCGGCGAGCCGGCGGGCGTGCGCGTCTCCTACCTCCTGCGGGACGGCGCGGTCACGGTCGCCGACCCCGACGACGCCCTGCGCACCGGGGACCGCGTCCTCCTCGTCGGCGTGCCGGACGCCGTCCGCACCGCCGCGGACGCGCTCGGCACCGCCGCACCCATCGATCTCGCGGACGACCACTCCGTGGTGACCTACCGGCGGTTCGTCCTGTCCGACCATGCGGTCGCCGGGGCCACGGTGGCCGACCTGAGGATCCCCGCGCGGTTCGGTGGCGTCATCACCCGCGTGCGCCGCGGGGACCGCGACCTGCTCGCCCAGCACGACATGACGCTCCAGCTCGGCGACCGCATCCGCGTCGTGTTCCCCCGCGAGCGGCTCGGCGACCTGCGCCGCGTGTTCGGCGACTCCGAGCGCCGCGTCACCGAGGTCGACTTCCTCCCGTTCGGCCTGGGCATCGCGATCGGTGTCGCCGTCGGTCTCGTCGCGATCCCGCTCGGCGGCGGCGCGAGCCTCGCGCTCGGCAGCGCGGCGGGGCCCCTCGTCGTCGGGCTCGTGCTCGGCAGGCTCGGGCGCACCGGGCCGCTCGTGTGGACGATGCCGCTGGCCGCCAACCTGACGATCCGGCAGTTCGGGCTCATGTTCTTCCTCGCCACCGTCGGCCTCGCGAGCGGGCAGGCGTTCGGCTCGACCGCGTTCACCGCCACCGGGCTCGCCGTGGCGCTCTCGTCGGTCGTCCTCCTGCTCGTCGTCCTCGCGCTGTTCGCGCTGCTCGGCCGTCTCGCCGGCCTGTCCACGGCGCGCACGGCCGGCGCCATGGCCGGCTTCATCGGTCAGCCGGTGCTGCTCGGGCACGTGACGTCCATCGTCGACGACGACCGGGCCGAGTCCGGCTACTCCGCCCTGTTCGCCCTTGCCGTGGTCGTCAAGATCGTCGTGGTGCAGGGCGTCGTCGCGCTGTGATCCCTGGCGGGCTCGGCGCTGCGGACCGGGGCGACACCCGGCTCACCGGAGGACCGTGAGCGGTCCCTCCTCCGGCGTCGGGACCTCGAGGTGGTCGTAGTACCGCTCGGCGAGCGCCGGGTCGAGGGCGAAGTCGTCCGCGTGCGCCGCCGCCCGGGCCCGGAGGCGGGCGAGGCACACGTCCTTCGGCGTGGCCAGGTAGATCGTCTCGGGCACGATCCCGGTCGCGCTCAGGATCTCCCGGTAGTCGTCCCGCATCGCGCGTGACCAGAAGGAGAGGTCGACGACCACGTCGCGACCCGCGCGGACGAGATCGAGCAGCCGGGCCCTGAGCTCGTCCTCGATCTCGTCCCGCACCCGCGGGTCGAGCGGCATCGTGCGCTTGCCTCGCACCCAGGCCTCGACGTCGATCGAGAGCCGCACCATCCCGCCCGATTCCAGCTCGCGGGCGACGGTCGACTTGCCGGAGCCGGCGGGGCCGCACATGAGGACGACGCGGGGCATGGCGCGCAGGCTACGGGCGTCCGGACCCTCGCGGCACGGGGATTCCGGTGGCGCCGTGCCTCGGCCGCGCGGGAGGCTGACCGCGTGCCCGACCTGATCTTCGATGACGCCCGCCTTGCCCCGATCTACGACCCGTTCGACCCCGACCGCTCCGACCTCGACGCCTACGTCGACCTCGTCGCCGAGGCGGGCGCGGCCCGGGTGCTCGACCTGGGCTGCGGGACGGGGACGCTCGCGATCCGCCTCGCCGCGGCCGGGGCCGAGGTCGTCGGCATCGACCCCGCCGCCGCCTCCGTGGACGTGGCCCGCGCCAAGCCCGGGGCCGACGCCGTGCGCTGGGTGGTCGGCACCGCCGCGGACGCACCGGCCGCGTGGGCGGACCTCGCGCTCATGACGGCGAACGTCGCCCAGGTCTTTCTCACCGACGAGGACTGGTCGGCGACGCTGCGCGACCTGCGGCGCTCGCTCGTGCCCGGCGGCCTGCTCGCGTTCGAGACGCGCCGCCCGGAGGACCGGGCGTGGGAGGAGTGGGGACGGCGGTACGCGCCCGAGACGATCGACGTGCCCGGCACCGGCGAGGTCACTCAGGAGTACACGCTCCTCGCCGTCGATCTGCCGCTGGTGAGCTTCCGGTTCACCCACACCTTCCACTCCGACGGCGCGGTCGTCGTCTCCGACTCCACCCTGCGGTTCCGCGACCGGGCCGAGGTCACGGCGGACCTGCTCGCGGCCGGGTTCGCCGTGGAGGAGGTGCGGGACGCGCCGGACCGCCCGGGCCGCGAGCACGTGTTCCTCGCGAGGCGCCGGCCGTGGACGGTCCGCCCGGCGGGCGCCGACGACGAGACCCACCTGTGGCGCGGGCTCGCGCGCGCGGAGGGCTGGCGGGGCGGAGAGGAGCGCACGGTCGAGGCACTGCGGGCCGACGGCGACGTGGCGCGCTACGTCGAGGGCTGGACGCCGGACCAGGGCGGCGTCGTCGCGGTCGGTGACGACGGCGAGGTGCTCGGCGCCGCCTGGCTCCGCCTCCTGCCCGCCGACGGGCCCGGGTACGGGTTCGTCGCCGAGGACGTCCCGGAGCTGTCGATCGGGGTGGCGCCGTCCGCGCGGGGCGCCGGTGTCGGCTCAGCGCTGCTCGCCGTGCTGCTCGAGCGGGCCCGCCGGGACGGCCGACGCGCGGTGAGCCTGAGCGTCGAGCGGGACAACGTGGGCGCCCGGCGGCTCTACCACCGCGCCGGCTTCGTGCGGGTCGGCGCGGTCGGCGGCGCGGACACCCTGCTGCGTGAGCTGTGAGCGCCCCGTGAGCGCGCGGTACGCGTTGGTGGTCCGCACCGGTCTCGACGCGGATCGGGCCCTCGCGCGGGTGCTCGACCCGGCGCTGCACGCCGAGGTCGTGCCGCTGACGACGCTGCGTGGCCGCGCTCGGCGTGGACCGCTGCTGCGGGGCGAGAGGTTCACCATGCGCACCGCCCTGGGACCGCTGCGCGTGGACGACCACATGCTCGTCGACCGGCTGCGCACCGACGCGGCGGTCGCCGCTCGTCGAGGGGCGGAAGGTCCGGGAGGCTCGGTCGCGTCGACCGGGGCGCCGACGCGCGACCGGGGAGGCTCGGGCGGCGCCGTGCGGTTCGTCAAGACCGGGCGCGTGCTGCGCGGCGTCGTCCTCGCCCGGGTCGCGCCGGCCGCCGGCGGCGCCGTCGTGCGGTGGGACGCGGAGCTCGCCGTGGCCGGGGTGCCGCGCGTGCTGGACCCGGCCCTCGCCGTCGTCGCGCGTCTTGCCTACGGAGCCGCGCTGCGCCGCATCCTTCGCCCCGGGGCGGCGCCCGGCATCAGCGGGTCAGAACGAGGACAGCAGGTCCGCCGGCAGGACCGGTGACAGCGCGGTCCACGCCCACCACGTGCACAGCGCCGCGACGAGCACGAACGTCCCGGTCCACAGCCAGGACGGCACGCGGGTGAGGTCGGCCAGCTGGGCGGGGTCGTCGCCGCGCCGGCCGGTCGTCGCCACCACGGCGATGTGCCGCCACGCGCCGAGCAGGAGGAACACGCCGGCCGCGAGCGTGAGGATCGCCGCGCCGTCGGGGCCGCCGAACCACCAGACGCCGCCGACCACGGCCGCCGCCCCGAGCACCGCGGCCACGGTGTGCAGCGAGCGGGAGAAGGCGAGCGAGACGAGGAGGACGAGCAGGGCCGCGAGCAGCGCGATCCCCGCCCAGCCCCGCAGGCCGACGTTGACGAGGGCGGCGCCGAGCAGCGCCGGCGCGGGGTAGCCCGCCCAGGTGGTGGCGACCCGGCCGAACCCGCGCCGAGGGCCCACGGTGACGGCGTGGCCCGACATGTCCGAGCTGACGACGAAGCCGGTGAACCGGCGCCCCACGAGGATCCCGACCCCGGCGTGCCCGAGCTCGTGGGCGATCGTCACGGCCGGACGGACGAGACGCCACAGCACCGGCACGAGGACGACGGCGAGCGCCGCGCCGAGCGCGACGAGCGCCCACGTGCCCACCTCGGGGGTATCGGTGGGCCGGGTGCGCTCCCACACGGCCGGCCAGATCTGATCGACGTCCACGGCCCCATCGTCGCAAGGACGAGGGGGCCGTGGACGTCGGGTCCCGGGGTCGGGCTACCGGCCGCTGCCGCGCAGCCGGGCGACGAGTGCGAGGCCGCCGACGATCCCGGCGAGCGCACGCAGGGCGGAGGCGACGACGGTGCCCCACGGGAGGTCGTCGTAGACCACGAGGTCGTTGGGCACGATCGTCACGACGCCGAGGTAGGTGCCCCACGCCGCGAGCGCGCCGGTCCCGGCGAACGCGAGCACGACGGCGACGCGCCGGGCGCCGTCGGTCCGCAGCGCCCACAGCGCGCCGGCGGCGACGCTCCCGATCCCGAGGTCGATGACCCGCTGGACCAGGCCGGCGTCCGTGACGAGGAGGTGGACGACGCTCGCGCCCAGCACGGCGGTCGCGGCGGTCGCGAGCCACGCGCGGGCGCCGCCGGTGACGGGCGGCATCGGGCGCCGGCCCCACCGCGTCCAGGTGTAGACGGCGAACGCGCCGAGGAGGCCGATGCCGAGGCCCGCGAACCCGGCGTAGACCATGCCGAACACCCAGCCGTCGATCGGCGGGAGCTCCGTGGTCGGCTCGGGCGGGTCGACGATCCCGGCCACGAGCTGGACCGGCATGGAGACGAGGATCTGCCCGAGCAGGCCGGCACCGATCCACAGCGGCGGGAGCATGAGCCGCGCGGGCGCCCGGATCCCCCTGCGCGTGATGAGCACGACGGCGAGGACGAGGGCGACGACGTCGAGCCCGGCGGTCGCGACGTTGAGGGCGATCATGCCGGGGCTGTCCCCGAACCCTGCCTCGGCGAGCCCGATGTCGGACCCGGCGAGCCAGGCGACCTTGAGGGCGAGGTACGGCAGCGTCATGAGGATGGCGAACGCCGCGAGGCCGCGCCGGACCGGGCCGACCGGCGGGAGCTCGTCGGTCTGCCGCCGGTCGGTCGGGGCCCCGGTGCTCGGGGTACCGGTGGTCGGGGCGCGGTCGGGCGGGAGCCCGCCGGGTGGGCGGTCGGGAGTCCGCACGGCGGGGCGCGGGCGGGTCTCGTCGTCGTGCGTGGTCGTGGTGGGTGTGTCGGTGGTGTGCATGCCCCGACGCTCCCGCCGGCCGCGTGCCCGTCACCACCCCCTGCCGGGTGGACGCGCTCCCTCGCGCGAGGGATCCCGGGCGCGGCGCGTGCTGCCACGATGTGCGGGTGGCCGGCCGCTGGATCCGAGGACTGCTTCACCTCCTGGTGGGCGGCGCGTGCGGCGCGCTCGTCGCGTGGCTCGGCTACGGCTTCACGGTGACGATCGTGTCCACCGACGGTCCGGCGCAGGTCGCTGTCGCCGCGCTGGTCGCGGTCTCGGCCGCTGTCGTCGTGGCCCTGCTGCTGGCTCCGCCGGTCCGGGCCGCCGAGGTCGCGCTCGCCCGCGCGCTGCTCGCGACCGACGTGCCCGAGCCGCTCGACACGACCTCCCTCGAGGCACGCGGGCGGGGGTTGCTGTGGGCCGGCGTCGTCCTGCTCCTCGGCAGCGTCTCGCTCGGCACGATCCTGTGGGCGGTCCCGCAGGGCGTGGTCCTCGTCGTCGCCGCGTTCGCCCCGGTCACGCGCGAGACGGCGGTGCCGTTCCAGATCGCCGACGCCCACCCGGCCGTGCTCGTCGGGCTCGGTGTGGCACTCCTGGCCGGCGGGATCGCGCTGCAACCGCTCCTCGTCCGGCTGCTCGAGCGGCTCGCCCCGCGCGTGCTCGGGCCGACGCCCGCCGACCGGCTCGCGCACGCCGACGCCGAGCGGACGCGCCTGCGGGCGGCGAACGCGCTCGCCCGGGAGCTGCACGACTCGATCGGGCACTCGCTCACGGCGATCGGCGTCCAGGCCGAGGCCGGCGCGCGCGTGGCCGCGCGAGACCCGGAGCTCGCCCGCGAGTCGCTCGGCCGGATCACCGGGCTCGCGCAGCGCGCGGTCGCCGAGCTCGACGACGTGCTGGGGATGCTCCGGCGGGGGGACGAGGCAGGGCGGACGGCGACGCAACCCGAGCGGAACGGCCTGCCCGACGTGCTCGCGCTCCTCGGGGACCTCGCCCCGGGCGGGACGGAAGGCGTCGAGGTCGGCGTGCGCCCCGGCGAGGTCGACGACGAGACGGCGGCCGTCGCCTACCGCGTGGTCCAGGAGGCGCTGACCAACGCGCAGCGCCACGGGGTGGACGGTCCGACGGGGAGCGTCTCGGTGACGGACGGCCTGCTTCAGATCGTCATCGCGAACCGGATGCGGGTGGAGGACCACCCGGGGCAGGGTCGCCCGGAGCAGAGCCGGCGGAGCCGGGGGCGGCGGAGCCCGGGACGTCACGGACTGCTCGGCATGCGCGAACGGGTCGAGGCGCTGGGCGGCTCGCTCGTCGTCGGCCTCGCGCCCCCCTCCGGGGGCGAGCCGATCTGGCAGGTCCGTGCGACGCTCCCGGCGCGGGTGGAGGAGGAGCCATGACGGCGGTGCTGGTCGTCGACGACGACGCGATGGTGCGGTCAGGGTTCGCGGCGATCCTCGCCGCCGAGGGGTTCGACGTCGTCGGGGAGGCCGAGGACGGGGCGGGGGCCGTCGAGGCCACGCGGCGACTCTCGCCGGACGTCGTCGTCATGGACGTGCGGATGCCGGGGATCGACGGGATCGAGGCCACCCGGCGGCTGCTGCGGCTCACCGACCCGCCGCGCATCCTCGTGGTCACCACCTTCGAGCACGACAGCTACGTCCTCGACGCGCTCGAGTCCGGCGCCCACGGGTTCCTGCTCAAGCGGGCGGGCGCCGACCAGCTCGTCCACGCCGTGCGCACGGTGGCGGCGGCCGAGGGGCTGCTGTTCCCGGCGTCGATCCGCGAGCTCGTGCGCGCGACGTCTCCGCCGGGACCCGCCCTCCCCGCGCTCTCGGCACGTGAGGAGGACGTCCTGAGGCTGCTCGCCCGGGGGCACAACAACGCGGAGATCGGGGCCGAGCTGTTCCTCGGCGTCGAGACCGTGAAGACGCACGTCGCGTCGCTGCTCGCCAAGCTCGGGGTGCGGGATCGGACGCAGGCGGTGGTGCGGGCGTTCACCTCGGGGTTCGTCGACCAGGGATGACGGGGTCAGGCAGGTCGTCGTCGGGCATGTCGTCGTCGGGCATGTCGTCGTCGGGCAGGCTGCCCCGACCGGGACCGACGCGGCTCCTGCCGACGGGCCCGCCTCCCGTAGCGTGGTCGCACCGGCCGCCCTGCGCGGCACCCCAGACGAAAGGATGTTCATGTCCGAGCAGCTGCCCACCGCCACCGGCTCCTTCGGCGAGAGCCCCACGCTCACGTTCCCGACCCCGACCGCGCCCGAGGGCCTCCAGGTCGAGGTCCTCTCCCCCGGCGACGGCGAGGTCGTCGAGGCCGGCGACACGATCGTCGTCAACTACCACGGGCAGGTGTGGGGCGGCGGCGTGTTCGACAGCTCCTACCCGCGCGGCGAGACGATCTCGTTCCCCATCGGCATGGGCGTCGTCATCGGCGGCTGGGACGAGGGGCTGCCGGGCAAGACCGTCGGCTCCCGGGTCCTGCTCTCGATCCCGCCGGAGCACGGCTACGGCGAGCGCGGCGTCCCGCAGGCCGGCATCGGCGGCGGGGACACGCTCGTGTTCGTCATCGACATCGTGGGCGTCGAGCGGCACTGATCCCGGGCGGCACTCATCTCGGTCGGCACTGATCCCGGGCGGCACTCATCTCGGTCGGCGCCGTCCGCGGGTGGTGCTCGATCGGGTGGCGGCGTCGTCGTCGGATGTGAAGCGCATTCTCGGCACCGCTGAGCCGCACGCTCGACCAGCAGGGACGCGCGCACGTTCGTCGAGATTGCGGTTGGGGCCCCAACCGCAATCTCGACGACGACGAACCGCAATCTCGACGTCCACCAACCGCAATCTCGACGACGACGAACCGCAATCTCGACGAACGGACGAACGACGGCGGCCGGTCACCGTGGGGTGACCGGCCGCCGTCGTCAGCGGGTGCCTCGGATCAGTCGTTGCCGCGCAGGATCGCGAGGATGCGCAGGATCTCGACGTAGAGCCAGATGAGCGTGACCGCGAGGCCGAACGCCGCCGCCCACGCGTACTTGCGGGGCAGGCCGGCGTTGACCCCGCGCTCGATCCCGTCGAAGTCGTGCAGGAGGCTGAACACCGCGAGGAGCACGGCGAACGCGCCGACGAGGATCCCGAGCGGGATGCCCATGATCTCGACGCCGGAGCGCATGCCCCACGGGTCGTCGGAGAAGCCGAAGATCATCATGCCGAAGTTGACGAGCGAGAACAGCCCGTAGCCCAGCATGCCGATGAGCATGAAGCGCGTGAGCTTCGGCGTCACGCGCACGGCGCGCGACGTGTACAGCAGGAGGGTCACGGTGGCGACGGCGAAGGTCGCGAGGACCGCCTGGATGACGATGCCCGGGAACTGGCCCTCGAGGACCATCGAGAACGCCCCGAGGAACAGGCCCTCGAGCGCGGCGTAGGCGAGGATCAGCGCCGGGCTGGGGCTGCGCCGGACCGCGTTGACGATCCCGAGGACGAGACCGCCGATGGCGCCGACGATCATCGGGAGGAACGCGTTCTCGATCGGGGTGAGGAACGCGGTCGCGAGGCCGACGAGGATGACGGTGCCGAGGACGAGGCCGGACTTGACGATGACGTCGTCGAAGGTGAGGCGGCCCGTGTCGGCCGGCGCGGCGGCCGCGCCCGAGTACTGCTGCTCGAACCCGCCCATCGGCATCGAGCCGGGCTGGGTCTGCTGGCCGAAGCCGGCCTGGCCCTGCTGCGCGTAGCCGGGCTGGCCGTAGCCCTGCGGGGCGGTGGCGGTCGATGCGGCCGCGCGGCTGCGCTGCCTCGGATCGTCGGAGAACACGCTCCGGTTGAAGTATGGGTTGCTCAAGGGATCCTCCTACCCGCTGAGGCACGGGGGGCGTGATGGGTGTCGCGACCGACGACGTCCGCCGACGGCGTGTCTCCACCCCAGACTATCCGGTGATCCGCCGGACGACAGGTCCCGTGCGGGGCGTTCACCCCAGGGCGTAGAGGAATATCCACCCACGGGGCACGACCGCCACGTACTAGGTTGGCCTGCGTACCGCGTCCGCGCCGGGCGCGGTGGACCACACCCGCCGGGGAGCGACACATGATCGAGGCCCAGGGCCTGACGAAACGCTACGGACCGACACTCGCCGTCGACCGGGTGGACTTCCAGATCCACCCCGGCACGGTGACCGGCTTCCTCGGGCCCAACGGCTCGGGCAAGTCGACGACGATGCGCATGATCATGGGCCTCGACCGCCCCACGGCCGGATCCGTGACGATCGACGGCAAGCGGTACCAGGACCTGCGGGCGCCGCTGCACGAGGTCGGCGCGCTCCTCGAGGCCAAGGCCGTCCATCCCGGCCGCAGCGCCCGCTCCCACCTGCGGGGCCTGGCCGCCACGCACGGGATCGGCCGGCGGCGCGTCGACGAGGTCATCGAGCTCACCGGCATCAGCAAGGTCGCCAGGAAGCGGGTCGGCGGCTTCTCGCTCGGCATGGGGCAGCGGCTCGGGATCGCCGCCGCCATGCTCGGCGACCCCAAGGTGCTCATCCTCGACGAGCCGGTCAACGGCCTGGACCCCGAGGGCGTCCAGTGGGTCCGCACGCTCGTGCGCCGCCTCGCCGACGAGGGCCGAACCGTCTTCATCTCCTCCCACCTCATGAGCGAGATGAGCATGACCGCCGACCAGCTGCTCGTCATCGGCAAGGGGCGCATCATCACCGGCGGCCCGGTCAAGGACGTCATCGACGCCTCGGTGCGTCCCGTCGTCGTCGTCCGCACCCCGCACGTCGACCAGCTTCTCGCCGCGCTCCCGCCGCAGGCCGTCGCCCGGCGGGCCGAGGACGGGTCGCTCGAGGTCGAGGACCTCTCCGCCCCCGAGATCGGCGCCGCCGCCCACCACGCCGGTGTCGAGCTCCACGAGCTCAGCCCGCGCAGCGCCAGCCTCGAGCAGGCCTTCATGACCCTCACGCACGACGCGGTCGAGTACCGCGCCGGCGACAACCCCGGCAGCGAGGTCACCCGATGAGCACCGCAGTCGCACCGCCCGCCGCCCGCGGCCGCGTCACCTGGCTCGGCACCCTGCGGTCCGAGTTCATCAAGTTCTTCTCGCTGCGCTCGACCTGGTGGGTGCTCGGGATCGGCGTCCTGCTCTACGTGGCGTTCCAGTGGGCCACCGTCTGGGGCATCACCGACTCGGTCGACCAGTCGGGCTTCCCCGGCCTCGGCGACATCAACGGCGTCTACCTCCTCGTCCTCGTGGCCGGCATGCTCGCCACCACCTCGGCGATACTCGGGGTGCTGACGATGACGTCGGAGTACTCGACGGGGATGATCCGCGCGACCCTAGCGGCCCAGCCGAGCCGGATCGTGGTCCTGCTCGCCAAGACCGTCCTCATCGTCATCGCGATCGCCGTGCAGACGCTCGTCGCCTTCCTCGCGACCTGGGCGGTGGGCAACCCCTACCTCAGCGACGTCATGGACTCCGTCAGCCTCACGGACGGCGACACGTGGCGCGTGGTCGGCCTGTTCGTCCTCTACACCGTGACGTGCGGGGTGCTCGGCGTCGGCTTCGGCGCGATCTTCCGCTCGACGGCGGCCGGCATCTCCGCCGTGCTCGTCCTGCTCATGCTCGTCCCGATCATCCTCGAGTTCCTCCCCTGGGAGTGGGTCTCGACGGTCCGCGACCTCCTGCCCTCCAACGTGGCGGCGGACTACCTCGCCCCGGAGACCGGCATGCTCGGGATGGAGAAGGCCTACTCCGACACGGTCGGCGCGCTCGTGTCGACCGCGTGGGCGGCCGTCCCGCTCGCCGTCGGCGGGGTCCTCATGGTCCGCCGCGACGCCTGACGGCACTACCGGTGGCGGTCGAGGAGGTCACGGCGCCCGGGGAGCGGCCAGGCTCCCCGGGGGCGACCTCCGCGCACCCGCGGCCGGACGGGGACGGCGCCTCGCGTTCCGGGGCCAGGACGGGGGCTGCCGGGAGGGGGACGGCCGGGACGGGAACGGCCGACGACGACGCCCTCGGGGCGGAGGGGTGGGCCGACCGGGGGACCGACCCGCTCCTGACCGGGGCACTCGGCCGACTCCTCGCCCGCTATCCGGGCGCCCTCGACCTCGTCCTCGCCACGGCGTACGTGGTCGTCATGCTGGGGCTCGCGATCGTCGGTGCCCTCAGCCGGTACACCCCGGTCGCGGTCGTGGGCATCGCCGAGACCCTCGCGCTCGGGGCCGTCATCCTCCTGCGGCGTCGCGCCCCGCTCGTCCTCCTGGGCGTCGCCCTCACGGTGCCAGTCCTCGCCCGCATCGCCGACTCCGGGCTCGAGCCCGACCCTCCGGTCGTCACCATCTGGTCCTACGACCCGACGACGCCGTTGCCGGTGTTCGACATCCTCGTCACCCCGCGGATCTCCCCTGTCGAGATCGTCGCCGTCGCCGTGCTCGTCCTCACCATCGCCCTCGAGCGGCCCGGGCGCACGACGGTCGTCGCCTCGGTGTCCGCCGTCGTCGTCGCCGTCTGCGCGTACCTCGTCTTCGGCGGCGAGGGGGCGCGCATGCTCGACGGTGCCGAGGCCGCCGGTGTCATCGCGGTGGCCGCGCTCGTCGGCTCGAACCTGCGCGAGAGGCGCCGACGGGTCGCCCAGCTCGGCGACCGCGCACGGCGCCTCGCGCTCGAGCGGGACCAGCGCGAGCAGCTCGCGGTGAGCTCCGAGCGCACCCGGATCGCCCGCGAGATGCACGACGTGCTCGCCCACTCCCTGTCCGTCATGGTCACCCTCGCCGACGGCGCCGTGCGCATCATGGACCGCGACCCCGCCCGCGCCCGCTCCGCGCTCGAGCGACTCGCCGGCACGGGGCGCGAGGCGCTCGGCGACACGCGCCGGATGGTGGGGATGCTGCGGGACGACACGCGCGCTGCCCCCGTCGTCGGGGCCGGTTCCCGCCTTCCCGGCGTGAGCGCGCCCCTCGCGCCGCAGCCGGTGGTCGGCGAGCTCGACTCCCTCGTCGAGTCCTTCCGCGGCGCCGGGCTGCCCGTCTCCCTCGAGGTCACCGGCCTGCCGCTGCCGGACGACACGACGCTCAGCCTCACCGTCTACCGGATCGTCCAGGAGTGCCTGACGAACGTGCTGCGGTACGCCCCGGGCTCCCCCGCCATCACGGTGACGATCGCGCGCACCGCGGGCCAGGTGACGATCACCGTGGAGAACGTCGCCGGGGGCGAGCCCACGGTGCCGGGCGGATCGGGGCGGGGTCTCATCGGCATCCGCGAGCGGGTGGCCGTGTTCGACGGCAGCGTGACCGCCGGCCCGACGGATACTGGGTGGCGGGTGGAGGCGCGCCTGCGAGTGGGCGCCGGGACGATGGAGGCACGGACATGACCGACCGGCACGAGTCGAGCGACCAGGGCGTGATCACCGTGCTCCTCGCGGACGACCAGGCGCTCCTGCGGATGGGCTTCCGCATGGTCCTCGACGCGGAGGACGACATCGAGGTGGTCGGCGAGGCCGGGGACGGCCGCACCGCGGTCGCCCAGGCCGCCGCGCTGCGCCCCGACGTCATCCTCATGGACGTGCGCATGCCCGAGCTCAACGGCATCGACGCGACGACCCGCATCGTGCGCTCCCACCCGGGCGCGCGGATCCTCATCCTCACGACCTTCGACTTCGACGAGTACGCGTTCGCCGGCCTGCGCGCCGGTGCCTCCGGCTTCCTGCTCAAGGACACGCCGCCCGCCGACCTCGTCGAGGCCATTCGGCGCGTGGCGAGCGGCGACGCCGTCATCACGCCGCGCATCACCCGCCGGATGCTCGACATGTTCGGCCCTCGACTGCCCGCGACGGGACGGGAGCAGACCCCCGCCGAGCGCGACCCGCGGATCGGCAGCCTCACGTCGCGGGAGCTCGAGGTCTTCACCCTCGTGGCCCAGGGGCTCTCGAACGCCGAGATCGCCGGGGAGCTCGTCGTCTCCGAGACCACGGTCAAGACGCACGTGGGGGCCGTGCTGGGCAAGCTCGCGCTGCGCGACCGCGTCCAGGCAGTGGTGCTCGCCTACGAGACGGGCGTGGTGCAGCCGGCCTGAGTGGCGGCGGGCGGTGCGGACGTCATCCGGGCCTGACTGGTGTGGCCGGCCCGAGTGGCGCGGGCGGTGCGAGCGTCATCCGGGCCTCACTGGTGTGGCCGGCCCGAGTGGCGCGGGCGGTGCGAGTCGCGGCTGAGCTCCGCACCTCCGCCGACTGCTCGGCACCCCACCGAGGGGTTGAAGAGTTGCCGAGGAGTCGGATCGCCGCCGAAGAGTCGGTCAACGCACCGAAACGACAGGCGGCGGAGGTCCACTCGACACGTCCACCGACTCCTCGACACATTCACCCGCTGTTCGACACGCCCACCGACTGTTCGACACGTCCGCTGCGCAAGCGGTCGGCCCGCCGAGGGGTTGAAGAGCCGCCGAGGATTCGGATCACCGCCGAACAGTCGGTCAACGCACCGAAACGACAGGCGGCGGGGGTCCACTCGACACGTCCACCGACTGTTCGACACGTCCGCTGAGCAAGCGGTCGGCCCGCCGAGGGGCAGTAGAGATGCCGAGGAGTCGGATCACCACCGAAGAGTCGGTCAACGCACCGAAACGACAGGCGGCGGGGGTCCACTCGACACGCCCACCGACTCATCGGCACGCCCACCGACTGTTCGACACGCCCACCGACTGTTCGACACGTCCACCGACTGTTCGACGCCCCCTCGGCGCCGCGGGTCCCGATCGCCGGACCACCCGGCAGCCACCGCAGCCCACAGGCGCCCCCCGGCCCCCGCTGTCCACAGGGCCAGCGCGGTACCACCGCCCGGCCGGCGCCCGTCGACCAGTCTCGAGCTCATGACGAACGCCGCACGGGTCCCACGGCCGCCGACGCCCCGGCTGCTCCTCGGCGACCGCCGCCGCTGCTCGGACCCGTTGGCCGGCGACCCCGCGCACGAGACCGTCAGGGTCCGGCGCGGCGCCGTCGCCGTGGTGCGGCGTGACCTCTCCGGTCCCGCTCGACGGCGGGAGGTCTACCGGGCGAGGTGCGTCGCGGTGCAACGACAGGCCCGGTCGAGGCGTGCCCTGACTCTCGAGTCGGCGGCGGCGCTCCACGGGCTGCACCTGTGGGGCTTCCCGACGAGCGTGCCCGTTCTCTACCCGGCGCGCGGGAGTGCGGTGTCTGCCGCGGACGTCGAGATTCACAGATTCTCGGTCCGGCCCGACGACGTCGAGTCCATCGACGGCATCCTCGTCACGACGCTCGAACGCACGGCGATCGACCTGGCTCGTCTGCGCGACCCGGAGTCCGCGATCCTTCCCCTCGACCACGTGTTCGCGAAGCTCTGCCGCGCCGATCGACGGGAACGGGAGCGGGTCGACCGGGACGCGGCCCAGCTCCGCGCGCGTCTGATCGATCGGCTCCGGACGGAGTTCCGCGGCGCTCGCGGCGTCCGTCGCGCCATCCAGCTGATCGGCTGGGCCTCACCGTGGTCGGAGTCGGCGTGGGAGTCCCGGCTCCGCTGGATCGTGCTCACCTGGGGCGTGCGGGACGCGGTTCAGCAGTGCCGGATCGAGACCGAGCACCACCGCTGGTGGGTCGACCTCGCGATCCGGTTCGGGACCTCCGACGACGGGCGTCCGCTCTGGCTCGTCGTCGAGTTCGACGGGCGGACCAAGTACGGCACCGATCCCACGACCACGTCGGACGCGTTGTTGAAGGAGCGCCGACGGTACCACGATCTCGAGCGGGCCGGGCACAAGGTTCTCCACCTCACCGCCGCGGAGGCCACCGATCCGGCCGTCGCCGTCCGCCGGATTCTCGATCGCCTGCCGGACGGCACCCACCTGGCCCTCGACCCCGTCGTCGAGCTCATGAACCCTGCGCCGAAGCCCAGCCGGCAGGCCAGGTAGGCGCGACCCGCACAGCAGGCGCGACCGGCCCGGCAGGCGCGGCCCGCACTGCAGGCGCGACCGGCCAAGCAAGCGCGGCCCGCACAGCAGGCGCGACCGGCCCGGCAGTCGCGACCGGCCCGGCGGGCGAGGTCGGCCCGGCAGTCGCGACCGGTCCGGCGGCGGACACGGCTGAGTCGGCAGGCGCCGCGCCGCGTCCTCATGTGCCCCCAGCGGGACTCGAACCCGCACTGGGCCGGGTTTAAGCCGGCTGCCTCTGCCGATTGGGCTATGGGGGCGCCCGCTCTCGCGAGGCAAGGGTCCATCGTGCCGTACCCGGGCACGATCCGAACCGACGACGACGCCGTCACCACCGCCGACACCACCGGCACCATCACGGCAACACCCTGAAACCGCGCGGGAGTCCACCGAGGCGTGGATACACTGCCGCCGATGCCAGTCACCGTCGACCTCGTGCCCGACGCCGCCGTCGCCGCGTCGGTCTGCACGCTGCCCGTGCACGTGGGCACCAACGGTCAGGTGTCATCCTGGGGCGCACCGCTGGCGGGATTCCCGCCGACCCGATGAGTGCGGCCGGCCCATCCGCGCGAGCGAGACCGTGCGGGTGCGGCCAGTGACAGACCAGTCCCCCATCACCTCCTAGGCGGCACCGTTGCTCACCCTTGCACTTCTGGCCACGCTCCTCGCGTGCGTGGCCGCGATCCCGCTCGGGCGCGTCCTCGGACGCGGCGCCGGCGTCCCGCTGGCCCTGCCACTGCTGATCGGCGCAGGGCTGCTGGTCACGGCCTACGACGGGGTCGGCGAGCCGGTCGACGAGGTGTGGTCGTGGATGCCCACGCTGGGCATCGACCTGGCGCTGAGGCTGGATGGCCTCGCCCTGGTGTTCGCCCTGCTCGTGCTCGTCATCGGCGGCGCGATCCTCGTCTACGCCAGCCGGTATCTCGGCCGCGGGACGCAGTCGCGGTTCTACCTCCTCATGACGCTCTTCGCCGCGGCGATGACGCTCCTCGTGCTCTCCGACGACCTCGTCGTCATGTTCGTCGCATGGGAGATCACGACCCTGTGCTCGTTCTTCCTCATCTCACGGTCCGGCCCCCACGCCCACGAGCCCGCGGTCCGCACCCTCCTCGTCACCGTCGCCGGGGGCCTGAGCCTGCTCGCCGCCGTCACGACGATGATCGCCACCACGGGTACGAGCAGGTTGAGCGAGGTGCTCCGCGACCCGGTGTGGACGCAGGACGGCACCTTCACCACGACGGTCGCCGTGCTCCTCGCCGTCGCCGCCTTCACGAAGTCCGCCCAGTTCCCGTTCCAGGCGTGGCTGCCCGACTCGATGGTCGCCATCACGCCGGTCTCCGCGTATCTCCACGCCGCCGCGATGGTCAAGGCCGGCATCTACCTGCTCCTGCGGTTCTCGCCCGTGCTGTCCGGGGTGCCGATCTGGTCGTGGCTGCTCATCTTCTCCGGCCTCGTCACGGCGCTCATCGGCGCGGCCGGAGCGATGCGCCGACACGACCTCAAGGAGCTGCTCGCCTACTCGACGATCAGCCAGCTGGGACTGCTCGTCGCCGCGATCGGCGTGGGGACCGAGGCAGCCCTCACCGCCGCGGTCGTCCACACGATCGCGCACGCCCTGTTCAAGGCCACGCTGTTCATGCTCGTCGGCGTCATCGACCACGAGGCCGGGACCCGGGACCTGCGCGAGCTCGCCCGGATGCGCATCCGTATGCCGGTGACGACGGGCGCCGCAGCCCTCGCCGCCGCCTCCATGGCGGGCGTACCGCTCCTCCTCGGCTTCGTCTCCAAGGAGTCCCTGCTCGACGCGTTCCTGGGCGCCCCGGGCCCGGGCTGGGTGCCCCTCGTCGTGACGGCGGCGGCCGCCGCCACGTCCGTCCTCACGTTCGCCTACTCGGCCCGGTTCGTGCTGGGCGCCGCCGGTCGCGGCACCGGTCGGCCCGAGATCGACCACCCGTCGACGACACGCCCGACGACGACAAGCCCGACACGCCCGACGACGACAGACCCGTCGAGCGCACCGGCGGCGTCGCTGCGTTCCTCCCCCACCGAGGTCCACGACGGCGATCCCGTGTTCCTCGCGCCCCCCGTGCTCGGCGCGCTCGCCACGCTCGTGCTCGGCCTCGCGCCGTTCCTGCTGGACACGCTGGCCTCCGCCGGCGCGAGCGGCTCGACCGGCGCGGGGCTCGACGTCCACCTCGCCCTGTGGCACGGCCTCACCCCGGCGCTGGGGGTGTCCGCCGGCATCATCTCCGTCGGCGTCGTCCTCGTCCTCACCCGCGCCCGGGTCGACCGCCTCCTCGAACCTCTCGCGTTCCCGTTCTCGGGGCTCGACGTCGTCGACGCCCTGCGCCGCGGCACGATCTCGTTCGGTGGCAGCATCGGCCGTCTCACCTCACCGATGAGCCCGCGCCGTCACCTCGCAATCCCGGCGGCGTCCCTCGCACTCATCGCCGCGTGGATGCTCCTGCGGACGGACGAGCTGCCGGCGCAGGTGGGCGACCCGACCCGACCGCTGGACTGGGTGCTCGTCGCACTGGTCGCCGCGGGCGTCGTCGCGGCCGTGCGGGCGCGGTCGCGGATCTCCGCCGTCGTCGTCACCGGCGTCGCGGGCTTCACGATCAGCCTGTGGTTCGTCGTCCTCGGCGCCGCGGACGTCGCCCTGACCCAGCTCCTCGTCGAGATCCTCACCGTCTGCGTGATGGTCCTGCTCCTGCGCCGGCTCCCCGAGAACTTCCGCCGATCCCCGCTCCGCAAGCGGGTCCCGGCCGCCGTCGTCGCGGCCGCGGCCGGCCTCGCCACGTTCGCCGGGGTATTCGTGCTCACGGGCCGCCGCGAACCGTCGTCGGCGAGCACCTACTACCTCACCGAGGGCGAGTCGATCACCGGCGGTGCCAACATCGTCAACACGATCCTCGTCGACTTCCGTGCCCTCGACACCCTCGGTGAGCTGACGGTGCTGGGCGTCGCGGGTCTCGTGGTCGCCGTCGTCGTGCGGTCGCGCCGCCTCACACCCAGCCGCCCGTCCCCGATCGACCCGCGTTCCCCCATCGCCGACCCCCGCGAGAACACCGTGTTCGTCCGGACCGTGGCGCGAGTCGTCGGTCCGCTGGCCGTGATCCTGTCGGCCGTCCTGCTCCTGCGCGGGCACCATGAGCCCGGCGGCGGCTTCATCGCAGCGCTCGTCGGCGGCAGCGGCTTCGCGCTGCTGTACCTCGCCGCCCCGGCGGACAGCAAGGCCCCGATCCGTTGGCCCTACCTCCTGCTCACGGGCCTCGGCATCATGGTCGGTGCCGGGTCCGGGCTCGCGGGCTACCTCGACGGCTCGTTCCTCGCCCCGTTGTCGACCGACATCCTCGGGTACCACCTCATGTCGTCGCTCGTCTTCGACATCGGCGTCTACCTCGCCGTCCTCGGCCTCGTCCTCGCCTCGTTCAACCTCCTCGGCCGGCCGACGACGCAGACCGGGCCCGGCACGCCGACGGCACAGACCGGCCCGACCGACGCGGCGCCCCGGC
Source organism: Georgenia sp. G2120 (assembly GCF_055326485.1). NCBI lineage: Bacteria > Bacillati > Actinomycetota > Actinomycetes > Allobogoriellales > Allobogoriellaceae > Georgenia > Georgenia sp. G2120. The sequence goes on along the minus strand of NZ_JBUZNL010000001.1, from coordinate 370,024 downwards.
GCGAGCACGCCATCCCCACCGACACGGAGGAGGCACGATGACCGTCGCCCTCACCGCCGCGATCCTCGTGGCCGGCGCCGTCTACCTCATGATGCAGCGCGAGATGCTGCGGGTCGTCCTGGGCTTCGTCCTGCTCGGCCACGCCGCGAACCTCGTCCTCATCGCGGCGGGCGGCACGTCCCGTCGGGGCCTGCCGTTCGGCACGCCCGACGACCCGTCCTCGACTGCCGACCCGCTCCCCCAGGCATTCGTGCTCACCGCGATCGTCATCGCCTTCTCGATCACGGTCGTCATGCTCGTCCTTGCCGTGGCCGGGGGTCAGGACGACGACACCGCCGACGGCTCCATGGAGGACGACGACGGGGCCGGTCCCGAGCGGCTCGGCCCGTCCGACTCCGACGGGGACTGGAGCGAGCCCGCCGACGCCCCGGCCTCGCACCGGGACGCCGACCCACGCAGCACCCGCGCACGACCGGCCGAGGACCCGGCGGTGAGCTCGTGAACACCGCCGTACTTCCGCTGTTCGTCGCCGTCCCGCTCCTGGTCGGTGGCCTTCTCGTCGTCGTCGGGGATCGTCCGCGGGTGCAGGCGGTCACGTCCTTCGCGGTGCTCGCGGCGTCGCTCGCCGGCGGGGTCGCGCTCGTGGCCCACTTCCGCGACGGCGGGGCGATCGCTCATGACGTCGGCATGTGGGAGACGGGGATCGCGATCCCGTTCGTCGCCGACATGTTCTCCGCCCTCATGCTCGTCGTCACCGGCATCCTCACCCTGACCTGCACCGCGTTCGCCCACGCATCCGGACGCGCGGCCTCGCGCTACTTCGGCCCGCTGGTCCTCGTGCTCACCGCGGGCGTCAACGGCATCCTGCTCACCGGCGACATCTTCAACATGTTCGTCTTCATCGAGGTCATGGTGGTGCCGGCGTACGGCCTCTACGTGCTCGCGCGCCCCGCCTCCGCCACCCTCGGTCAGATCGCCGGCGCGCGACTGTTCGTCACCGTCAACATGCTGACGTCGACGCTCTTCGTCTCCGGCGTCGGGCTCGTCTACGGCGTGGCCGGCACGGTCAACCTCGCTGAGCTCCAGGGGGCCGCCGCGGAGGACCCGTTCGTGGCGGCCGCGGGCGCTGTGTGCCTGTTCGCACTCAGCATCAAGGCGGCCGTCGTCCCCGTGCACGGCTGGCTCGCCAAGGCCTACCCGGGCACCTCGCCGGCCGTGACCGCGCTGTTCTCCGGTCTCAACACGAAGGTCGCGATCTACGCGATCTACCGGATCTACGCCGTCCTCTTCGACGGCGACTCGCGGTACCTGTGGATCGGCGTGGTCGCGTTCGCCGCCACGATGGTCATCGGCGTGCTCGGCGCGGTCGGCGAGACGACGACCCGCTCGATCCTCGCGTTCCACATGGTCAGCCAGATCGGTTACATCCTCCTCGGGGTCGCCCTGTTCACGCTCGCCGGGCTCACCGCGGGGATCTTCTACCTGCTGCACCACATGATCGTGAAGGCGTCGCTCTTCCTGTCGACCGGGGCGATCGAGGTCCGCTACGGGACCGGGAGGGTCGGCGCGCTGAGCGGCATCGCCAGACGCGAACCCGTGCTGGCGGTCGCGTTCTTCGTCGCCGCACTCTCCCTCGCGGGCATCCCTCCCTTCTCCGGCTTCGTGGCCAAGCTCTCGCTGATCACCGCCTCGATCGGGGCCGGTGAGATCGGCGCCGTCGTCGTCATGCTCGCCGTCAGCCTCGTCACCCTGCTGTCGATGCTGAAGATCTGGTCCGGGATGTTCTGGGACCGGAAGGCCGGGTCCGCGGCCTCGGGCGGTGCGACCCAGCAGGACGCGGACGCAGCCACCTTCGCCGAGGAGGGTGACTCCGTGCCGCCGGCCTTCGCCGGTGCTCGCCCGGCGACGAACGACCAGGCGCCCCGCACGACGACGAACGACGCGGCCGCCACCGCGACGGCGACGGCCGCCCGGACGGCGACCGACCCCACGGACGACACCGCGACCGCCGCGGAGAGTCCCGTCCCCGAGGACGGAGGCAGGCGGGTCGGCGCCGCGCTCGCCGCCCCGGCGGTGGCCCTCGCGGCCGTCACGGTCGCGCTCGGCCTCGGCGGCGAGCTCCTCCTCGGGCTCTCGGAGACCGCCGCCCAGGGTCTTCTCGACACGTCCACGTACGTCGAGGCGGTGCTGGGTCGATGAGCTGGTTGACGTGGCCGTTCCGCATCGCGTGGTTCGCCCTCTGGTACGCGTGGCAGCTGGTGATCTCGAACGTCGCCGTGCTCAAGGACAACCTCACCCCGGGGCAGGACTCGACGCCGGGCATCGCCCGGCTCGTCACCCGGTGCCGCACCGACCTGGAGGTCACCCTGCTCGCCGCCCTCATCACGCTGACCCCGGGCACGCTGACGATCGGGAACGAACGATCCGGACCCGACGGCAGCCGCGTCCTGTACGTGCACGGCCTCTACTGCGCGGACGCCGAGGAGCTGCGCGCCGAGCTGCGGGACATGGAGTCCCACCTCCTGCACGCGGTGCGACGGACGGGGGTGGCCTCGTGACCGGCGTCGTCGTCGCGATCGTCATCGTCGGCGTGACCTCCGTGGTCGCCACCTACCGGATGTTCGTCGGCCCGACGGACGCGGACCGCGCCGTCGGCGCCGACCTGCTGTCCTTCGGGGTCATCGGACTGATCGCCCTCGCCGGCGTGCTCACCTCCATGGTCTTCGCCTTCGACCTCCTGCTCGTCGTCGCGCTCGTGGCCTTCCTCAGCGCGATCTCGCTCGGGCGCGCGGTGACGAGGGGGCGGCGATGACGGAGGTGATGGCAGTGGTCGGCAACGTCGTGGTGGTGCTCGGCGCGCTCGTGTTCGCGACCGCCGCACTGGGACTCGTGCGCTTCCCCGACGTGTACATGCGGATCTCGGGCGTCGGGACCGCCGGAGGCTTCGGCATCATCCTCGTCGTCGTCGGATGCCTCCTCATCATGCCGTCGTGGCGCAACCTCGGCCTCGCGCTCCTCGTCATCGGCATCCACCTCGCGACCTCGTCGGTCGGCACGATGGTCGTGGCCCGCGCGGCCTACCTCACCGGCGTCCCGCTTCGTCGGAGGAGCTTCGACGACCTGGCCGACGAGACCGAGCGCCGTGCCGTGCGGGGCGACACGGCCGCGCCCGACGACGACGAACGCGCCGCCGACCACCGCGACTAGCCCGTCAGGCGAGCGAGAGCGCGATGCCGTCGAGGATGTCGTGCTCGGAGGTGACGACGCCGGCCGCCCCCGCCCCGCCCGTCCGCTCGGACACGTGGCGCACGACCTCGCTCCACACGAGCGCGCCGCCGCCGATGACGTCGACCCGCCCCGGATGCATGAACGGCATCGCCTCGCGCTGCGCGCGGGTGGCGGCGAGCAGCTCGTCGCAGGCCGCGAGGACGGCCGCCTCGGTGAGGACCGAGCCGTTGATGGCGGCCGGGTCGTAGGCGGGCAGGCGGAGCGCGTGGGCGGTGACCGTCGTGACGGACCCGGCCACGCCGATGAGCGTGCGGACGTCACCGAGCGGGAGGTCGGCGTCCTCGAGGAGCCGCCGGACGTCCGCCCGCGCCGCCGCCTCCTGCTCGGCGCTCGGCGGGTCCCCGACCAGGTGCCGCTCGGTGAGGCGGACGCACCCGACGTCGAGCGAGACGGCCGCGTCCGGGCTCGCGGACCGCGGGTCCCCGACGACGAGCTCGGTGCTTCCGCCGCCGATGTCGACGACGACCACCGGCCCCGGCGTCCCCTCGGCCAGGACGGAGGCGGCACCGGCGAACGAGAGCGCGGCCTCGGCCTCCCCCGTGACGACCTCGGGCTCGACGCCGAGGATCTCGCGGATGCCGTCGACGAAGACCTGCCGGTTCTCGGCGTCACGGGTCGCGGACGTGGCGACGAACCGGATCCGCTCCGCACCGTGCTGCTCGCACAGCTGCGCGTACTCACGGGCCGCGGCGAAGGTCCGCTCGAGCGCGTCCTCCGCGAGGCGGCCGGTGCGGTCGACGCCCTGGCCCAGGCGGACCACCCGCATCTCGCGCACGACATCGTCGAGCGCCGCGCCGCCCGTCCCGGGCACGTCGGCGACGAGGAGTCGGATGGAGTTGGTCCCGCAGTCGATGGCTGCCGCTCGAGTCACCGGGTCATGCTGTCACGCGCCGGGGACAACCCGCTCAGCAGGTGCAGGTCTCGGGACTCCACATCCCGCGCGCGGCCAGGACGTCGCGCGTCTCATCGCCGAACGGGTTGATCCCGCGCCCGACGGCGAGGGTGTGCGCGAGCAGGGCGTGCAGGCACTTGACGCGCTCGGGCATGCCACCCGCCGAGATGCCGGCGATCTCCTCGACCTCGCCGAGCTCGGCGCGCCGCGCGAGGTAGTCCTCGTGCGCGGCGGCGTAGGCGGACCTCAGGTCGTCGTCGTCGGCGAGTCTGGACTGCATGTCCGCCATGAGGTGCTCGGCCTCGAGCGTGGAGACGGCGCGCGTGGCGGGCGGACAGGTGAGGTAGAAGCTCGTGGGGAACGGCGTGCCGTCCTCGAGGCGGGGTGCCGTCCGGACCACGGTGGGGCGGCCGTGCCGGCAGCGCGCGGCGATCGCGACAACGCCGCGCGGGACGCGTCCGAGCTGGTCCTGCAGCGCGTCGAGGTCGGCCTGGGCGACGGGGCTCTCGCTCATCAGTCCGGCACCGTCTCGCCCGACGGGATCTCCTGGTCGCTCGGCACCTCGGGCGGCAGCTCGGGCTCGGGGACGTCCTGCCCCTCCTCGCCCTCGGTCGCGTCGGCGCCCGGGATCGCGCCCGCCTCCTCGACCGACTCCTGGAGGTTGAGGTACCACGGGCGCGAGGCGGCGATCGCCTCCTCGCGGGCGGCCTCCTCGACCTCCTCGACCGGTCGGCCGCCGGTCACGGCCTCCGGGTCGACGACGACGAACGGCGTCTGCCCCGGCATCGTGTAGCCGAGCCGCTCGCGCGCCTGGGACTGGACGTACTCCGGGTCGTCCCACAGGGCGAGCTCGTCGGTGAGGCGCTGCTCCTCCTCCTCCGCGGCCGCGAGCGCGTCCTCGGCGGTGCGCAGCTGCTCGGCCTGGAGGAGGGCGTGACGGGCCGTCGGCGCGATGATCGCGAAGGCCACGAGGAGCGTGAGGACGAGCGCGAGGGCCCGCAGGGAGAGGATCGGCCGGTCGCCGTCGGACGTGGCGATCGCGAGGCGACGGTTGCCGCGCGAGCCGCCGCCGGACCCGGGCGACGGCGGTGTGCTGGAGCCGCGCGAGCCGCCGGCCCTCGTCCGGCCGGCGTCCCCGTCCCGGCCACGGCCGGTGGTGGTCGGCCTGCTCGCCCGGTCCGCGGAGGGGCGGGTGCGGCCCGTGGGGCGCGACCGTGCGCCGCGGGCGGCGGACGAGCGGGGTGCCCCGGGCTTGCGGGGGGCGGCGGGCGGACGACTCACCGCGTCATCGTCCCTCACGGGTCCGGCAGGGGCGGGGACCGGCGTGGCGCGAGTCGCGCCACACCCTCACCGAGACTGCGGTTGGTGCCCGCCGAGACTGCGGTTGGTGCCCGTCGAGATTGCGGTTGGTGCCCGCCGAGATTGCGGTTGGTGCCCGCCGAGATTGCGGTCGGGAACGGCGTCCCGGCCGAGAGTGCGGCGGGGAACGAGCCTCGGTCGAGAGTGCGGTCCGGAGACGTCGAGAGTGCGGGTGGAGCCAGGCCCCACCCGCACTCTCGACCACCGGGGGCGAGGGAGCTCAGCCCCCCACCCGCACTCTCGACAGCTGACAACCGGAGACTGTCCGGCTCCTAACCGCAATCTCGACGAAACGGGGAGGGTCAGGCCTGGTGACGCGGGAAGGCGCTGCGGCCGGCGTACTCGGCCGCCTCGTCCAGCTCCTCCTCGATGCGCAGCAGCTGGTTGTACTTCGCCACGCGCTCGCCGCGCGCCGGGGCGCCGGTCTTGATCTGGCCGGAGTTCACGGCCACCGACAGGTCGGCGATCGTCACGTCCTCGGTCTCGCCCGAGCGGTGCGAGACCATCGCGGTGAAGCCGGAGCGCTGCGCGAGCGCGACGGCGTCGAGGGTCTCGGTGAGCGAGCCGATCTGGTTGACCTTGACGAGCAGCGAGTTGGCCGCCTTCTCGGCGATGCCGCGGGCGAGCCGCTCGGGGTTGGTGACGAACAGGTCGTCGCCGACGATCTGCACCTTGTCCCCCACGGCGCCGACGAGCCGGCTCCACGCGCCCCACTCGTCCTCGCTCAGCGGGTCCTCGATGGAGACCAGCGGGTAGTCGGCCACGAGCTGCTGGTAGTACGCCACCATCTCGTCGCTCGAGGTCGACTTCCCCTCGAACTGGTAGGCGCCGTCGGAGAAGAACTCCGTCGAGGCCACGTCAAGGGCGAGCGCGATGTCCGTGCCGGCCGAGAGGCCCGTGCTCGAGATCGCCTCGAGGATGAGGTCGAGCGCCTCGCGGTTGGAGCCGAGGTTGGGGGCGAACCCGCCCTCGTCGCCCAGGCCGGTGGCCAGGCCGCGCTGCTTGAGCACGGACTTCAGCGCGTGGTAGACCTCGGCGCCCTGACGCAGCGCCTCGGCGAAGCTCGTCGCACCGATCGGCGCGATCATGAACTCCTGGATGTCCACGTTCGAGTCGGCGTGCGAGCCGCCGTTGAGGATGTTCATCATCGGCACCGGCAGCAGGTGCGCGTTGGGGCCGCCGAGGTAGCGGTACAGCGGCAGTCCGGCGGACTCGGCGGCGGCCTTGGCCACGGCGAGCGAGACGCCGAGGATCGCGTTGGCGCCGACCTTGCCCTTGTTGGCCGAGCCGTCGAGGTCGAGGAGCGTCTGGTCGATGAAGCGCTGCTCGGACGCCTCGAGGCCGAGGATCTCGGGCGCGAGGATCTCGAGCACGTTGTCGCGTGCCTGCTGCACGCCCTTGCCGCCGTAGCGCTTGTCGCCGGCGTCACGGAGCTCGACGGCCTCGAACGCGCCGGTCGACGCGCCGGAGGGGACGGCCGCGCGGGCGACGACGCCGTCGTCCAGCCCGATCTCGACCTCGACGGTCGGGTTGCCCCGGGAGTCGAGGATCTCGCGTGCCGCTACTTCGAGGATGGTGGCCACAGGTTCTCCTTGTGTCGGGGATGCCCGGATGTTGTCGGGCTCCACGCTAGTCCCCACGAGCGGCCGGGGTCAGTGCTGTCCGGCCTTCCGGGAGTACGTGCAGCGCTCGGGGCGATGCCCCCACCCATGCACGACGACGAACATCGCACCTTCGCCGCGGCGCACCGCACACGGACCCGGCCGGCTCACGACCGACGAGCGGCCCGGTCAGGGAACGACCGGCATGCCCTCCCCGGCGGGCGCCGCCTGCAGCCACGGATGCGCCGGCTGCGCGTACTGGCCGCCCTCGACGGTCCCGTACCGGGGGTTGAGCTCGATGTCGACCTCGCTCATCGCCTCCGTGACCTGGGTGGACAGCGCCTGGTCCGACTGGAGCTGGCCGGCCAGCATGAGGGACTCGACGATCTCGAGGGTCTGCGGGAGGTAGTCGCCGTCGGGCGTGTAGCCGCTCTGCTCCGTCATCGTGGCGAGCTGGTCGCGCACGGCCTGGTCGCTCACGGTGAGTCCGTTCTCGCCCGCGACGCGGGTGATGGCGTCGGAGTACGCGTAGTTCATCACGGCGTCGACGGTGGTCAGCTCCTGGCCGAACACCCCGACGAGCTCTCCGGCGACGGACTGCGCCTCGCGCTCGGACATCTCCTCGCCGTCGATGACGGCCGCCGTGCCGGGGTTGGCCGAGCAGCCGGCGAGCAGGGCGCCCAGCGCGAGCGCGGGCACGATCGCCGATCGGATGGTGCGAGCCACAGTTCCTCCTGTCGTCCTCGCCCGCGGCACGGCCGTGAGCGCCACCATGCTAACCGCGTCGCCGACCCGGTCTGCGCGGTGCGGAGGTGGCCGCCAGCACGACGCCGATGCCGGCGAGCGCGAGCGTGGTCGCCGCGGCGACGCGGACGAGCCACGGCTGCATCCCGATGGGCAGCTCCGCGGCCTCGAGGATCTCGAACCCGCTGCCCGAGTCGGTCGCGGACGCGGTGGCACCGTCGAGCAGCCCACCGCTGCCGGCCTCGGCGGACGCGTCGGTGCGCGACCCGTCGGAGCCTGCCTCGCCGGAGCCGCTCTCCCCCGCACCCGGCTTGTCGGGCTCGCCCGGGGACGTCGACGACGACGCCGCGGCGGCCGTGGAGGTGTCGGTGACGTCCGGGGCGGCAGCGGCCGCCGGCCCGGCGGCCAGCCCCACCACGAGCACGGCCGCGGCGAGGGTCGACCGCAGGGCGGTGCGTCCGGCGTCGTGCACGGTCATGCCCCCGCCGCGCCCGAGCCTGCACCCGCGCCCGCGCCGGCCCATGCACCGGCCGGCGCCCCGACCGGCGTGCCGATGAGGGCGACGACCTCCTCGACCCACGCGAGCAGGTCGACGTCCGCGAGCGGTCGCCCGCCGACCTTCTGCGTGAGCGGCCACGGCACGAGCGCGGTGCGCACGGCCGGCTTGAGCATCGTCCCGCGGTGGACGCGGGTGAGGCGCAGCGACTGGGACTCGGCGAGCTCGACCGGGAAGAACCGCACGTTCTTGCCCTGCGCGGTGATCTCCTGGATGCCGGCCTCCCGGGCGTGGGCCCGCAGGCGCGCGACGGCGAACAGCCGCTCGACGCTCGGCGGGACCGGCCCGTACCGGTCGACGAGCTCGGCGCGCACGGAGTCGAGGGCCTCGTCGTCGTCGGCCGCGGCGATCTTTGCGTAGACCTCGAGGCGGAGGCGCTCGGTGTCGACGTACTCGGTGGGCACGTGGGCGTCGATCGGGAGCTCGACCCGGACGTCGACGCGCTCGGGCTCGACCTTCCCGTCGCGCCAGGCGGCCACGGCCTCGGAGATCATCCGGACGTACATGTCGAAGCCGACGCCCTCGATGTGCCCGGACTGGTCGGAGCCGAGCAGGTTGCCGGCTCCGCGGAGCTCGAGGTCCTTCATCGCCACCTGGATGCCGGCGCCGAGCTCGGTGTGGGAGGCGATGGTGGCGAGCCGGTCGTGCGCGGTCTCGGTCAGCGGCTTGTCCGGGTCGTAGAGGAAGTAACCGTAGGCCCGCTCGCGCCCGCGACCCACGCGCCCGCGCAGCTGGTGGAGCTGGGACAGGCCGAACGTGTCGGCACGCTCGACGATGAGGGTGTTCGCGTTGGCGATGTCGAGGCCCGTCTCGATGATCGTCGTGCACACGAGCACGTCGATCGAGCGCTCCCAGAAGTCCTGGATGACGGCCTCGAGCTGGTGCTCGTTCATCTGCCCGTGCGCCACGCCGATGCGCGCCTCGGGGACGAGCTCGGCGAGGTGCTGGGCGGTGGCGTTGATCGAGCGGACCTTGTTGTGGACGTAGAAGACCTGACCCTCGCGCAGGAGCTCGCGCCGGATCGCGGCGCCGACCTGCTTGTCCTCCTGCGCACCGACGTACGTGAGAATCGGGTGCCGCTCCTCCGGCGGCGTGGCCAGCGTGGACATCTCGCGGATCCCGGTCACCGCCATCTCGAGGGTGCGCGGTATCGGGGTCGCGGACATCGCGAGGACGTCGACGTTGGTCCGCAGCTGGGTGAGCGTCTCCTTGTGCTCGACGCCGAAGCGCTGCTCCTCGTCGATGACCACCAGCCCGAGCTCCTTGAACCGCACCTGACCCGTGAGCAGGGTGTGGGTGCCGATGACGACGTCGATCGACCCGGCGGCCAGCCCCTCGCGGACCTCCGTGGCCTCGGCCGGGCTCTGGAAGCGGGACAGGGCGGCGACCCGGACCGGGAAGCCGGCGTACCGCTCGGCGAACGTGTCGAGGTGCTGGTTGACGAGCAGCGTGGTGGGCACGAGGACGGCCACCTGCTTGCCGTCCTGGACGGCCTTGAACGCGGCCCGCACGGCGATCTCGGTCTTGCCGTAGCCGACGTCGCCCGAGATGAGGCGGTCCATCGGCATGGCCTTCTCCATGTCGGCCTTGACCTCGTCGATCGCGCTCAGCTGGTCGGGCGTCTCCGTGTAGGGGAAGGCGTCCTCGAGCTCGCGCTGCCACGGGGTGTCCGGGCCGAACGTGTGGCCGACCGTGGCCTGGCGCGCGGCGTAGAGGCGGACGAGCTCGCCGGCGATCTCGCGGACCGCCTTGCGCGCCTTCCGCTTGGCCGCCGCCCAGTCAGAGCCGCCCATCTTGTTGAGCGCGGGCGCCTCTCCCCCGACGTAGCGGGAGACCTGGTCGAGCGAGTCCGTGGGCGCGAACAGGCGGTCGCCCGGCTGGCCCCGCTTCGACGGCGCGTACTCGATGACGAGGTACTCGCGGGTGGTGGCGGTCTCGCCCCTGCCGACGGTGCGGGACACGAGCTCGACGAACCGGCCCACCCCGTGCTGGGAGTGGACGACGAGGTCGCCCGGCCGCAGGGACAGCGGGTCGACGGCGGTGCGGCGCCGGGCCGGCATCTTGCGCATCTCGCGCGTGGAGCTGCCCGGGCGGCCGGTGAGGTCGGACTCGGTGAGGACGGCCAGGCGCTGCCCGTCGACGACGAACCCCCGGTCCAGCCCCGGGTGCGTGATGGTGACCAGGCCGGGCTCGGGGGCCTCGGGCAGGTCGGTGACGAGGCGGGCCGGGACGTCGGCCTCCGCGAGCGAGTCCCGCAGGCGGCGGGCGGGCCCGGCTCCTTGGGTCGTGAGCAGGATGCGCCACTCGTCGTGGACGAGGGCGGCGAGGTCCTTGAGCGCGCCGTCGACGTCGCCGCGGTACCGGCGGGTCTCGCGCGCGGCGACGGTGCGGGGGTCGTCGTCGGGGCCCGACGCGGCCGCGATCGCGGCGCGGGCGGCGGACCCGCCGGGATCGGCGGCGTCGTCGGCCGGGGTGCCGGAGCCGTCGGGCGCGCCGCCCGACCCGGCGGAACCGGGCACGACGGTCGCCCCGTCGTCGAGCCCCTCGTCGGTCGGCAGGGAGCTGACGCTCCACCAGCCCTGCCCCTTGGTCAGGGCGAGCGCGCGGGCCTCGGCGAGGTCGGCGAAGGCCGCGGCCCGCAGGTCGAGCGGGACCTCGGCCCCGGACGCGGCGGACGTCCACGCGGCGGCGAGGAACTCCTCGGTGGTCGCGGCCAGGTCGGCGGCCCGGCGGCGGATCCGCTCGGGGTCGACGAGGACCACGAGCGAGCGCTCCGGCAGCAGGTCGAGGAGGGGCTCGAGGCCGTCGGCGAGGACGGGGCTCAGGGCCTCCATGCCCTCGACGGCGACACCCTCGGAGATCCGCTCGAGCATCGGGGCGGCGGACGGCACGGTCGGGATGAGGGACCGCGCGCGCTCGCGCACGGCCGGGGTCAGCAGGAGCTCGCGGCACGGCGGCGCCCACAGGCCCTCCTCGGCGACCTCGAGGCTGCGCTGGTCGGCCACCGAGAAGCGGCGGATCTCCTCGACGTCGTCGCCGAAGAGCTCGAGGCGCAGCGGGTGCGGGTCCGTCGGCGGGAAGACGTCGACGATCCCGCCGCGCACGGCGTACTCGCCGCGGCGCTCGACCATGTCGGTGCGGGTGTAGGCGGCGGCCTCGAGGGCGCGGACGAGGTCGTCGAGGGCGATCGTGTCGCCGACCTGGACGCGGACGGGCTCGAGGTCCGCGAGGCCCGAGACGATCGGCTGGAGCAGCGCGCGCACGGGAACCGTGACGACGCGCGGGCGCGCGGTGCGCGCCTCCGGCCCGGGGTGGACGAGGCGGCGCAGCGTGGCCAGGCGGTGGGCCACGGTGTCCGAGCGCGGCGAGAGGCGCTCGTGCGGGAGGGTCTCCCAGGCCGGGAACGTGGCGACCTCGTCGGCGGGGAGGAACTCACGCACGCCCGTGGCGAGCTCGTCGGCGTCGCGGCCCGTCGCGGTGACGAGGACGATCGGGCGGTCGGTCGCGGCCAGCTCCGCGGCGAGCGCGGGGCGCACGCCGACGGGGGCGGTGGTCGCGCGGTGCGGCTCGAGGACGGGGGCCGAGGCGGCCGCGACGAGCGCGGCGATCGCCGGGTCCTCGCGCAGCAGGGGGAGCAGTCCGGTGAGGGACAACGTGTCCTCCGGTCGAGGAAGTGGGGAGCGGGAGGCAGTCTACGACCGGCGCGGGTGCCGGCGCGGGCAGCGGTCACCCGGCCGTGACGACCGAGCCGGTCGGCCGCGCCGGACGATCCGTGACCGGCGGCACGGGCAGACTCGGGGTCGGCGACGGATGGGACGTGACGCGGCGGCCTGCCGGCACCGGTCAGTCGGCCGTGTGCAGCCGCATCTGGGTGCGCTGCAGCCCCTCGGTGACGACGTCGGCCACCGTGTCGGCCGCGATCTCGAGCGTGACGCCGAGCTCGGTGCGCTCGGCGGCGGAGAAGTTCTGCAGGACGTAGTCGGCGGGGTCCATCCGGCCCGGCGGGCGACCGATGCCGACCCTCAGGCGCGCGTAGTCCTTGGTGCCGAGGGACCGGGTGATCGAGCGCAGCCCGTTGTGGCCGCCCTCGCCGCCGCCGATCTTCAGGCGCAGCGTGTCCGGGGCGAGGTCGAGCTCGTCGTGCACCACGAGGACCCGGCCCGGCTCGATCGAGTAGAACTGCGCGAGCGCAGCCACCGGCGGGCCGGAGAGGTTCATGTACGAGCCGGGGCGGGCGAGGATCACCCGAGGGCCGGGGACCCCGCCCGGACCGGTGCCGAGCCGCACGTCCGCGACGCTCGCGCGGGACTTGTGGGTGGTCAGCTCGGCGCCGCCCCGCTGCGCGAGGAGCTCGACGATCATCTGGCCCACGTTGTGCCGGTTGCCCGCGTAGCGCGGACCCGGGTTGCCGAGCCCGACGACGAGCCACAGGTCGCTGTCAGCCACGGGCGTTCACTCCTTGCGCGCGGGCGACGACGGCGAGGCCGCCCGCAGGGGTCGGTCCGCCCCGGCCCGCAGTGGGCCGGGGCGGGAGGGATCAGGCGTCGTCGTCGGAGGACGCGTCGTCGGAGGAGGACTCGTCCGAGGACTCGGCGGCCTCGCCCTCGGTCTCCTCGTCCTCGCCGCCCGGGGTCTCGAGGTCCTCCTCGGAGATGCGCGGGACCGTGACGAGGACGACCGAGGTCTCCGGGTCGGTGACGTACTCGGAGCCGGGGAGCGCCGGCAGGTCGGCGACGCGGACGACGGAGCCCTCCTCGAGGCCTTCGATGTCGACCTCGACGTACTCGGGGATCGCGGTCGCGTCGGCCGTGACCGTGACGGTCTGGCTCTCGACGGTGTGGATCGTGCCGGGGGCGGACTCGCCGACGGTGTGGACGGTGATGTCGACCTCGACCTTCTCGCCCTTGCGGACGAGGAGGAGGTCGACGTGCTCGATGGAGCGCTTGACGGCGTCGACCTGGACGTCCTTGGTCAGCGCGAGCTGCTCCGTGCCCTCGATGTCGAGCGTGAGGAGCGCGTTGGCGTTGCCGCGCAGCGCGAGGAAGGTCTCGTGGGCCGGCAGCGAGAGGTGCTGCGGGTCGGTGCCGTGGCCGTACAGGACGACGGGGATGCGGCCCTCGCGGCGGGTGCGGCGGGCAGCGCCCTTGCCGAACTCGGTGCGGACGTTCGCGGTGATGACGGTCTTGTCAGCCATGGGTGCTCCACTGGGTTCGTGACGGATCGGGGCGGCGGGCCTCGGCGCGGGACGGCGGACGGACGCGCTGGGCTCCGCCGCGTCGAATCACGGACGACCGGACCTGTGGCCCGGATGCGGGCACCTGCCCGTCCGTCGTCCCTCGCCGAGGCAACCCGGAGAGTCTAGCGGCTCCGTCCCTGCGCGACAGGGCCCGATCCTGCGGCCTGCGGCACACTGACGTCCATGGCGAGCGAACGCGTGACCGTGACCACCGATGCCGGGCCCATGCCCGCGGACCTCTTCCGCCAGACGACGACGAACGCGGACGGCGAGGGTGCCGGACCGCGCGGCGCGGGTGCGGGAACGGGCGGCGCGGGTGCGGGCCTCGTCGTCGTGCAGGAGATCTTCGGGGTGACCGGGTACGTGCTCGACCGCGCCGCCGACCTCGCGGCCCTCGGGTACACCGTGCTCGTCCCCCACCTGTTCTGGCGCACCGGCGACGAGGTGGTCGAGGGCGGGGACGAGGCGGCGCTCGGGCGCGCGATGGGGATCGCCGGCGCCACCGACTGGGAGGGGGCGGTCGCGGACACCCGGGCCGCACTCGCCCACCTCCGCGCGGAGGTCGACGGCCCGGTGGGGCTCCTCGGGTTCTGCTGGGGCGGCGGGGTCGCCTTCGACGCGGCGTCCAGGGAGGGCGAGGGTGTGGCGGCGCTCGTCGCGTACTACGGCTCGGCACTGCCGACCCTGCTCGACCGGGCACCCGGTGTCACCGCTCCGTCGCTGCACCACTGGGGCACCGACGACGCGTTCATCCCGGCGGACCAGGTGGACCGGATCGAGGAGGCCGTGGCGCGCGACGGCGTCCGGCTCGTGCGGCACCCCGGCGCCGGGCACGCGTTCGACAACCCGCTGCCCGAGTTCCACCACGCGGAGGCGTCGGCGGCGGCGTGGGCGGGGACGACCGCGTGGCTGGCCGAGGAGTTGCCGGCGGGCTGATCGGCGCCCGGCCCGGACAGTCCCTAGGAGCGGCCCTCGAACAGGGAGGTGACCGAGCCGTCGTCGAAGACCTCGCGGATCGCGCGCGCGAGCAGCGGGGCGATCGGCAGGACCGTCAGCTGCGGGAAGTGCTTGGTGATCGGCAGGGTGTCGGTGACGACGATCTCGCGGGCGCCGCAGTCGGACAGCCGCTGCGTGGCCGGGTCGGAGAGCACGCCGTGGGTCGCCGCGACGATGACGTCCTTGGCCCCCTGCGCCTTGAGGACCTTGACGGCCTCGGCGATCGTGCCGCCGGTGTCGATGAGGTCGTCGACGAGCACGCAGGTGCGGCCCTCGATGTCACCGACCACGCGGTTGGCCACGGCCTGGTTGGGCCGGGTGATGTCGCGGGTCTTGTGGACGAACGCCAGCGGGACGCCGCCGAACTTCGCGGCCCACTGCTCGGCCACGCGGATGCGCCCGGCGTCGGGCGAGACCACGGCGACGTTCTCGAGGTCCACGCGCCCGCGGACGTAGTCCACGAGGATCGGCATGGCGAACAGGTGGTCGACCGGGCCGTCGAAGAAGCCCTGCGTCTGCGAGGCGTGGAGGTCGACGCTCATCAGGCGGTCGGCGCCGGCGGTCTTGAACAGGTCCGCCACGAGGCGCGCGGAGATCGGCTCGCGGCCCCGGTGCTTCTTGTCCTGGCGCGCGTACGGGTAGAACGGTGCGACCACCGTGATGCGCTTGGCCGAGGCGCGCTTGAGCGTGTCGACCATGATCAGCTGCTCCATGAGCCACTGGTTGATCGGCGTGGTGTGGGACTGCAGGACGAACGCGTCCGTGCCGCGCACCGACTCGTCGAACCGGACGTAGATCTCGCCGTTGGCGAAGTCGTACGCGGTCGTCGGCAGCGGGTCGATCCCGAGCTCGCGGGCGACGTGGTCGGCGAGCTCCGGGTGCGCGCGGCCCCCGACGAACACGAGTCGCTTCTCGCCGCTGGCGTGGATGCCGGTCATCGGGTGCTCCCTTCACCGGGCGCCGCGGCGCCGTCGCTGTCCCGGCCCACGTCCGTGGTCGGGTCCTCCTCCGCGGCCGGCTCCGGGTCGGAGGCCGACGACGACGAGCTGCCGCCGGCACCTGCCCCCGAGCCGTTCGCGGCCGACGCCGCCTCCGCGGCCGCCGTGCCCGGCCGCTTCCTCTCGACCCAGCCCTCGACCACCTTCTGGCCGAAGTCGTTGAGCGCCAGCGCGCCCGCCGGGACGTCGTGGCGGACGATCGTGCCGGCGCCGGTGTACGCGCCGTCGCCGACCTGCACGGGCGCGACGAACATGTTGTCCGCCCCGGTCCGGGCGTGGGCGCCGATCGTCGACCGGTGCTTGTGGACGCCGTCGTAGTTGACGAACACCGACGCGGCGCCGATGTTCGTGCCCTCGCCGATGTCGGCGTCGCCCACGTAGCTGAGGTGCGGGACCTTGGCGCCGCGCCCGAGCGTGGAGTTCTTCAGCTCGACGAACGTGCCGACCTTGGCCTCGTCGCCGACCACGGTGCCGGGCCGCAGGTAGGCGAACGGGCCGACGCTCGCGCCGGCGCGGACCACGGCGAGCTCGGCGTGCGTGCGGACGACCTTCGCGCCCGGACCGACCTCGCAGTCGGTGAGCGTGGTCTCCGGACCGACGGTCGCGCCCTCGGCCACGACCGTCGTGCCGTGGAGCTGGGTGCCGGGCAGGATCGTCACGTCACGGGCGAGCTCGACGTCGACGTCGATCCACGTGGTGCCCGGGTCGACGATCGTCACGCCGGCACGCATCCACCGCGCGAGGAGCCGGTCGTTGAGGCGGGCGGCGGTCGCGGCGAGCTGGACGCGGTCGTTGATGCCCTCGACCGTCGACGGGTCGTCGACCTTGAGGGCCCGCACCGGCAGGCCCTTGCCGTGGGCGGCGGCGACGACGTCGGTGAGGTAGACCTCGCCCTGGTCGTTGTCCGAGCCGAGGCCGGCGAGCGCCTCCCGCAGGACGGCCGCCTCGAAGACGTAGGTCGAGGTGTTGATCTCGGTGATCGCCCGCTGCGCATCGGTCGCGTCCCGTTCCTCGACGACGCCGACCACCTGCTCGCCGTCGCGCAGGATCCGGCCGTAGCCGAACGGGTCGGGGACCTCGGCGGTGAGCACCGTGACCGCGTTGCCCGAGCCCGCGTGGGCCTCGAGGAGGGCGGCGAGCGTGTCGCCGTCGAGCAGGGGGGTGTCCCCCGCCATGACGAGGAGCGAGCCGTCGGCGGCCGCGGCGGCATCGAGGGCGTCGAGCGCGCACTGGACGGCGCGGCCGGTGCCGGGGATCTCGTCCTGGTCGACGAGCAGCGCGGCGGGGTCGGACTCGGTGACGAAGGCGGCGACGCGCTCGCGCTCGTGGCGCACGACGACGGCGAGACGCTCCGGGTCGACCTGGCGGGCGGCCGTGAGCGCGTGGCCCAGCAGCGTGCGACCGCCGACGGCGTGGAGCACCTTCGGGGTGGCCGAGCGCATCCTGGTCCCCGCCCCGGCGGCGAGCACGACGACAGCAGCCGGACGGGTCTGGGTCACGCGGGTTCTCCTCGGGTGCGACTCTCCTGGGCGTCGGCGCGGCCTGGCCGCGCGACCCGGCCACTGTACCGCCGGGGCTCCGCCCCCAGGACTCGAACCCGGACCTCAAGGCACCAAAGGCCTGCGTGCTGCCGTTACACCAGGGCGGACCGCCGCCGGCCGCCGACGCGGGCGGTCGAGGCGCTGCCCCATCCTGCCAAAGCCTGACCGCCCCGCGGACCGGGCGCCAGGCACAATGGCGGGCGTGGCGAGCGAGACGAGACGGCAGCGCACCCGGATGACGGCCGGGCAGCGGCGCGAGCAGCTCGTCGCCGTGGCCCGCACCCTGTTCGCCGAGAAGGGGTTCGACAGCACGTCGGTCGAGGAGATCGCGCAGCGCGCGAAGGTCTCGCGCCCGGTCGTCTACGAGCACTTCGGCGGCAAGGAGGGCATCTACGCGGTCGTCGTCGACCGGGAGGTCCAGCTGCTCGAGGGCGTGCTCATCGGCTCGATCCGCGTCGGCGGGCACCCCCGCACGATCGTCGAGCGCACCACCCTCGCGCTGCTCGACTACATCGAGGAGCACACCGACGGGTTCCGCATCCTCGTCCGCGACTCCCCCGTCGCCCAGGCCACCGGCACGTTCTCCTCCCTCATCGGGGACGTCGCCACGCACGTCGAGCATCTGCTCGCCGCCCAGTTCAAGGCGCGGGGATTCGACACGAGCGCGGCGCCGCTGTACGCGCAGATGCTCGTCGGGCTCATCGCCCTGACCGGTCAGTGGTGGCTCGACAACCGCACGCCGGGCAAGCAGGACGTCGCCGCGCACGTGGTCAACCTCGCCTGGCACGGTCTCGAGGGGCTGCGCCGGGAGCCCCGGATCCACGCCACCGGCGACTGAGCGGGCCGCCGGGCCGGACGTTCGTCGTCGGGCCCGGTGCAGAAGTCCCCGCGGACGCATGACGGACGTCAGGGTGGGAGGCGTCACGCACCCCGTACGGTTGTCGCGACCTGGGCCGGGACGGACGCCGATGAGGCGCACGCTCGCGGCGGAATCGGACGGAGGGGGACACGTGGGCGACCTGGAGATATCAGGGCTCAGCAAGGCGTACGGCACCGTGCGCGCACTCACAGACATGACGTTCACCGTGCGGGCCGGAGAGATCTTCGGCTTCGTCGGCTCGAACGGCGCGGGCAAGACGACCACGATGCGGATCGCCCTCGGCGTCCTCGCGGCGGACGCGGGCGAGGTGCGGCACGACGGCAAGGTGGTCGACCTCGACGCCCGGCGCCGCATCGGCTACATGCCGGAGGAGCGCGGGCTCTACCCGAAGATGAAGGTCGGCGAGCAGCTGATCTTCCTCGCCCGCCTGCACGGCATGTCGGCCGCCGACGCCAAGGCCGCGATGGAGAAGTGGACCGAACGCCTCGGTGTGGCCCACCGGCAGGGTGACGACGTCGAGAAGCTCTCGCTGGGCAACCAGCAGCGCGTGCAGCTCGCCGCCGCCCTCGTCCACGAGCCCGACGTCCTCATCCTCGACGAGCCGTTCTCCGGCCTCGACCCGGTCGCGGTCGACGTGATGAGCGAGGTCCTCAAGGACCGTGCCGCCGCCGGCGTGCCCGTCATCTTCTCGTCCCACCAGCTCGACCTCGTCGAGCGGCTCTGCCACCGGGTCGGCATCGTCGCCTCGGGCAAGATGGTCGCGCTCGGCACGATCGACGAGCTGCGCACCGTCGGCCGGCCGGTGTGGCGGGTCGTCGTCGACGCCGAGGGGCTCGACCTCGCCCCGATCGCGAGGGCGGTCGAGGGCGCCGTGGCCGAGAACGTCGAGGTGGGCGCCGGGAAGTCCGCGGCCCAGGTCATGCTGCCCGAGGGGTCCGTCGGCGCCGAGCAGGCACTGCTGACCGAGGCCCTCAGGCACGGCCCCGTCGTCGAGTTCGGGCCGGTGCAGCCCACGCTCTCCGACCTCTTCCGTGACGTCGTCTCCGACAGCTCGGCCGAGGAGAAGGACGGCAGCTCAGGGCGCGAGGGCGCCACCGGTACCGGCACGACGACGAAGGAGGCGCGTCGATGAGCGCGGTGGGTCTGGTCATCCAGCGGGAGCTGCGCACGCGGCTGCTCGCCAAGTCGTCGATCATCTCGATGATCGTCATGGTCGTCGTCTTCCTCGCGGCCGGCGTCGGCTACAAGATCTGGGACTCGAACCAGGGCGAGGACTCCGGCACGGTCGTCGCCGTCGAGGAGTCCGCCGCCTCGCTCGTCCCGTACCTGCAGACGAGCTCGAGCGCCCAGGAGCTCCCGCTCGACATCCAGGAGACCGCCGACGGGACGCACGCCGAGGAGCTCGAGCGCGAGGAGGAGCCGGCCGAGATCGTCGTCAGCCGGGACGGCGAGACCCTCACGGTCCACGCCCGCACCGACCCGGACCCGCAGCTCCTCGGCACGGTCGCCACCGCGGCGCAGACCGAGTCGCTGAGCACCCAGATCACTGAGCTCGGCGGGGACCCGGCCGAGGTCCAGGGCGCGCTCGCCGCCAGCGCGCCGCAGGTCGAGATCCTCGAGGGCGCCGCGACCGGGTTCAACAGCCCCGACTTCGACGGCCAGGCCTACGGCGCCGGCATCGTGACGATCTCCATCATGCTGTTCGCCGTCCTCACGGCGGGCACGACGGTCGCCACCGGCGTGGTCGAGGAGAAGACGTCCCGCGTGGTCGAGGTGCTGCTCGCGACGATCAAGCCCACGCAGCTGCTCACCGGCAAGGTGCTCGGCATCGGCCTCTACACGCTCGTGTACATGGTGGTGATCGTCGGCGGCATGCTCGGCGCACTGGCGATCGCCGGGCTCATGCCCTCGCTGAGCATCCCGCTCGGCACCGTCACGCTCTGGGCGTTCGTCTGGTTCTTCGTCGGCTTCGGGATCTGGACCGTCATCTTCGGCGGGTTCGCCTCCCTGGTCTCCCGCCAGGAGGAGATCGGCTCGGTGACGACCCCGCTGATGTTCGCCCAGTTCATCCCGTTCTACATCGCGATGTACCTCGTGCCGAACCAGCCGGACTCGCTGCTCACGCAGATCCTCGGCTACATCCCGTTCTTCTCGCCGTTCATGATGCCGATGCGTCAGGCGTTCGGCGCGAGCACGGTCGAGGCGCTCATCTCGGTGGCGATCGCCGCCGTGACGATCCCGGTGCTCATCTGGTTCGCGGGCCGCGTCTACCGCCGCGGCGTGCTGCACACGGGCGGGCGGCTCAAGCTGAGCGAGGCCCTCAAGGGCTGACACCCCTCACGACGACGACGGCGGGGCGGCGGGCGCGGGAGCGCCTGTCCCCCGCCGTCGTCGTGCGCGTCCCCACCCCGTTCGTCGAGATTGCGGTTCGTCGTCGTCGAGATTGCGGTTGGGGCCCCAACCGCACTCTCGATGAACGGGTGCGCGCCCCCATCTGGTCGAGAGTGCGGTCCAGGGTGACGGTCCATCGAGCCTGCGGTTCGTCGTCGTCCGTGCGGACCGTCCGCTCATTCGCCGGAGGTGTCTCGACGTCGAGTAATCTCGATCCATGGCGGAACGAGGCACGGACGAGGTCGACCGCATCGTCGCGGCCTGGCGTCGCGAGCGCCCCGACCTCGACGTCGCGCCGCTCGAGGTCTTCTCCCGCGTCACCCGCCTCGCCCGGCACCTCGACCTCGCCCGGCGACGCGCGCTCGCCGGCCCCGCCCTCGAGATCTGGCAGTTCGACGTGCTCTCCGCCCTGCGCCGTGCCGGTGCCCCGTACCAGCTCACCCCGACCCGGCTCGTGGCCGAGACGCTCGTGTCCTCGGGGACGATGACCCACCGGATCGACAAGATGGTGGCCGCCGGGCTCGTCGAGCGCACCCAGGACGCGGCGGACAAGCGGGTGGTGCGCGTCCGGCTGACCGACGAGGGGCTCGAGCGCGTCGACCGCACGATGACCGCCCTCCTCGCCGCCGAGCGGGAGCTGCTCGCCGGGATCTCGCCGGACGAGGCGGCCGAGCTGGCCGACCAGCTGCGGTCGCTCACCGCCCAGTTCGAGCCGGACCCGCCCTCGGGCCGCTGACGCCCGTGCGGGGGGAGACCCCCACCCTCGACGCACGCACGGACGCCTGGCGCCGCCCGCGGGGACATCCCGACGCTTGCCCGGACCGCCGCCGCTCAGTTCCCCCGGCGCCCAGCGTTGCGCCCCACGCAAACGACTCTTGCCCGGCCCGCCCGCGCGCGGGCGACGCGCCGCCCCTAGCGTGGACCCCCACGGCGTCGTGGCACCCGGCCCCGCCGGAGCTGCCCCGTGGAGGAGAGCATGAGCACCTACCGGATCGCCGTCATCGCCGGCGACGGCATCGGCACCGAGGTCGTCCCCGAGGGCGTCAAGGTCCTCGAGGCGGCCGCGGAGCGCTTCGGCCTCTCGCTCGAGCTCGAGCACTTCGACTTCGCCAGCGCCGCGTACTACCAGGAGCACGGCCAGATGCTCCCGGACGACTGGTTCGCCACGCTCAAGGGTTTCGACGCGATCTTCTTCGGCGCCGTCGGCTGGCCCGAGGTCGTGCCGGACCACGTCTCGCTGTGGGGCTCGCTGCTGCAGTTCCGCCGGCACTTCGACCTGTACGTGTCGCTGCGCCCCGTCAAGCTCCTCAAGGGCATCCCCTCGCCGCTCGCGGGCCGCGCCCCCGGCGACGTCGACTATCTCGTGGTCCGGGAGAACACCGAGGGCGAGTACTCCTCGATCGGCGGGAAGATGTTCGAGGGCACGGACCGCGAGACGGTGGTCCAGGAGACCGTGATGACCCGCACCGGCATCGACCGGATCCTGCGCTACGCGTTCGAGCTCGCACAGCAGCGGAAGAAGCACCTCACGTCGGCCACCAAGTCGAACGGCATCTCGATCACCATGCCCTACTGGGACGAGCGGGTCGTCGAGATGTCGGCCGCCTACCCGGACGTCGACGTCGACAAGTTCCACATCGACATCCTCACCGCCCAGGCGGTCCTCCACCCGGACTGGTTCGACGTCATCGTCGCGTCGAACCTGTTCGGCGACATCCTCTCCGACCTCGGGCCCGCCACCACCGGGACGATCGGCATCGCGCCCAGCGCCAACATCAACCCCGAGCGCACCTTCCCCTCGCTCTTCGAGCCGGTCCACGGGTCGGCCCCGGACATCGCGGGCAAGGGCATCGCCAACCCGATCGGCCAGATCTGGTGCGCCGCGATGATGCTCGACCACCTCGGCGAGACCGAGGCGGGCGCGGCGGTCGTCGACGCGTTCGAGAGCGTCATCGCCGAGGCGAGCACGCTCACCCCGGACCTCGGCGGGACGGCCACGACGGCGGAGCTCGGCTCCGCGATCGCCGCTCGCGTCGCGCAGGGCTGACGAGGGCGGCGCCCGGGCGGCCCGTTCGTCCCGGGCGCCCGCGGCATCGCGGCGCCGCGATGCCGCGGGCGCTCCCGGCGCCGCCCCACTCAGGCCCCGAGGAACTCCCGGATCTCGCGCACGATCTCGTCCGGCGCCTCCTCCGGGAGGTAGTGGCCGCAGTCGACGGCGTGCCCGGACACCTCGTCGGCGATCCGTCCCCACAGGGCCAGCGGGTCGAACAGCCGCTCGATGACGCCGTGCCGCGCCCAGAGCACCCGCAGCGGCACCTCGATCCGCCGGCCGGCCGCCCGGTCGGCCCGGTCGTGCTCGAGGTCGATGCCGTTCGCGGCGCGGTAGTCGTGGGCCGCGCCGGCCGCGCGCTCGGCGCCGTCGAACCCGGCCACGTACTCGTCCAGCACCTCGGGAGGGAACGGGGCGAGCCCCGCGTGCCGCGCACCCATCACGCCCTCGACGTAGCCGCGCGGGTTCGCCCCGGCGAGCGCCTCGGGCATCGGCGCGGGCTGGATGAGGAAGAACCAGTGCCAGTAGGCGCTCGCGAACGCGCGGTCGGTCGCCTCGTACATGTCGAGCGTCGGGGCGACGTCGAGGAGCATCGCGGCGCTCACCCGGTCCGGATGGTCCCCGGCGAGACGCGCCGCCACCCGGGCCCCGCGGTCGTGGCCGACCACCGCGAACCGCTCGTGCCCGAGAGCCGCCATGAGCTCCACGGCGTCGCGCGCCATCGTGCGCTTGCTGTAGGCGGCGTGGTCGGGTCCCGGGGCGGGCCGGCCGGAGCGGCCGTAACCCCGCAGGTCGGGGAGCACGACGTCGAACTGCCGGGCCAGCTGCGGCGCCACGCGGTGCCACATGACGTGCGTCTCCGGGTGGCCGTGGAGCAGGAGCAGGGGTGGCCGGCCGGTGCTCGGCCCGAGACGGCCGCGGACCCGGACACCGTCGAGCTCGACGTCGAGAGGCTGGAAGTCGGGGAACACGTGCACGCTCCTTCGTCGTCGGGCCGTCGAGGTGTCCCTCTCCCCCGACAGGTGGTCCCACACCGAGGCTAGACTTGCCGCCCGCGGCACGGGAGGGCGCTCGCGACACATGCGGCTTGCGCCCCGAGCAAGGGAGCGACGCATGCCCTCGGAGATCGACGACCTCG
This sequence comes from Georgenia sp. G2120, assembly GCF_055326485.1. Taxonomy (NCBI): domain Bacteria; kingdom Bacillati; phylum Actinomycetota; class Actinomycetes; order Allobogoriellales; family Allobogoriellaceae; genus Georgenia; species Georgenia sp. G2120. Next base: position 346,354 of record NZ_JBUZNL010000001.1, on the reverse strand, counting down.
AGCTCGTCCAGGTCGTCGCCGCGGCCGGGACCCTCACCGGGGCCGCCCGGCACTGGGGGATGTCGATCTCCGCCGTCAGCCGCAGGCTGCGCGCGCTCGAGCAGCGCCTCGGCACCACGCTCGCCCACCGCCGCGCGCGGGGGCTCGAGCTCACCCCCGAGGGCCGCCGGTACGCCGAGCGCGCCGCCGAGCTCCTCCAGGAGGTCCGCGACCTCGAGGACTCGCTGCGCCCGGGCCCGGACCGGATCGCGGGGCCGCTCCGCGTCGTCAGCACGGTGGGGCTCGGCCGCAGCCACGTCGCCCCGCTCCTGCGCGAGCTGCAGGCCGAGCACCCCGGCCTCGACGTCCGCCTCGAGCTCTCGAGCCTGCCGCTGGGCGCCTCGCTGCCGGGCTTCGACCTGGCGGTGCGCGTGGGCCGCGTCCCCGACTCCACGCTCGAGCTCCACCTGCTGCTGCCCAACCGGCGCATCGTCGTCGCCTCCCCCGCCTACCTCGAGCGGCACGGCACACCGAGGACCGTCGAGGACCTCGCGCACCACGAGTGCCTGGTGGTCCTCGAGGACGAGGGGTCCTCCACGTGGGAGCTGGAGGTCGGCGGCGCGCCGGTCGCCGTGCCCGTGGACGGCCACCTCACCTGCACGGACGGGACCGCCGTCACGCAGTGGTGCCTCGACGGAGCAGGGCTCGCGATGCGGTCGACGTGGGACGTCGGCCGGCACGTGCGCAGCGGGGCGCTCGTCCAGGTCCTCGCCGACGTCCCCACCCCGGACGCCCACGTGGTCGCCCTGCACGACGGCGGCGGGCGCGCCCCGGCCCGCGTCCACGCCGCGGTCGAGCACCTCCGCGCGGGACTCGCCCGCCGGTGCGACCCGGCGGCGGTACCCTGACGGACGAGCACCGAGGCAGGAGAGGCACCCGTGAGCACCCGCACCGAGCACGACGCGCGCACGGTCGCGCCCGGGACCCGCTCGCCCGCCTTCCCCACCGACTCCCGCGAGACCGCGGCGGACCGCTTCATGCGCCGCCTGCTGCGGGTCCGGCGCACCAACCGCAGTCTCGACGCGGGGGCGCACCGGCGGCTGCGGCTCTCGCTCGTCGTCTCGGCGGTGCGCTGCCTCGTCACCTACGTCCTCATCCCGGTGCTCGTCCCGCTGCTCAGCATCGCCGGCGTCCTCGCCGCGCCGGTCGGCATCGCCCTGTGCGCGGTGGCGGTCGTCAGCGGCATCTCGGCGCTCCGGCGGTTCTGGGCCACCGACCACAAGGGCCGCTGGATGTACACGGGCTTCATCGCCGTCGTGTTCGTCGTCCTCGCGGTCGGCCTCGTCGCCGACGTCTCGCACCTGGCGGGTGCCGCATGAGCGCCGGTCAGGACCCGCGCCGCACCCGCGAGGAGGTCGGGCACGGAGGCGCGGTCGACGACCCGACCGCGGACGAGCTCCTCGACCAGAGTTCCGACCTCGACGACGCCACCGAGGCTCCCGAGGACGCGACCGAGGAGGACCCCGACGAGGTCCCCGAGGTCAACGCCTGGCTGACCGTCGTCATGTTCGGCTTCTTCGTCGTCGCGACGGTCGCCTGCTACATCTGGCTCGACGGCTGGCACTGAGCCGGGCCCGCGGGCGCTGATCCGGGCGCCCGGCGCGCGGCCCGTGCACCCGGCCACGTGCTCCGCGCGCACCCACCACCCGGCGACCACCCGGACGCACGTGCCCGGTACTCGACCGCCTCCCGGATCGGCCCGCGGGCGCCCGAACACCGTTGTCCGGCGCCCGGGGCAGTCCTAGCGTGAGCGCACCCGCAGGACCCCTGTCCCCCCAAGGAGCGTCGTGACGATGCCGCCCGCACCCCCCTCCCGGGACCCGGCATGACCACCCTCGCCGACCGGGACGCACTCACCGACCCGGCCTCGCCGGACCTCCCCCTCACGAGCGTCGACACGCGCGCCGGAGAGGCCGTCGTCGAGCCCGTCGTCCCCGGCGCGCCGGAGGCCGGCGCCGCTGCTCCGCACGCCGCGGCGCAGCACGCCGTGGCACAGCTCGTCCCGGCCCCGCACGCACCGCCGACCCCCGCGCCCGCGCCCGCTCCCCCGACGCCGCACCCGCCGCACGAGCGGGTGGACCTCGCGGGCATCGTCGTCGACCTCATGGGCGAGGCCGACGCCGTGTCGACGATCGTCCGGCGTGCGGCCCGCCCGGCGGGGATCGACCGCGACGACGACACCCCCGCGCTCCCGCCGCTCGCCGTCATCTCCGCGAACCTCGACCACATCGTCCAGTTCGGGTCCACCGGCCGCTGGCGCCACCAGCTCGGCGACTCGCTGCACCCCACGAGCACCGACGTGGACGGCACCGCCCGCCCCCTCGAGTGGCTCACGCTCCTCGACGGCGCGCCGCTGGTGTCCCGGGCGAACCGTCTGACCGGGCGCGCCTGGCCACGCCTCGCCGGCAGCGACCTCGCCGACCCGCTGCTCGACGCCGCCGAGTCGGCCGGGGTCTCGGTCGGCTTCGTCGGCGGCTCCTACCTCGTCCAGCGCCTGCTCTCGCGACGGCTCGCACGGACGCGTCCGGGTCTCGTCGTCGCCGGCATGTGGTCCCCCGACCGTTCCGACCTCTCCGACGACGCCGCCTCCCTCCGGTTGGCCGCGGACATCGCGGAGTCGGGGGCACAGCTGCTCGTCGTCGGCCTCGGCAAGCCCCGCCAGGAGCTGTGGATGTCCCGCTTCGGCCCGGCCACCGGAGCGAACGTGCTGCTCGCCTTCGGCGCCGTGGTCGACTTCCTCGCCGACGCCGTGCAGCGTGCCCCGCGCCTCGCGAGCGACCACGGCCTCGAGTGGGCCTACCGCCTGGCGCGCGAGCCGCGCCGGCTCGCGACCCGGTACCTGGTCGACGACCCGCCGGGCCTCGTCCAGCTCCGGCGCGACAGCCGGGCGCTGCCCCCGACCGACCCGCCGGAGGCGGTGCAGTCGCCCCCGGTCCGCTCGACGAGCGCACCGGACGCGACACCGGCTGCCCCCCGCCCCGCCGGGTCGACCACGTCCGGACCTGCCGTCCCCGGGAGGGGCGGCACCTTCGTCCCGGCCGACGCGCCGGCCGAGGTCGCCGCCCTCGTGGTCACCTACGACAGCGCCGAGCACGTCGAGTCGCTGATCGACAGCCTCCGCACCGAGGCCGAGGACCTGCGCCTCCGGGTGGTCGTGGCCGACAACTCCTCCACCGACGGCACGCTCGAGCGGCTCGCGGCGCACCCGGACGTCGTCGTCGTGCCCACCGGCGGCAACCTCGGGTACGCCGCCGGGATCAACGTCGCCGCGCGCGCGGCGGGCGACGCCGAGGCGCTGCTCGTCCTCAACCCGGACCTCGAGGTCCGGCCCGGGGCGGTCGCCGAGCTGCTGGCGGTCCTACGCTCGGGCCACGCCGACCTCGTGGTCCCCCGGCTCGTCGACCCGTACGGCGCCACGGCGATGTCGTTGTACCGGGAGCCCTCGGCCGCGTCGGTCCTCGGCGACGCGGTCCTCGGCAACCGGTGGCCCCGGCGACCGGCGGCCCTCGGAGGCACCGACCTCGCCCCGGAGAGCTACCAGTTCGGCCACGAGATCGACTGGGCGACCGGGGCGGCGCTCCTCGTGAGCGCGTCGGCGGCGCGCCGGATCGGCGAGTGGGACGAGCGGTTCTTCCTCTACTCCGAGGAGACCGACTACTTCCGCCGCGCACGCGACCTCGGGCTCGTCGCCCGGTACGAGCCGCGCGCCACGATGGTCCACGCCGGCGCGGGGTCCGGGACCTCCCCGCGCCTGCGGGCCCTCATGGCGGTCAACCTCGTGCGGTACGCGCGCAAGCACCACGGCGCGGGCGTCGCGCGGCGCTGGTGGGCGGGCACGCTGCTCTCCGAGGCGCTGCGGGCGCACCGTCCGGGTCGCCGTGGCGTGCTCGGGGTCGTGGCCGACGAGGCGCGGTGGGACACGCTGCCCGGGCCGGCAGCGGGACCGGCGTCGGGGGCGGTTCCCCTGACGGGGGCCGCCGCGGGTCCGGCGGCGGGACCGGTCGACGAGCCGGCGGCGCGTCCGGCACGCGTCCTCGGCGAGCACCCGCGCGGCACCGTCATCATCCCGGCGCACGACGAGGCGGCGGTCGTGGGACGGACCCTTGCCGCCCTCGCGCCCGCGCTCGCCACCGGCCGGGTCGAGGTCGTCGTCGTGTGCAACGGGTGCACCGACGGGACCGCGGCCCGCGCCGTGGCCGTCGCCGGTGTCCGGGTGGTCGAGATCGACGTCGCGTCCAAGACCGCGGCGCTCAACGCGGGCGACCGGGCGGCCACGCACTGGCCGCGCGTGTACCTCGACGCCGACATCGAGCTCGCCCCGGCCACGCTGCGGCGGCTGCTCGAGACGCTCGCCGACGGCGCGCTCGTCGCCCGCCCGACCTTCCGGTACGACACGGGCACGGCGCGCTGGCCCGTCACCGCGTACTACCGGGCGCGGCGCCGGCTGCCGAGCACGAGCGCGGCGATCTGGGGAGCCGGCGTGTTCGGGCTCAGCGAGGCGGGGCACGCCCGGATCGGGTCCTTCCCGGACGTCACGGCGGACGACTACTTCGTGGACCAGGCCTTCGACGACGACGAGAAGGTCGTCGTCGCCGCTCCGCCGGTCCCCGTCCGCACGCCGCGGGACGCCGCCTCGCTGCTGCGGGTGCTCCGACGGCAGCACCGAGGGCCGGCCGAGCAGCGTGGGCGGGCCGCGCGGCATCCACGGGCCGCGGCGTCGACGGGCGCTGCTCCGGCTGGTGCAGGGTCCGGCCGTTCGTCGTCGGGCCGTTCGTCGTCGTCGGCGGGGTCGACGGCGCGTGAGCTGCTCGCCTCGGTGCGCGGCCCGCGGACCCTCGTCGACGCCGCGGTCTACGCCGCGCTGGCGGCGGTCCCCCGACTGACCCGGCGGTCGCGGTCGGCGGACCCCGGGTGGGAACGGGACGAGAGCAGCCGGGTGCCCCGGGAACGAGGAGGAGCCCCTCATGCAGCTCAGTGACACGATCGCGACCCTGCTGCGGCGCTGGTACATCCTGCTGCTCGGCCTCTGCCTCACCGCTGCCGGCGGGTGGTACGCGTACCGGTCGATCCCCACCACGTACGAGGCCACGGGCAGTCTCCTGCTCATGCCGTCCACCGACACCGTGGGCGCCGAGGGAAACCCGTACCTCTACCTCAACGGCATGATCGACGCCCGCGACGTCCTGCTGCGCCGGGCGGGATCGACCGAGAACTACGCCTCCGTCGTGGCCGAGCACCCGGGGACCGCGTACACGCTCGGCTCCGACCCGACCACGCAGTCCCCGATCGTCACGGTGGCCGTGGAGGGCGCGACCCCCGAGGACGCCCTCGCCGTCATGCACGCCGCCCTGGCCAACGTCGAGGAGAACCTCGACGCGATGCAGGACGAGGTCGGGCTCCCCGACGGCCAACGGCTCGGCGCCTCGCCGCTGGTCCTTGCCGACTCGGCCGCCGCGAGCCGCACCGCTGCGGCCCGCATGGCCATCGTCGTCCTCGGCGCCGGCGGGCTGGGCACGCTCCTGGTCGCCGGTCTCGTCGACGGCGCACTGATGCGTCGCCGCGAGCGCCGGTCGGCCGCGACCGAGCCGTCCGCGACCGATCGAGCCGTGGGAGACGAGCCACCGGTGGAGCCCCTGAACGCGGTGACGGACACACAGGCCGCGGAGGCTGCGGAGACCGAGCCGGCGCACGACGGCACGACCGCTCCCGGAGAGACGACCGCCGACGTCCTCCCGGACGTCACGGAGGCAGCGACGGACGACGACGCAGCGGCGCTCGGTACGACCACCGAACCGCAGGACGAGCCCGCGGACGACGCCGTGCCGCGCGAGACGGAGCTGGCCACCGCGTCCGCGGGCCCGCCGGACCGATGAGGAGCGGTGCGGCGAGTCTCGTCCGACGCCGCTGGTACGTGTACCTCGTGGCCCTGGTGGCACTCGCCGTGGTGGTGCTGTCCGCTCCCGCCCCGCCGCGCGCCACCACGATCCGGGCGGAGCTCACCCTCAGCCCGCCGCCCGAGTTCTCGGCGGAGACGCCGTACGTCTTCTCCCTGGAGACGATGCTCGCCTTCACGGCCGCGGTCGACGAGGCGTACGACGCGCGCTATCCGTCGACCCGGCTCTCCACCCCGAACGCCTCCCTGTTCGGCAACCAGGTCCTCGACGGCGTCTCGGTCACCTCGTCCCGGTCCGGCACGCAGTGGCAGGAGTGGCAGGACCGGCCGTCGATGATCGTGACGGCGACGGGGCCGACGGAGGCCGCCGCCCTGGCCACCATCCGCACGACGATCGCCCAGGTGGCGCAGGTGACGACCGACATCCAGGTCGGCTCCGGCGTTCCCGCCGCCGCGCGGATCCGCCTGCTCTGGCAGGAGGACACGTTCACGATCGGTTCGATCGGCAGGACCGATTCCACCGCGGTCAAGGGGGCGGCGGTCCTCGGTCTCGTCGCGCTCGGCGCCGCGACCGCCGTCGCCTCCGGGTTGGACCGGGCGGGCACGCAGCTGCGCAGGGACCGGTCCGAGACGTCCGGGGGGCGGACCGGATGACGCTCGCCGACCACGCCGTCGTCGTCCCGCCGGACGGCACCCCCGCCACGCGCCGCGTCCGGTTGGACGCGGTGACCTTCCTGACCGTCTACCTCGTGCTGCTGCTCGGGATCCCGTCCTACCTCGTCATCCCCGCGCTGGGCACGATGGGGCAGCTCTCCCTCCTGTGGGGACTGGCCGGCCTCGCGTGGTGGGCGTTCACGGCGGTCTCCCGCGGCGGGCGCGGACACCGCCGCACGTCTCCCGTCGGGGTCGCCCTCGCCGTGCTCCTCGCGGTGGTCGCGACCGCGTACGGCATGGGAGCCCTGCACGGGTTGCCGACGCACCTGGCGGCCGCGGCAGACAGCGGTCTGATCCGCGTGCTCAGCTGGTCCGGCGTGGCGCTCGTCGCGCTCGACGGGATCCGGACCAGGGCCCGGCTGCTCGCCCTCGTGCGCCGGGTCGCCTGGGCCGGCGCGCTGATGTCCGTCCTCGGGCTGGCCCAGTTCGTCACCGGGCAACCGCTGGTCACCTCGATCTCGCTCCCCGGGTTTGCCGTCGACGGCTCCTTCGCGGGAGTGATGGACCGCGGCGGATTCGTCCGCGCGGCCGGCACCGCCTCCCACCCGCTCGAGTACGGGACGCTGCTGTGCCTCACCCTCCCCCTCGCCCTCGCCCTGGGGATGAGCGAGCTGCGTCGTCCGTGGTTCGTCCGGTGGCTGCCGGCCGGGCTGATCGCGCTCGCCGTGGCGCTGTCGGTCTCCCGGTCGACCCTCATCGGGGTCGCGTTCGGGTTGCTCGTCCTCGCCCCCCGCGTCCCCCCGGCCTACCGGCTCCGGGGGGCACTGCTCGGTGTCCTCCTCGGCGCGGCGATGCTGGTCGCGGTCCCCGGGCTGGTCGGCACGATGCTCGGCCTGTTCACCGCCATCGGGTCCGACGCCAGCACGGTGTCCCGCACGGGCAGCAGCGACGTGGTCCTGGAGATCGTCGGCCGGCACTGGTGGCTGGGCCACGGGTACGGGACGTTCCAGCCGAACGAGCTGATCCTCGACAACCAGTTCCTGCTCATCCTCGTCGAGCTCGGTGTCCTCGGCCTCGCGGCGTTCGCCGCGGTCGTCCTCACGAGCATCGCCTGCGCGTGGCGTTCCGCCCCTCGTCCCCGGGTGGCCGGCCCCGGCGGCGTACCGGCGCCGGCCGTCTCGCACTCGCTGGCCACCGGTCCTGCCCTCGCGGCCGGCATCGCCGCCGGATCGCTCACCCTCGCCTTCTTCGACGGGCTCTCGTTCCCCATCAGCGCGGGACTGCTCTTCCTCACCTACGGGGCCGCCGGCGCGTCCTGGCGGATCGCACGCACGGACCGCTCGGCGGCCGACGGGTAGCGCCCCGTGCCGGTCCGGACGCGGTCCTCCACCATCTCCGCGGTCATCCGCTGCGCCACGTCCCAGCCACGCGGCCGGCGGGCGGCGATGCGCGCGGCGCGGTCGGCCCGTTCACCCGGGTCGGTCACCGCGACGGCTGCGGCCAGGGCGTCGGCGAGCGCCTCAGGACGCCCGGGCACCCAGGCGACCTCCGGGTGCTCGAGGTCGAGCCGCGGTCCGGGATCGTCGTTGAGCACGGTGACGCTGCCGGCGGCCAGCATCTCGGCCGCCACGAGGGAGATGTTCGTGAACGACATCGCCAGGCCCGCGACCACCTCGTTGTACAACAGGTTGAGCTCCTGCGGCGGGAGCGAGCCGTGCTGGACCGCAGGGACCCGCCACCCCGGGATGCGGTCGCCGACCACATGGATCGGCTCGTCCGGGCACCGCTCGTGGAACAGCTCGAGGGTCCGTCTCGCGAGCAGGTAGCCGCGGCGGTCGACGTTCCGCTTGGCGTAGTAGACGACGCCGCGGCGCGCCCCCTGACGCCCGGGAAGCAGTCGGTAGGTCTCGACGTCGCAGCCGAACGGGACGACGAGGTCGGGCTCGGCACCCGCCTCCCGGCGCATCGCCGCAGCGACCATCCCGCCGAGGGCGATGGTCTGCAGTCCCATCGTGTACGTCGCCTCGGCGAGGTCGTAGAGGTAGCCACGCGGGTAGAAGTAGGCCTCGTAGTCCTGGACGAAGTAGAAGGGGACCGCACCGCCGTGCAGCGACGCCACGACGTGGGCGGTCTGCCACGAGCTCGCCACCACGGCGTCGTACCGGTCCAGACCGTCCGCGACGCTCGCGACGCCCGCCGGAAGTCCCGGCCACCACCGGCGGATCGTCTCCTCGCGGCGCGCGACGTCGTCGTCGGTGGCGTCGTAGAGGACGAGCGTGCACCGGTGACCGCGCTCGGCCATGGCTCGCACCATGCGGAACAGGGTCGTGTGCCCTCCGGAGCCGGCGCCCGGAGGCGTGCAGACCCAGCCCACCTCGAGGCTCTCCTTCTGCCGGCCGGGGATCGGCGGCGGAGGAGGGCCGACGTGGACGTGCTCGTCCCGCAGGGGCAGCCGCGGCTCGTCCCAGGCCCGCGCGGCGCCGAGGCGCTCGACCCCACGGCGGGCGATCGTGCCCGCGGTGCCACGCAGCCCGTCCCTGCGCAGGCTCGCTCGGACGTTCTCGGTCAGTCCCATGTCAGTACACCCCGTTCCGGTGCCAGCTGCGTTCGGTCCATGCGCGTCGCACGCGGTCACGGGCACGCCGGGCGGTCCCGGCGAGGACGTCCACCGGTCGGCGCCCGCGTGCCGCCCGGCGAGCGATCGCCCGCTTGCGTCGGAGGTTGGCTGCGGTCGGTGCGATCGCCATCCCGTCGAGCCGGAGGTAGGTCTCCGTCACCGCTCCGTGGACGTCGAGCTCGTGGGTCATCGTGTCGAGCACCTGCCGGTCGAGCGCAGCGTCGGCCGTCCGCCGGGCAGCGGCGGCCCACCCGAGTCCGCCGGCCGCGCCGTCGAACAGGGCGTGGAAGGCGAGCCGGCGCTCGGCGAGGTCGACGACGACGTCGACCTCGCGCGCGGAGAGGCTGAGGTCGTGGTCGCGGTGCCACGCCTGGTCCGCGCCGTGGACGTACCCGACGTCGCCGAACGCGGCGAGCCGCAGCCACATCTCCATGTCGTGCGTGTGGGCGAGCGGAAGCTGCCCGCCCACACGGGCGACGAGGTCGGACCGCATGACGACCTCGGCGGACGTGATGACGTTGTACCCGTCGGCGCACCGGTCCTGCACCCACTGCTGGCCGGGCCAGATCGTCCAGGCGGAGGCGGTGGTCCGCGCCGGGCGCCGCGGGCCGCCCTCGACGAAGTGGCTCGGGTGGCCGTAGACGAGTCCGACGGACGGGTGGGCGCGGACGAGTGCGACCGCACGGGCCAGGGAGCCGGGGGTCAGCAGGTCGTCGGCGTCGAGCCGGACGAGGAACTCGCCGGTGACGTGCTCGAGTCCGGCGTTGAACGCGGCGACCGGTCCCCGGTTCGCCGGCAGGCGGACGACACGGACCCGGTCGTCCGCTGCGGCCAGTCGGTCGGCGACGGCCGCACTGTCGTCCGTGGAGTGGTCGTCGACGACGACCACGTCGACGTCGACGCCGGGCTGCTCGAGCACGCTGGAGACCGACCCGACGAGGTAGCGCCCGTAGTTGAAGCACGGGACGACGACGGTGACGCTCGCGCGCTCCCCCGGCCCGACAGCCACCGGCACGGGGGGGACGCGCAGCCGTCGGCCGACCGGGTCACGTCCGGTGGCGCGGCGTTCCTGGGACAGGGTCATGCCGACTCCTTCGTGGGCGTGCGGACGGGGACGGGTGCGGGCACGGGTGTCGGGCCGGCGCCGTCCGTCGCGGGCTCCGCCGGTGCGTCGTCCGCGGTTCCGAGCACTCCGTCGGAGCCCAGCTCACGGGCTTGCGCGAGGCGCGCCAGGAACCAGCGGTGCAGGAGGGCGGCGTAGACGAGGGTGCCGAGCAGGCCACCGACCAGGAGCGCCGTCAGGTCGTTCTCGACGAACGCCGCCACGCCCCGCGCGGTCGCACCCGCCGGCACGGCAGCCAGAAGGGGCGGCCAGAGCGCCGCCCGGGCGGCGGCGACGTCGGTCCCCGCCCGGGCCAGCACCCACCCGACGAGGCAGACGAGGAGGAGCGCGGCGGCGACCTGCGCGAGGGCCGCCCCGGTCCCACCGGCCGTGCGCGCACCGAGCACGAGCAGCGGAACGAGTGCGAGCATCCATCCCACCTGCAGCCACAGCACCCAGCCCGACCGGCCGCGCGCCAGCAGGTAGGCGGTCGCCAGGTCGACCGGCGTGCGCAGCGCGCCGAACACGGCGAGCAGCGCCAGCAGCCCGACGGCGGGCGACCACCGTGCACCGTAGAGCAGGCCGACGAGGGGCTCGGACAGGGTCGCCAGCATGAGCCCGGCGAGGACCGAGAGCGTCCACACCGGTGCCAGGGCGGTGGCGAAGGAGGTGTCGCGGCGCCCCTCGGCGAGCCGGGCGAACGCCGGCAGCGAGACCGACCGGACGATCTGGCCGAAGACGCTCATCGGCCAGTTCGCCACGTTGAACGCGAGGTAGTAGAAGCCGAGGACGGTCGTGCCGGCCAGGGTGGACAGCACGATCTTGTCGATGCCGAGCAGCGCCCAGGACAGGAGGTTGGCGGCGGCCAGCGGGACGCCGAAGGCGAGGATGTCGCGGACGAGGAGCCGGTCGAACCCGAGGTGCAGGCGCCGCCCTGTGAGGACGAACTGGAGGACGACCGCGGTCGCCTGGGCGACGACCCGGGCCACGGCGAGCGCCATCACGCCCCACCCGGCGAGGATGAGCACGACCGTCACGGTCGTGCCGACGACGAAGTCGGCGACGCCGACGAGGAAGACCCGCTTCTGCTGGAAGTCCCGCTGCAGCGCCGCGTTCGGGACCACGCCCGCGCCGGCGACGACGAGGGTGAGGGACATGACCGCGAGGACCGGCCCGGCTTCGGGCGCTCCCAGGATCTCGGCGACGGTCCCCGAGCCGATCACGAGTGCGAGCGTCAGCGACGCCGACATGACGATCGAGAGGGTGGCGATCGTGGGCGCGCGACGTTCGTGGTCCGGCGAGCGGACGAGGTCGGCGCTGAGTCCGAGGTCGGCGAGCGTCATGAGCACGGTCTGGACGGTGAGGACCACCGCGTAGACCCCGAACTCCCCCGGGCTGAGCATCCGGGCGAGGAACACGCCGACCCCGAGCGACCCGAGACGGAGCACGGTGCTGCTCACCGTGCTCCAGGCCAGGCCGTGGCGGATACCCGCCCGCAGGTCGCGCGGCGCGCTCATGCCGCAGCCGTGGCCCGTGGGCCGCGGCGCGCGCCGGCCCGGTGGAGAAGGAAGCCGGACATCGCACCGGCGGAGCGCGCGAGGGAGGCCGCGCGCCGCGCGGTGGTCAGCACGGGACGACCGACGCGCGACCTGTCGTGGGCCTGCGCGTAGATGTCGAGCAGCACCGTGGCCGCCCGGTCGAGCCCGAACCGCTGCTCGACGAGCCGTCGGGACCACTCGCCGAGCCGGGTCCGCTCCGCGCGGTCGGTGAGCAGCTGCTCGAGGGTGTCGCGCAGGGCGTACGGCCCGCCGTCGCCGTGGCCGAAGAAGCCCTCTCGAAGGAACTCCGGCATCGTGTCCGCGCGCACCGCCCGGACGTACCCGCCCGCCCCGAGCACGACGGCGGGCCGGGCGTGGGCCATCCCCCGGAGGATCGAGCTGCCCATCCCGAGGACGACGTCGCCGGCGGCGTAGGCGGCGCCTGGGTCCAGGAGAGTGCCTGGCATGCGGACGACGGGTCGCCCGTGCCGGTCGTTCACCTCGTCGGCGGCGATCCGGACCCGGGCGGCGTCGTCGCCGTCGCCCGCCACGAGGAGGGTGACCGGGAGCCGCTCCGCGAGCGTGCCCACCGCGGCGATCGCAGCGATCACCCCCGCGGACTTGTCGAGGTCCGTGGTCAGCCGGCCGACCACGCTCACCACCGGTCCGCCCTCGTCCAGGCCGAGGCTGCGACGCGCGGGCCCCGCCGGACGCGGGGTGTCGAGCGCGGTGTCGATCGGCGGCTCGAGGACGTGGCGGTGCGCGAAGCCCTCCCCCGCGGCCTCGGCGGCGAGCCGTTCGGTGCCGACGACGAGGTCGAGATGGCGCGGCAGGAAGCCGGGGACCTCCATCGACAGCACCGTCATGACGAGCGGGGTGTCGAGCCACCCGTGCGCCCCGAGGGAGGCACCCATCGACGGCGCCCACTCGTAGGCGTGCACGAGGTCCGCGCGCCACTCGCGCACGAGTCGCATGAGCCCGAGGGCCCACGGCAGCGAGAGCCGCAGCCCCGTGGCCGCCGGACGCCAGTCCAGTCCGGCGGCCCGCGCGCGGTCGACGAGCGGACCGGGCGGGGCGTAGACCACCACCTCGTGCCCGCGGTCGCGGACCGCGGCAGCGAGGTCGAGGGCGTTGATCTGGCTGCCGCCCATGCCCATGTCGTGCGGGCAGACGACGATCCTCATGTCGAGGTCGCCTCCCGGGGGCGGACGACGGTCGTCACCGCGGCACCTCGACGGCGGCCCGCAGGACCTCGGCCACCCGTTCCTGCTGGTCCGGCGTGATGTGCGGGAACATCGGCAGCGAGATCATGGTGCCCGCCGCGGTCTCGGTGACAGGGAACGACCCGTGCGCGTGCCCGAGGTCGGCGTAGGCACCCGTGAGGTGGACCGGCACCGGGTAGTGCACGCCCGCACCGATGCCGGCGACCCGGAGCCGGTCGAGGACCGCGTCCCGGTCCGCGACCCGCACCGGGTAGAGGTGCCACACGTGCTCGTTCCCCTCGGCGGCGAACGGGAGGCGCACGCCCTCGACGTCCCCCAGGAGCTCGGCGTACCGGGCGGCGGCGGCTCGGCGGGCCTCGTTCCAGGCGGCCAGTCGGCGGAGCTTGGCGGACAGCACCACGGCCTGCACGGCGTCGAGCCGGGAGTTCATGCCGATGACGTCGTGGTGGTACTTCGTGGCGCTCCCGTGGTTCCCGAGCCGGCGGACGTGGGCGGCGGCGTCGGCGTCGTCGGTGAGGACGGCTCCCGCGTCGCCGGCCGCCCCGAGGTTCTTGCCCGGGTAGAAGCTCGTGCCGGCCGCGGCACCGAGCGAGCCGGCTGGCCGTCCGTGCCGGGTGGCGCCCTGGGACTGGGCCGCGTCCTCGACGATCACCGCGCCTTCCCGCTCCGCGACCACAGCGAGCTGCTCGACGAACGCCGCCTGGCCGAACAGGTGGACCGGGACGATCGCCTGGGTCCGGTCGGTGACGGCGGCCTCGACCGCGCGCGGGTCGATGAGGAGGTGGTCGGGGTCGACGTCGACGAGCACGGGCACCGCGCCGATCCGGCTCACCGACTCGGCGGTGGCGATGAAGGTGTTCGCCGGGAGGACGACCTCGCCGCCGGGCGAGACGCCGACGCCGCGCAGGGCGAGCTCGAGCGCGTCGGTCCCGCTGCCCACGCCGATGCAGTGGCCGACCCCGACGGCGTCGGCGTAGGCCCGCTCGAACCGGTCGACCCAGGGGCCGCCGATGAACCCGGCCGTGGCGAGCACCTGCTCCAGGCCCTCGCGGACCTCGGCGTCGACCTCGAGCTGTTGGGCGACGAGGTCGAGGAAGGGGACGGGGGCGGCGTCGTCCAGGGGCGTGGGATCGGCGGCCGGCCCTGCCGGCGCGGCGAGCTGCGTGGTGGACATCAGGCGTACTCCTTCTCGAGCTGCGAGACGATCGATCGGACGAGGGCGTCGTCCGTGTCCGACGTCGACTGGATGTGGACGGCCCGGTGCTCCGGTCCGAAGGCCTCGACGAAGTCGTCGGCCTCCGCGGCGTCCATCGGGGTCGGGGACCAGTGGCTGTGGCACCGGGGCGTCCCCGACTCGTAGTCCCTGTCCTTCGGTCGACCGAAGTGGCGCACGTACGTGCCGTACAGGACGTCCTCGCTCAGGTGCAGGTGCCGCGCGAGCGCCACCGCCCATGGCCGACCGGTGACCTCCTCCACCCGGCCCAGGCCGGCGTCCACGAGCTCACGGTCGTAGGTGACGATCCCCGCCACGTGGTCCGGGTAGGCGTCGCGGTCCTGCCACGGCAGGCCCAGGAGCTCGTGGGCGACCTGGCACCACCGGTGGTGGCGGTGCATGCTGCGGGTGATGCCGCCGTCCTTGCTGTAGAAGTGCACGGACCCGTCGCGGACGAAGTCGGACACGTGGGTGCGCCGAACGAGGACGACGTCGGAGTCGACGAAGACGAGCGCGTCGGCGTCGACGTGGGCCGCCATGTTGAGCTTGATGAGCTGCTGCATCACCCACCCGCGGATCGGCTGCCAGGGCCTCCGCCGACTCACGCCCGCGCAGTTGAGCCGCCGCGACAGGAAGGGCAGCCTCCGGGTGGCGGCGGCCAGCCGGTCGGTGGGGATGATGCCCTCGGGGACGACCTCCTGGTAGGACCAGACCGCGAGCCTCGGCGAGTCGATGCCCCGGTAGAGGTCGACGTCGATGCCCGGCACGGCCGCGTGGTGCACGACCGAGTCGTCGGTGTGCCTGAGCACCGACTCGTGGAGCCGCCGGAAGCTGTCGAAGTCCGGCCGGTAGGTCGGGGTGACGATGGCCATCGTCGAGGCAGCCCCGGTCGGCGGTCGGTGGGTGGTCATGGGAGTGCTCCTTCTCGGGCCCAGCGCTCGCGGGTGACCACGGAGCCGAGTCGTCGGTCGGCGTAGAAACGGGCCCCGGCGGCCGCGGAGGTCGCCAGCGAGCGCACCGCCTCCGTCCGGGTCGTGCGTCCGCCCGCGGTGTCGAGGTAGATGTCGGCCAGCCGGTCGGCCGCCCGGTCGAGGTCGTGGTGCTCGGAGACGACGTTCCGGCCGAGCTCGCCGAGGCGGACGCGGAGCGCCGGGTCGGCCGCGAGGCGGACGAGCGCGTCGCGCAGGTCGCGGGCGCCGGCACCACCGCGCCCGAACCACCCCTCGTGGCGGAGCTCGCGCACGGAGGTCCAGTCCGCGACCCGCCAGAAGCCCGCCTCGCCCTGGACGACGAGCGGTCGGGCGTGGGCCATCGCCCGGATCGCGGAGGACCCCATCCCGAGCACGACGTCGGAGGCGGCGTAGACCGGGTCGGGGTCGAGCCGGAGCCCGACCGTCCGTACGACGACCCGGCCGTGCCGCTCGTTGACCGCGGCGGCACGGGTCTCGACGGCCCGCCGCCCCTCACCGTCACCGGCGACCAGGAGGCTCACTCGCTCGGTCCCGGAGAGCCGGTCGACCACCCGGACCGCCTCGAGGACGCCCTGGAGCCGCTCGTGGTCCGTCGTGAGCATGGTGACCGTGCCGACGACGAGCTCGTCCGCGTCGATGCCCCACCGGGCGCGGGCGTCCGCCCGGAGCCGGCCCGCGCGGTCGCCCGCGCCCCCCGCGTCGCCCGTGTCCACGGCGGGCTCGAGGAGATGGACGGCGCCGCCGCGCACCGCCGCGCGCTCCGCCAGCGCCGGCGTCCCCGCCACGAGCGGCACGTGCGCGGGCAGGAACCGCGGCGCCCCGGCGGCCAGGACGGTCATGAGCAGCGGCAGCCGGCGGCCGGCGGAGAAGGCCGCGCGCAGGGACGGCGCCCACTCGTAGGTGTGGACGAGGTCGACGTCCCACCCGCGGGCGACCCCGGCGAGGCCCCGCGACCAGGCGCGGGAGGAGATGTCCGACGGCGCGGGGACCCAGGGCAGGCCGGCGGCCTCGACGAGCTCGGCGAGCACGCCGGTCGGCGCGTAGAGCACGGGCTCGTGCCCGCGGCGACGCACGGCGTCGGCGAGCCCGACCGCCTGGAGCCGGCTGCCGGCCATGTCGAGCGCGGGGGTGCAGACGAGGATCCTCATGGCACGCGTATCCGTCCGTGGGAGGTGAGCAGGGGCAGCACCCCGACGGGGCGCGGGTGCGGCAGTGCGGGACCACCGGCGCGGTCGCGACGGAGCTCGGCGGCCGGCGCGCCGACCCAGGTCCGGCCGGGCGGCACGTCGCGCAGCACCACCGCGCCCATCCCGAGCGTGGCGTCGGCTCCGACGCGCACGTCCTGGCGGACGCTCGTCTGCATCCCGAGGTAGGCCCGCTCCCCGATCCGCACCCGTCCGGCGAGCGTGACCCCGGCGGCGCACGTGACGCCGTCGGCGAGCTCGTCGTCGTGGGTGAGCACCGTGCGCGGCATGAGGACGACGTGCTCACCGACGGTGACGTCGCAGGTGAGGACGCAGCCGGCGAGCAGGATCGAGCCGGCGCCGACGGCGGAGCCGGCGCCGATGACGACCGAGGGGTGGACGTGCACGGCGTACCGCTCGGCACCCACGCCGAGGTCGGCCAACCGGGCGGCCAGCGCGATCCGCGCGGCCCCCTGCCCGGGGCAGAGCAGCAGCCGCTCCGACCGCTGCGCGGCCAGCGCGGCGGGTCCGAGGACCGGGACCCCCGACACGGTGGTCCCGGCGAGCGCCGGGTCGTCGTCGAGGATGCCGACCACCCGGTCCGTGCCGGCGTCCCGGACCGAGGCGAGCGTCTCCCGGGCGAGACCGCTCGCGGCGACGAGGAGGAGGTCGGCCATCACCGGCCCCCGTCCAGCGGGCTCCGGCGCGAGGGCCGCTGCGGGGACCGGGACGCCAGGACGAGGCTGTCGACCACCCGCCCCAGCTCCTCGGCCGTCATCGCGTGGAACATCGGGAGGATGATCGTCGAGCGCGTGAGCCGCTCGGTCGCGGGCAGTGGGCCGAGCGTGCCGGTGTGCCCTGCGTAGGCCGGCTCGAGGTGGGCCGCCATGATGCCGCGCCGGGCGGAGATCCCGTCGGCCGCGAGCCAGGCCAGCAGGTCGTCGCGTCCCATCGGGAAGCCGGGGAGGACCTCGATCCAGAAGGACTGGAAGTTGGTCGTCCCCCAGGGCGGGTCGGCCACGCAGCGCAGGTCCGGGAGGCTGTCGAGCACGGTGCGGTAGTCGGCCGCGAGCGACCGCCGGCGCCGCACCATCTCGGGCAGGCGGCCGAGCTGGACGAGGCCGAGGGCGGCCTGCAGGTCGGTCATCCGGTAGTTGAAGCCGATCTCGGTGTAGGACTCCTTGGTGGCGAGCACCGCGGTGTGCCGGTCGGCCGCGGACACGTCCATCGCGTGCTCGCGGAGGCGCCGCGCGCGCACCGCCCACTCGGGGTGACAGGTGGTGAGCATCCCGCCCTCACCGGTGGTCAGCAGCTTGCGGGGGTGGAACGACCAGGTGGTGAGGTCGGCGCCGGCACCGACCGGCTCCCCGGCGTAGGTCGAGCCGGCGCCGCACGCCGCGTCCTCGATCAGGACGAGCGAGCGCCGGTCGCACAGCTCCCGCAGAGGGCCGAGGTCGACGGGGACACCGCCCTGGTCGACGACGACGACGGCGGTCGTCGCCGGGGTGAGGGCCGCCTCCACCGTGGCGGCGGTGACGTTGCCGGTGGTGGGGTCGACGTCGGCGAAGA
This sequence comes from Georgenia sp. G2120, assembly GCF_055326485.1. Lineage (NCBI taxonomy): Bacteria > Bacillati > Actinomycetota > Actinomycetes > Allobogoriellales > Allobogoriellaceae > Georgenia > Georgenia sp. G2120. The sequence continues at coordinate 328,351 of NZ_JBUZNL010000001.1, read as the reverse complement.
CGGGGCGCGCCCCCACGTAGGTCGGCGCGTTCGCGGTGGCGATGAAGGACAGCGAGGGGACGACGACGTCGTCGCCCGGCCCGATGTCCGCCACCTTGAGGGCGAGGTGCAGGGCGGTCGTGCACGACGACGTCGCCACCCCGAAGGGGACACCCTGCGCCTGGCTGAACGCCCGCTCGAAGTCGGCGGTGCGCGGGCCCTGCGCCACCCACCCGGAGGTGATGACGTCGACGACGGCCTCGATCTCCTCGGCCCCGAGCCACGGCCTCATCACGCTGATGCGGTCCATCGCGGCAGCCTCGATACTCATCGTCCGGCCGCCTGCGCTGGTGCAAGAACGCGGCCGGCGGTCGTCCCGTCACGGGGGGCGGCGGGCACGGCCCGACCCCAGTTGGTCGTCGACGCCTCGGCGGCCAGCTCGTCCGCGGTCCTCCCGGACGCGCGGAACCACGAGACGAGCTCGGCGATCCCGTCGACGAGCTCCGTCCGCGGCGCCCATCCCGTGAGCGTCTCCATCCGCGTGGCGTCGACCATCAGCCGGCCGACGTCGCCGGGGCGTGCCGGCAGCAGCTCCGGCGCGAGGTCGGGCCGCCCCACGGCGTCGGCGATCACCTCGCAGACCTCGCGCATGGCGAGCTCCCTGCCGGTCCCGAGGTTGACGGTCTCGCCGATGGCCGCGGGGCACTCGGCGAGCGCGACGAGCCCGGCGGCGGTGTCGCGCACGTGCATGAAGTCGCGGGTCTGCTCGCCGGTGCCGTAGAGCACGGGTGCGTGACCGGCGAGCATCCGCACGATCGTGCGCGGGATGATCTCCCCGCTGTCCCCCTCGTGGTGGCTGCGGGTGCCGTAGGTGTTGAACGGTCGGGCGACGATCACGGGAAGGCCGTACGTCCGTCCCATCGCCCGCGCGTACGCCTCGCCGGCCAGCTTCGCTCCGCCGTAGACGGTCTCCGGCCAGGTCGGGTGTCGCTCGTCCATCGGCGCGTACTGGGCGGTGCCGAAGACCTCGCTGCTGCTCACGTGCAGCAGCAGGCGGACCCCGGCGTCGCGCGCCGCCAGCCCCACCGTCAACGAGCCGTCCGCGTTGACCGAGTGGTTCTCCTCGGGCGAGTGCAGGCTGTGGCGCACGCCCAGGCACGCGAGGTGCATGACCACGTCCGCGTCCTCGAGGACGGCGTCCATGACGGACCGGTCGCGGACGTCGCCGACGACGAGAGCCATCCGCGGGTCGTCGCTCCAGGTGGCCAGGTTCTCGCGCCGACCGTTGGTCAGGTCGTCCACCACGGTGACGGATCTCGGCCGCCGGTCGCGCAGCAGCGCGTCGACGACATGGCTGCCGATGAACCCCGCACCGCCGGTGACGACGACACGGGCACCGTCCAGCGTGGTCACCTCCGACATCACCGCACCCCCTCGAACGCGCGGGCGTCCCCCGCCCCCACGGCGACCGACCGGCCGAGGCCGACGTGCCGGCCCCTGCCGGCCAGGGAGTCGCTCGCGGCCTCGAGCACCTCGAGGACACGGAGGGCGGACCGTCCGTCGGTCGGGGGCACCGACCCGTCGCGGACGGAGGCCGCGAGCTGGCTGACCATGAGGCCGAGCGGCTCGAACTCGGACAGCGCGGGCGACCACGTGTCGCCCGTCCGGTAGGAGATCGTCACGTCCGTGCGCGAGGCGGTGTCGCCGAGGACCTCCTCCTGCCGCGCCAGGTCGACCCCGCGGTCGAAGATGCTCAGGCGCTGCTGCGGGTTGAGGTCGTCCCAGACGAGGGTGCGGCGGCTGCCACCGATGACCATCCGGCGGATCTTCGTCGGCGAGAGCCAGTTGACGTTGACGTGGACGTGGGCTCCCGAGCGCTGGGGCAGGGAGAGGTAGCCGACGCAGGCCTTGCCGGCGTCGAGCGGGTCCGCCCCCTCGGCCGCGACGCTGAGGGGGTCCAGGCCGCCGGGGAGCACGAAGTCGAGGATCGACAGGTCGTGCGGGGCGAGGTCCCAGAAGACGTCGACGTCGGGCTGGACGAGCCCGAGGTTGATCCGGGTGGAGTCCACGTAGAGGATCTCACCGAGCTCGCCCGCCTCGACGAGCTCCTTGATCCGTAGGACGGCGGGCGTGTAGCAGTACGTGTGGTCGGCCATGAGCACGGTCCCGGCGCGGTCGGCGGCCTCGACCATCTCGCGACCCCGCGCGGTCGTGTCCGCCAGCGGCTTCTCCACCACGACGTGCTTCCCGGCGGCGATCGCCGCCATGGCGATCGCGTGGTGGGTCCGCGCGGGGGTGGCGATCGCCACGGCGTCGACGTCGTCCCGGGCGAGCAGCTCGCCGACCGATCCGACGACGTCGGGCTGCCCCGTACGTCGGGCGAGCCGGCCGGCGCGCTCGAGGTCGGTGTCGCACACCGCCACGAGCTCCCACTCGGTGCTCATCGCGAAGTTGCGGGCGAGGTTCGGGCCCCAGTACCCGGCACCGATCACCGCCGCCCGCAGCGGGGGGTGCAGGGTGTCGTCGGGCTCGATGCTCATCAGTACGCTCCTTCGGGTCTGACCATGACCTTGAAGGTCCGCCACATGATCATGAGATCGCCTGTGACCGACCAGTTCTCGACGTAGTAGAGGTCGAGCCGGACGCTCTCCTCCCAGTCGAGGTTCGACCGCCCGCTGATCTGCCAGAGCCCCGTCAGGCCCGGCTTGATGTAGAGCCGCCGGCCGGTGTGGCCCTCGTACGCGGCCACCTCCTCGGGCAGCGGCGGCCGGGGACCCACGAGCGACATGTCGCCGCGCAGGACGTTCCAGAACTGCGGCAGCTCGTCGAGGGAGTGCCGGCGCAGCACGGCACCGAGCCTCGTCACCCGCGGGTCGTCCTTGAGCTTGAACAGCGGCCCGGCACCCTCGTTGCGTGCCGCGAGCGCCGCCCGGTCCGCCTCGGCGGTGGTGACCATCGTGCGGAACTTGTTCATCCGGAACGCCCGGCCGTGCCGGCCCGTGCGCGTCTGGGTGAAGAACGCGCCCCCGGGCGAGTCGCGCCGGACGAGGATCGCGATGACCGCGAACAGGGGCAGCATGAGCAGCAGCGCCGCGGTCGACCCCACGATGTCGAGGGCCCGCTTGACCACGTGGCGGCCGCCCTCGAACCGGGGCCGGTCGACGTGCATGAGCGGCAGTCCCTCGACGGGGCGCATCGTGATCCGGGGACCGGCGACGTCGAGGAGGCTCGAGACGAGCACGAGCTCGGTCCTGGTCGGCTCGAGCGCCCAGCCGAGCGTGCGGATCGCCCGGGTCCCGCCGGACAGGGGGCCGGCCACGATGACGGCGTCCGCCCCGAACTCGGTCACCGCCTGCGGCACGCGCTCGGTCCCGTAGTAGGTGGGCGGAGCCGTCGCCCCGGGCGGGGCGAGGGGCGCGGCCGGCTGCGGCGCGCCCGGGGTGGCCGGGTCCGCCGGCGGGCGGTCCGTGTCGAGGACGACGCCGACCACCCGGTAGCAGACGGCCGAGCGCCGGGCGATCTGCCGGGTCACGTAGGCGACGTCGGACTGCTCGCCGACCACGACGACGTCCGACAGGGCGGCGCCGCGCAGCCGAAGCGTGTGGAGCCAGGACCGCCACGACCACCGGCCGAGCAGGAGGGCGAGCAGGCCGACCGGGACGGTGAGGACGAGATGGGGGCGGACGGCCGCGAAGGCCACGGGGCCGAGCAGTACCGCGGCCGCGCAGGCCACCCCCGCCGTGGCCGCCGTCGCGTTGACCACCCGCTTGTACTCCTCGGCCCCGACCGCCATCCGCCGCGGGGAGCGCGTACGGAAGAGCTGGAGCGCGAGGAGCCACACGAGACCGAGCCCGACGCCGATCGCGACCTCCGCAGGTCCCTCGCCCCGGCGGGGCGAGGCCAGGGCACCGATCCCGACGACGAGGAGCAGGACCGCGAGGTCGGTGGCGAGGACGCGGTGGCGGTAGCTGGCGGACCAGTGGGTCGCGCGGCGGTCGGCACCCTGGCTCGGGGCGACCTCGGGGCGCAGGGGGCTCGGTGCGGCCGGCGCGGGGCTCGCGACGCCGACGTCGAGGCCGGTCGGAGGGGTGAGGAGGTCGACGGGTGCGCCGGCCCCGCCCGCGTCGGTGCGGGACAGGGTGCCGGTGCGCCGGTCGGTGGTGGCGTGGTCGGTCGTCGTCGACTGCTGAGGCACGAGGGGCTCCGGGGGGATGGCAGCTCCGGCGGTGTCGGGGGGACGTCTCCGGCGCTCCGGCGGCGGGTCCGCCGGCTCGGGAACGACACTAGGAACGGGCCCGTGGGGCGGCATCCGTGGCCGCTACTCGCTCACCGCCCGCTGCCACCTGCGCCGGCGGCCGCCTCGCGCACCGACCACCCGGACGGCACCTGGACCCGCGTCCCCCGCGCGCACGACCACCCGGACGCGGCGGGCGCGTGCGGTCCCGGGACCGCACGCGACGAGCGCCCCCGGTCGCGGGACCGGGGGCGCTCGGGCGATGGGGACGGTCGGCTCGTGGCGACGGTCAGGCGACGGGGACGGTCAGCGCCAGACGTCGCGCAGCTCGGCGCGGTCGCTGATGCCGAGCTTGTTGAACACCCGGTACAGGTGTCCCTCGACCGTACGGGGGGAGACGACGAGGATCCGGGCGATCTCCACGCTCCGGTGCCCCTCCAGTGCCAGGGCGACGATCTCCCGCTCCCTCGGGGTGAGGGCGCCGAGGTCGAGGGCCGCGCGCACGTAGCGGCCGGGTACCCCGCCGAGCGCACCGACCGCGTCCTGCAGGTGCCGCAGGGCCTCGCCGCGCCGCCGCAGGTCGTTCGCCCCGTGGTGCAGACGGACCACGCGCGCCCAGGTGTCGGCGGCGAGCGCCGGGTCGCCGTCGCCGCGACAGCGGTCGGCGACCTGCGCGAGGCGGACCGGGTCGTCGGCGATCGACGGGTCGTAGGCACGGGCGACCCGCTCGGCCCGTCTGCCGTCGAGCCTCGTGCTCGCCGCGTGGATGCCGGCGAGCAGCTCGGCATGGTCGCCGTCCGGGTCACGCACGGCGGCCGCGACCAGGAGGGCCTGCCAGAGCACGGCCGGGTGATCCGCGAGCCCCGGGGCCTCGGCGAGACGTCGCCAGAGCGGCGCCCGGTCCGGGTCGGGCGCGTCCGGGTCGTCGACGATCTCGGCGATCGTCAGGGCGAGCAGCCGCTGCTCGGTGGTGCCGTACCCGCCCTCGGCGCGCAGCCGGTCCGCGAGTCCGCCGGCGCGACCCGACGGTGCGCCGACGGGCAGCGGGGAGGCGGCGGCCTCGAGCGAGCGGACGAGCGGGGTGAGGTGGACCGGGTCCCAGCGGTCGAGGTCCGGGCCGGCGTCCCGGAGCAGCCGCAGCGCGAGCCGGGTCCGGCCGCGGGCGAGCTCGAGCGCGCCCCGCATCGCCTGGACCGTCCCCGCCCATGCGTGCCAGCGGTGGCTCGATCCGCCGTGCTGCTCGGCGAGCACCCGGTCCGCGCCGGCCAGGTCTCCCACCAGCAGGAGCGACTCCACCAGGTAGGCCGCGGCGTGACCGCCGACGCGCGCACGGGTCCGCGGGTCGGCCGAGGCGAGGGCGTGGGCGCGCGTGGCCTCCTCGACCGCGTCGACGAGCCGCCCCGCCCGCGTGAGGAGACGTCGGCGCACCCAGTGCGCGACGCACCGGAGCGCCGGCGGGAGCGTCGGGTCGGTCGTGAGCCCGGCCGAGGTGTCGAGCAGGCGGGCCGCGTCGCCGGGGGCGTCGAGCCGGTCGATCGCCGACAGCCAGGTGGCGACGCGCACGGGCACCACGGGGGCCGGTCGCCCGCTCCGCAGCGCCCGGGCCTGGCACTCGAGCCAGACCTCGGCGAGCGCGGCGACGGGGGTCGGGGCGCCGCCGCTGCAGACGCGGTCCATGGCGAGAGCGACCAGCGCCTCGACCAGCAGGTCGGTGTCGGCGGTGGTGTCGACGAGCCGGGTGAGGTCGGCGCCTCCGGAGTCCGACCGCGTCGCGGCGAGCATGACCTCGGCGCGCAGCGCCACGATCCGCTCGCACGAGGAGTCCTCGCTCCGGGCCGCGAGGAACCATGCGGCGGCCAGGTCGCGCGCGGCCAGGTGCTCGTACCCGGCGGCCACCCGGTCCACATCGGCCACGGGGAGCCCGTTGTCCAGCGCCCACGCCACGCTCCGGGCGGGCAGGCCCCGCAGGGCGCGGCCGTCGGCGTGACTCCCGGCGGCTCCCCAGCGGGCGAGGAGCTCGGCGCCGCGACCGGGCGGGGTGATCGTGCGGAGCACCTCGCTGTAGAGCTCGGCCGACAGCTCGACCGTCCCGCCCTCGGCGGGCCGCGTGACGTGCGTGTCGGCGAGGTCCTCCACCTGGTCGCCCACGTGCGCGCGCAGCTCCGCCGCCGGCATCCTGCCGGCCAGCGCCAGCATGGTCACCACCGTCTGCTGCTGCTCGGTGAGCTCGGACTGCATGCCCTCGACGACCTCGACGAGGCGTTCGTCGACCGCCGGCGCCGGGCGCAGCAGGGTCCACAGGTCCGCGCCGGGGCCGCCTCGGTGCTCGTCCTCCGCGCGCACGATCAGCCCCTGGCTCGCGGCCGAGGCCATGTAGGCGACGACGAGGCCGGGCATGCCTCCCGTCATCCCGAGGACTGTCCCGACGGCGCCGTCCGTGGGACGGCCGCCGGCGAGCGAGGCGCACAGGTCACGCGTCTGGTCGTGCCCCATGGGCGGCATCGTCACGGTGGCGAGGAGTCCGGTGTCGACCAGGGCGCCCAGGCCCGACTCCCCCCGCAGTCCCACGCTGGTGGCGACCAGGAGCGCCTCACGGTTCTGGGCGAGCAGCGCGAGGACGAACGCGCTGGCCGCGTCGAGGAACTGGCAGTCCTCCACCACGATGACGGGGCGCGAGCCGGCGCCGGCCGCCCCGCGCCCGGTCAGCCCGTCCAGGCGTGCCTGCACGGCCGCCAGCACGTCGACCGGGCCACGGACGGCATCGAGGTCCGTGAGGAACGGGGCGAGCGCCCCGTAGGGGACGTCGACGAGGGCGGGCCCGCACTGCAGGGTGAGGGAGGCCGGCCCCACCCCGTCGGCCAGGAGCGCCCCGACGAGCGAGGTCGTGCCGGACCCGGGGCCGCCGACGACGACGACCCCCGCGCGGTCGACGTCCGCGAGCCGGTCGTGCAGGGCGGCCAGCTCGGCACCCCACAGCGGGACGGCGGTGACCGTCATGCCGGGTCCCCGGCCGTGCGCAGCGCGGGCGACTCGGCGGCGAGCCGGCTCAGCCCCCACCGCCCGCGGACCTGCAGCTTGGCGTACACCTGGTTGAGGTGTCCCTCGACCGTGCGGACGGAGATGCTGTGCCGGCGGGCGATCGACGCGTTCGAGAGCCCGTCGACCACCATCCCGGCGATCTCCCGCTCACGCGGCGTCAGCGCCTGCAGCCAGCCCGGGGTGTCGTCCGCCGCCTGCGGGGCGGCGGGCACCTGGATCCGTGCCACCGCCCCGGCGAGCCGGCGCGCGTTCGCCGCCGGGAGGCTCGCGATCATCGACGCCGGGCCGCTGTAGCGCCAGGCCAGGTACCCGGCCTCGGCCATCTCCGTCAGGGCGGCCGCCGACCGCACGTGGTCGTCGTCGAGCACGGCGTCCCCGAGCGCTTCGCAGGCGCGCGAGACGACCGCCTGCGTCCGTGCGGCCACCGCCCTGAGCCGGTCGGCGACCCCGCGGTCGCCGACCAGGGCCGCGGACAGCAGCGCGTGCATCTCGACGAGGTGGTGGCCCGCCGCGGCCGCACGGTCGGCCAGCACCGCGAGGCGGGCAGGGGCGCCGGCATCGGCGCGGTCGGGATCGGGCGTCACCGCACCGATGACGGCCGTCAACCAGCCCAGCCGGCCCCACTGGGTCGGACCGTCCGCGGCCCGGCGCACCCGCTGCTCCGTCCACCGCGGCACCGACGTCTCGTCGAGACGTCCGGTCCCCGACCGGCACGACTCGACGATCGTCAGAGCCACCTCCTCGGCATGGTCGTTCCCCATCGCCCGCGCCTGCTCCACCAGCTCCAGGGCAGCCTCCTCCGCACGGTCGGGCAGGCCGGCGAGCAGGTCGACGGCGGCGAGCACCAGCTCGGCGTCGAGCACCGCCTGCGGGTTGCCGTGCCGGGCGACCACGAGCCCCTGGGCCATCGCCCGGGCGAGCTCGAGGTCCCCGCACCGCACGGTGGTCTCGAGCATGGACACCGCGATCGCCGCGCGGTCGTAGGGCCCGATCACGCTGTCGAGCACGCCCCGCGCGCGGTACGTGGACAGCGTGGAGTCGAGGCCGGCCACGAGCGAGCGCGCGGCGTCCTGGTCGTCACCGAGCGCGAGGAGCTCCGCGCAGGTCGCCTCGGCGCGCAGCCGCACGGTCTCGCGGTTGCGCCCCGCCGGGCGCGGGTCGAGCCGGCTGCCCTCCTGGGTCGCGCGCGTCTCGGCGAGCAGGCGCTCGCTGCGCGGCCGGTCGCCCACGAGCGCGGCGATCGTCGCGGACAGCACGATGAGGCACGGGTCCCCCGCACGTGCGGCGGCCGTCACCAGCGAGTCGGCCCCGCCGACGTCGCCGGCCGCGAGGAGTGCCCGGGCGCTCATCCACACCAGGTGGCCCCGCACATCCGCCGCCGCACCTGGCGGGGGTGCGTCGTCGTGCTCCTCGGGACCGTGCGGTGCGAGGTCGGGGTCCGCGGGACCTGGTCGCGGGTCGTCGAGTGCGGGGACGGTCGCGAGCACGGCGAGCGCGCCCCCGACGTCGACCGAGGCGAGGAGGTCCTGCGCACGGTTCAGCGTGCGGGCGAGTCCGTCGCGCGCCGTCGCTTCCTGCTCGAGGGCCTGTCTCCGCTCGGGCTCGAGCCCGGCGAGGACTCGGTCGCGCCACATCGGCTCGACCTGCGCCAGCGTGCCCGACGGCGTGCGTCGCATCGTGACGATGCCCTGGGCCTGGAGGGCGTCCAGCTCGCGTCCGGAATCGTCGTGGACGAGCCCGCCCACCTCGACGCAGCCGCGCACCGCCAGCGCCTCGAGGAGGGCGCGGCGGTCGGCGGGGAGGCGGCGCAGCACGACGTCCTCGCCCGGGATGCCCCGGCCGCTCTGCAGCGGGCCGTCGACGAGGACCCACCGGCCGTCCGACCGGCGCAGCTTCCCGGAGGCGACGCAGTCGTCGGCGATGCTGCGGAGCCTGCCGAGGTGCCCGCCGCCGTACCGCCACAGCACCGTGGCGGCCACGCGGGAGACGGGCCCGCCGAGATGGTCGACGAGGAGGGCACGGGTCCCGCTCGGCGTGAGCGGACGGACGCCGACCCGCGCGAGGTTGCCGGCCCGTGCGAGGGCGGCAAGATCGGCCGGCACGTCGGTCGTGCGGTCGCACTGCACGACGAGGACGACCCGCCGCTGGTGGGCCAGCTGGGCGAGCACGGTGATCGATCCCTGGTCCATCTGCCGCGGACGGCTGAGGAAGACCACGGCCGGTTCCTGCCCCTCGGGCGCGAGGAAGTCGCCGAGGACCTTCGCCATCCGGAACCAGGTCGGCTCGGGACCGACGTCCGAGCGGGCCTGAAGGATCGAGAGCGCACCGTACGGGAGATCGGCGACGAACTCGCTGCCGTGGAGGTGGTAGACCGGGCGTTCGGCCCGGAGCCGGTCGACGGCCTCCTGGGTCACCGCTCGACGGTCCTCGGGCGTCCCGACGAGCAGGGCGCCGACGTGGTCGACGGTGACCGCGCGCAACAGCTCCTCGACCGCGGAGTTCGGGTCGTCGCTCCAGATTCCGTCCGAGTCCGGGTTCAGCCAGGAAAATGCAGCGCGCATGATTCATTCACCCGTCCGGCACCATCTCTGAATACGCCCATTCCTGCAAATGGGCACGAAGGAAGGTGTGACGCCACAATGAATGGCCGTGCCATGGCGACGTGCTCCTTTGAAACATTCCGAGGGGACGCACGATCGTCGGCCGGGGGAAGCCGCGACCGGTGGCCTCGGCGTACCCGGCCGGCGTGGGGCCGGCCGGTCCCACGCCGTCCGACTGCGACGACACCACCCTCCGACAGGCCGGACTCGCGCGGTGTGCCGCGGATCAGCGCGAGCTGCGGCTCGATCCTCGCCGCCGCCGCTCGCGACGGTGAGCCCGACGGGCGGGCGCCGTGGGCACCACGGTCGTCTCGCGGGTCGAGGCCGCCCGGGCGCGGACGGAACTTCCTCACCGACACGTTCGCTCTGATCTGCGGGCCGCTCCGGCTTGACGGAGATGCCTTTTTGTAGGAAACCCCCGCACCGACGACCTGTCAACAACCACCTGACGGTCCGGACGTTTGCGCCGCGTCCGAAAGACGGAATCGGTCACGCACGGTCCCGGGAAACGAGGGGTGTCGAGAAATGCCGGGTGGCGACGTCGGACAATTGTCGAGTCGATGTCCAGACGGTGTCCAGACGCCGCCCGCCACCGGGTGCCGGGATCCAACGGACGAGCCGATCTCATGGCGTGAGGGCTGATCGGCACGCCGGCGAGCGGCTCGCGCCGGTCAGGAGGCTCGGACCGACCCGACTCCCGACGGGCACCCGGTGCGGGCCGGCAGCGTCGCTCGGCCCCACATCGACAACATTGTCATGGAGTGAGGTTCTGGTCAGCGAGTTCCGACATGTCTCCGCATCACAGATTGCGCGTGTCGCGCGGACGCCGGCGGCCGAGGGGACGCGTTCAGCACCCCCTCGGCCGCCTGCCGGTCAGGGCGCGCGCCGCAGGCCCAGGGTGTCGGCGCCGTCGCCGTCCCAGTCGCCGACGAGCACCTCGTCGCCGGACCGGCCGTAGTGCACGAGGACGTCCTCGTTCCCGCCGGACAGGCTGTTCTTCACGAAGTAGGCGTTGCCCCGGCGCACGGCGAACGTGTCGGTGCCGTCACCGTCCCAGTCGCCGGCGAGCGTGACGTCACCACTGCGCCCGTACTCGAACGTCCGGTCGGCGTCACCCCCGTCCAGGGTGTCGGCCACGAAGTACGCGTTCCCGCGACGCACGGCGAAGGTGTCCGTGGCGTCGCCGTCCCAGTCGCCGACGAGGACCTCGTCGCCCGAACGGCCGTACCGCAGCTCGTGGTCGGCGTTCCCACCGCCCAGCGAGTTGGCCACGAAGTACGCGTTCCCGCGACGCACGGCGAGCGTGTCGGAGCCGTCGCCGTCCCAGTCCCCGACCAGCACGACGTCGCTCTCACGCCCGTAGGACAGGACGTGGTCGGCGCTCCCGCCGCGCGGTGCGTTGGAGACGAGATAGATGTTGCCGCGGCGGACGGCGATCGAGTCCGTGCCGTCGCCGTCCCAGTCGCCGATGAGCACGTCGTCGGAGTAGCGGCCGTACCGGAAGGCGTGGTGCGTGGTGCCCTCCCAGTCGTTGCTGAGGAAGAACCCGTGGTCCTGGTGGGCCGGCGGCTCGGGCTCCGGCTCCGGCTCCGGCTCGGGGTCCGGCTCCTGCGCGGCCGCCCGGATCTGCGCGTGGATGACCTCGGCGATGTCGGTGTTCTCGAGGTAGTCCCCGCGCACCGGGTCGGTCGAGTCGGCGACCGCCGCGAACTCCTCGGCGGCAGCGCCGCGGGCGAAGAACGGCACGATCTGGTGCGTGTGATAGTGCGGGGTCTCCTCGTTCTCGTTCTCCTTGAGGTCGGTGAAGTCGGTGAACTCCGCCGCGGGCAGCTCGCCCGCCGTCCCGGTCAGGGGCTGGAACTCCCCCGTGATCTCGATGCCGTCCTCGCCGAGGGTGCCGCCGCCCCAGAGGTTCCCCGTCTCGTGGTCGGAGGTGACGATGACCGTGGTCTCCTCCCAGCTGGACTCCGAGTCGACCCACTCGACGACCGCGTCGACCGTGGCGTTGAAGTCGAGCATGTTCTCGATCGTGCGCCCGAGCTCGCCGGCGTGGCCGGCGCCGTCGACGTTCGCCTGCTCGATCATGGCGAAGAAGCCGTCGTCGCTCGCGTTCGACAGGACGTTGAGGCTCGCCGCCGCAAGCTCCGGGAGGCGAGCGACGTTCTCCGCGACGGGCGCGGCGTTCGGGATCTCCCGGTCGCCGGAGCGGTCATGGGTGAGGGCACCGGCCGTCTGGGCCACGCCGAGGACCTGGTCCGGGGTGTCACCGGTCGCGAGCGCCTGGAAGTCTGCGCGCTCGTCGACCAGGGTCCAGCCCGCGAGCCCCGTGCTCGTGTCGCCGGCCGCGATCGCCTCCCAGTCCTCGCGCGGGATGTTGTGGTAGCTCGGCGTCTGGGCCTCGCCGTCGCTCGAGTACGCGGGGTGGCCGCCGCCCATGACCACGTCGAGGTCCTCGTGGCGCAGGAGCTGGTCGATGATGAGGTCCTCGTCGCCGTCGTCGGCGTGGACGGCGAACCCGGCCGAGGTGTCGCCCCAGAACTGACCGCTGGTGACCACGCCTGTGGCGAGGCCGTGCTCGCTCGCGATGTCGACCATGTCCGTGAGCGGCTCCTCGTCACGGTCCCAGCCGAGATACCCGCCGCGCGTGCGCACGCCCGTGGACAGGGCGGTCGCCGCGGCTCCGGAGTCCGTGACGTTGAGCCAGGAGCCGTCGAGCTGGTCGCGGGTGGCGTTCTGCGGGTGCCCCCACGCGTCGATCGTCGAGTACTCGGGGCTGAAGACGTAGCCGGTGTCCACCGAGAGCTGCGTCTCGAACTCCTGGTAGACCTCCGACGTCACGCTGTCCGAGCCGTGGGCCGCGAGATAGGGGTTGTCGGCCTGGTCCTGGTAGGCCGCGGTGCCGTGCTCGTAGAGGCTGGCCGCGTCGATGTGGTTGTACCCCATGCCGTCGGCGATGAGCAGGATGACGTTCGTGCGGTCGTCCTCGACGTCGTCGGCGACCGCCGCCGAGGGGGCGAGAGTGGCGAGCAGGGCAGCCGTGACGGCGACCGCCGGGAGTCGCCCGGGGCGTGGGAAGGGCATGGGGGTGTCCTCGCGTCGTGGATGGGTACGGGTCCGCCCACGACATCACGGGGATATGAACATTCGATTGCTCGCGCACGACCGTCACGTGGTCGACCGGTGAACCCGTGCCGGTCGAAGACACCAGTCGTCGCGTCAGCCCTCGAGCTCCTCGGCGGTGAGCAGCCACTCCTCCTCGAGGGCGTCCGACTCCGCCCGCAGCTGGTCGGACTGCGCGGCGAGCGAGGTGATCCGACCGACGTCCTGCTGCTCGGCGGCCTCGGCCATCTGCGCGTCGAGCCGCTCGATCTGGCCGCTCAGCTTCGTCATCCGGCGCTCGATCCGCCCGAGGTTCTTCCGCGCCTCGCGCTCGCGCGCAGCATCGGTCGCGCCCGCCGGACGGCCCGCGCCACCGGCCACGGCTCCCCCGGCAGCCCCTCCCGGGGCGAGGTTCGTGCCAGACCCGCCCTCCGCCGTCGGGCGCTGCCCCGCGGCCTGGAGCCGTCCTTCCCCGGAGGACGCGCGCTGGGCGCGCCGCAGGGCGAGGTACTCCTCCACGCCGCCCGGCAGGTCGCGGATCGTGCCGCCGATGACGGCCACCTGGTGATCGGTGACGCGTTCAAGCAGGTAGCGGTCGTGACTGACGACGATCAGCGTGCCGGGCCACGAGTCGAGCAGGTCCTCGACCGCGGCAAGGGTGTCGGTGTCGAGGTCGTTCGTGGGCTCGTCGAGCAGCAGCACGTTCGGCCCGGCCACGAGCAGGCGCAGCAGCTGGAGCCGACGCCGCTCACCGCCCGAGAGCTCCGAGACCCGCGTCCACTGTCGCTCGCGGGCGAACCCGAGGCGCTCGATGAGCTGGCTCGCGCTGAGGTCGGCCCCGCCCATCGAGACGTGCTCGGCGACGTCGGCGACCGCCTCGACCACGCGCATCCGAGGGATCTCGTCGAGCTCACCGGTGTCCTGCGTGAGGACGGCGAGGTCGACCGTCTTCCCGCGCCTGACCCGCCCCGACGTCGGTTCCTGCAGCCCGGCGAGGAGGCGCAGCGCGGTCGACTTGCCCGCGCCGTTCGCCCCGACGATGCCGACGCGCTCGCCGGGCGCGAGTCGCCACGTGACGTCGTCGAGGATCGGGGGCGGCACGTCGTACTGCACGGTGACGCCCTCGAGGTCGAGGACGTCCTTGCCGAGCCGGGCGCCCGCGGCGTCGGTCAGGGCGAGGGAGTCGCGCGGCGGCGGCTCGTCGGCGATGAGGGCGGCCGCGGCGTCGAGCCGGAACTTCGGCTTGGAGGTCCGGGCGGGCGCACCCCGGCGCAGCCAGGCGAGCTCCTTGCGCAGGAGGTTGTTGCGCTTCTGCGCCGCCACCGCCGCGCTGCGCTCGCGCTCGGCCCGCGCGAGCACGTAGGCCGCGTACCCGCCGTCGTAGACCTCGACGTGGCCGGGTACCGGGGAGCGGCCGCCGGCGCCGTCGTGGCCGGGCACGACGTCCCAGACGCGCGTGCACACGGCGTCGAGGAACCAACGGTCGTGCGTGACGACGAGGAGTGCGCCGCGGCCCGAGGCGAAGCGCTCCTGCAGGTGGGCGGCGAGGAAGGCGACACCCTCGACGTCGAGGTGGTTGGTGGGCTCGTCGAGGACGAGCACCTCGGCGGGGGCGGCGAGGACGGACGCGAGGGCCACGCGGCGACGCTGGCCGCCGGAGAGCGTGTCGACGTCGACGTCGAGGGAGAGCTCGGAGATCAGGCCCTCGTGGAGCTCGCGGACCGCGCGGTCGCCGGCCCACTCGTGCTCGGCGAGCCCGCCGTGCACGGCGTCGAGGACGCTCGCCCCGGGCGGCAGGGTGTCCTTCTGGTCGAGCACGGCGATCCGGGTGCCCGACGGCGAGGTGACGCGCCCGCCGTCGAGCGGACGCCGGCCCGCGAGCGCGCCGAGCAGGCTCGACTTGCCGGCGCCGTTGCGGCCGAGGACGCCGATCCGCATGCCGTCGTCGACCCCGAGCCCGACGCCGTCGAGCAGCACGCGCGGGCCCGCCATGAGGCGCAGCCCTTCCGCGCCGAGCAGGTGCGCCATCAGGCCGCTCCCCCGGGGTGTGTCGCAGCGCCCGGTGCCGCGGGGCCCGGTGCCGCGTCGACGACGTGGGCGCCGCGCGCGGGCGCCGTCGTCGTGAGGACCCGGTCGGCCACCTCGGCCGCCCGGACGACGGCGGCGATCGACTCCGCGTGCGCGGCGTCGAGCGCGAGGGCGGCGACCGTGGGGCCGGATCCGGACAGCACGGCGCCGAGCGCACCGGCTCGCTCGAACGCCGCGAGGACGTCCCCGAGCTCGGGGCGCAGCTCGAGGGCCGGCTCGGTGAGGTCGTTGAGCAGGAGGCGGCCGAGCGCCGCCGGGTCGCCCTCGACGAGTGCGTCGCCGAGCGCGGCCTCGTGGGCGCCGGGGTGGAGACCGCCGGCCTCCGCGTCGTCGGAGTGCGTGTGGGCGTCCGGCGCGGCCGGCTCGTGCAGCATGCTCGGCGCCGACGGCGGCCCCCCGCGCGGGTACCCGTGCAGCGCGTCGTAGGCGTTGAACACGGCCGGGGTCGACAGGCCGGTCGCCTGCGTGGCGAGCACCCAGTGCCACGCCCCGGTGTCCGGCAGCACGACGAGGCGCTCCCCCCGCCCCGTCCCCAGCGCCGTGCCGCCGAGCAGCGGGAACGACACGTCGGAGCCGAGGTTGGCCGCGAGGGCGTGCAGGTCGAAGGCGCCGAGCGCGGTGCCCCACAGCGCGTCGCAGGCCATGAGCGCCGCCGCGGCGTCGGCGCTGCCGCCGGCCATCCCGCTCGCGGCCGGCACGTTCTTGTGGATCGTCAGCTCGACGCCCGCGTCCACGCCGGTCGCCGCCCGCAGCGCCTCGGCGGCCCGCGCCGCGAGGTTCGAGGCGCCGAGCGGCACGCCGTCCACGTGCTGCGCGAGCCGGACCGTCGTGCTGCCGCGAGGCGCCGGGGCCGCCGTCACGTGCTCGCCGAGGTCGAGCGCCTGGAAGACCGTGACGAGCGGGTGGAAGCCGTCGGCGCGCGGCGGGCCCACCCGCAGCGAGAGGTTGACCTTGCCCGGGGCGCGGACGGTGACCGGGCCCGGCAGCGCGCTCTCGGGCGCGGACATCTCGCTCATGCGTCCTCCTCGGTGACGGTCTCCCCCGTGGCGGCCGATGCACCCGGGCGAGCCTCCGCCGTCGGGGAGTCCCCGGTGGCGGACGTGACGTCGGGTGCCCCCGATGCACCCGGGCGAGGCTCCGGCGTCGGGGACGTTCCGGCGGCATCGGCGCGGGCGGCCGCGACCGCGGCGAGCTCGACGATCGTCAGGGTCTCCCCGCGCGCCGACGGATCCACGCCCGCCGCCCGCAGCGCCTCCTCGGCCGCGGCGGGCGAACCGGCCCATCCGGCCAGGGCCGAGCGCAGGGTCTTGCGCCGCTGCGCGAACGCCGCGTCGACGACGGCGAACACCTCGCGGCGATCCGCTCCTGCCACGGGCTCGGGCCGCCGGGTGAGCCGCACGAGCGCCGAGTCGACGTTCGGCACCGGCCAGAACACCTGCCGGCCGATCGTCCCGGCGCGCTCCGCCCTCGTCCACCAGGCGGCCTTGGCCGACGGAACGCCGTACGTGCGCGACCCGGGCGGGGCCGCGAGCCGGTCGGCCACCTCCGCCTGCACCATGACGAGGACCTCCGTCACCGTCGGCAGGTGCTCGAGCGCGGTGAGCAGGACGGGCACCGCCACGTTGTACGGGAGGTTGGCGACGAGCCTGGTCGGCGCCGCGCCCGGCAGCAGGTCCGGCTCCGCCAGGCGCATCGCGTCGGCGAGGACCACCTCGAACCGGTCCGCGGCGCCCGGTGCGCGCTCGGCGACGGTGGCGGGCAGCGCGGCGGCGAGGACCGGGTCGATCTCGACGGCGACGACGTCCGCCCCCGCCTCGAGCAGCGCGAGCGTGAGGGAGCCGAGGCCGGGCCCGATCTCGAGGACGCGGTCGCCCGGCTGCACGCCGGCGGCCCGCACGATGCGGCGCACGGTGCCGGCGTCGTGCACGAAGTTCTGGCCGAGGGTCTTGGTGGGGCGCACGCCGAGCCGCTCGGCCAGGGCGCGGACGTCCGAGGCGCCCAGCAGCGCGACGTCGGACGGCTCGTTCACAAGGGGACAGCCTACGTGCGTCGGGCAGGGGCGCCTGCCGGACGCAGAAGCGCCGAGCCGCACCCCGGTGGGATGCGGCTCGGCGCTCGGTCTGCGGGTCGGGCGATCAGGCTCCGAACCGGTCGGGCGCTCAGACCCGGGTCGCTCAGTACCAGCCGACGCTCTGCGAGTGGCCCCACGCACCGCACGGGGTGCCGTAGCGGCCGGCGATGTAGTCCAGGCCCCAGGCGATCTGCGTGGCGGGGTTGGTCCGCCAGTCGGCGCCGTGGCTGGCCATCTTCGAGCCCGGCAGCGACTGCGGGATGCCGTAGGCGCCGGACGACGGGTTCATCGCGGTGTGGTTCCAGCCCGACTCGCGCTCCCAGAGGGAGTTGAGGCAGGAGAACTGGTCGCCGCCCCAGCCGCGCGAGGCCATCATGCTCTGCGCGATCGAGCGGGGGTCGCCGCCGGTGTACGCGGGGGCGGGCTCCTCGGCCGCGGGGGCCTCGGCCTCGGCCGGCGCCTCCGCCGCGGGGGCCTCCTCGGCCGGCTCCGCCTGGACGGGCTCCGGCTCGCGCTCGCGGGTGCCCACGAGGACGACCTCGTCGACCCGCTCGTCGACCGTGACGCTGGCGACGAGCTCGCGCGCGTCCTCCTCACCCTCGGCCGAGATCACGCGGTAGGTGTTGACGACGCGGCCGTCGACGCCCTCGGTCTGCACCTGGGTCTCGCCGACGTAGAGCTCGTCGGTCTCCTGCTCCGTGGTGCCGTGCTCGTCGACGACCTCCTCGGTGACCGAGTCGGTGGTCACGCGGACGATCTCGACGTCGGTGACCGGGCCGGCCAGCGGGGCGGACACGCGGTCGTCGGCGCCGATCTGGATGCCGGCCTCGTGCAGCGCCTCGTCGAGGATCTGCGCGGTGGTCGTGAAGGTGAGGGTCTCGCCGTCGACGGTCACGGTGTAGGTGGTGGACGCCTCCTCGGCGGCGTCGAGGGCGATGCGCTGGGCGGTCGAGCGACCGGCGGCGTCGACACGCTCGACCGGCTCGACGAGTGCGGCGCCCGCGGCGGAGCCGGTGCCCGGGTCCGCTCCGAGGCCGGCGTTCGCGGCCATCACGCCTCCGGCGCCGAGCAGCGCGACGCCTGCCAGCACGGTCGCCATGACCCCGCGCTGGTGCCGGCGGAACCGGTCGGCGCGGTTGGTGGACGTGGCTGTGTCGGTCACGGGGGGTCGATCCATTCGTTCAGGGGCCGGGGGCGTGACCGAACGTAACCGTTCTGTGATCTGACAACAAGGTCGTCACGGTGCTCTGAGGTCAAGGTCACGACGACGGCGCGCACCTCCCGGTGCGACGTGGCCCACAACGCGTGGTAGAGCGGGGATCGACGACGACGAACGGCTCGTGACGGCGACCCTGTCCGCGCGGGCCCGCGACCAGGGGACGTGACCTCGCCGTGACCGGGCCGAGGCCCTCCCCCGACACGCGAGACGGCGCGGGTCGGCGGCGGATTCCCGGCCGGACTGAGCCCCCCGACGTGCAGGACGCAGCACGTCAGGCCACGGATCCCCAGAACCCGCCGTAGACCTCACGGGTCGTCGCGGTCAGCCGCTCGCACAGCTCGGCGAGGTCGAGGCCGCGCAGCTCCGCCAGCGCCCGCACCGTCCGCGGGAGCACGTAGCTCGCGTTGGGCCGCCCGCGGAACGGGACGGGCGTGAGGTAGGGCGAGTCGGTCTCGACGAGGAGCTGCCCGAGCGGCACGAGCGAGATCGCCTCGCGCAGCGCATCGTTGCTCCTGAACGTCACGGGCCCGGCGACGGACACGTACCAGCCGTTCTCGGCGCACTGCCGGGCGAGCCGCTCGTCCCCGGAGAAGCAGTGGAAGACCGTGCGCTCCGGGGCGCCGTCGCGCAGGAGGATCTCGGCGACCTCCTCGTGGGCCTCGCGGTCGTGGATCTGGACGGGCTTGCCGAGCTCGCGGGCGAGCGCGAGGTGGTCGCGGAAGGCGGCGACCTGCGCGTCGTGCCCCCGCCCGGCGGCCGTGCGGTAGAAGTCGAGCCCCGTCTCCCCCACGGCGACCACGCGGTCGTCCGTCGCCAGCTCCGCCACCCGGTCGAAGGCCTGCGCGGGGGTGAGCTCGTGGTGGTCCCGGACGTCGGGCTCGAGGCCGTCGGGCGCCACGTCGAAGGCGCGGGCGTGCAGCGCCGACTCGTTGGGGTGGATCGCGACGGCGGCGGCGATCGCGGCGTGCTCGTGGGCGAGCGCGACGGTTCCGGCGAGGCTCGGGACGTCGCAGGCCACGCTGAGCAGCCCGAGCACCCCGACCTCCGCCGCGCGCGCGAGCTGGTCGTCGGTCGTCAGGGGGTCGGCGCCGCCGGGCAGCCCGGCATCGTCGGGGTCGAGCGGTGAACCGTCGGCCGCCAGCAGCGGCAGGTGCGTGTGGTTGTCGACCACGCCCGCCGGCAGCGGGTCGCCCGCCGGCGGGAAGCCCCGTTCCTTCTTCTTCCCGTTCTCCCCGCTCACGAGGCGGAACCGGCCGGACCGGCCGCCTCCGTGGAACCCGAGGCCGCCGCGGCCCCGTCCACGCCGAGGCGGTCGAGCTCGTCGGCCACCACGGCGTCGTCGAGCTTGGTGAAGATCGGCGACGGCTTGCCCACCGGCGCACCGACCCGCACGGGCCGGGTCGCCCACGGCGTGGGGCTCGAGTAGTCCCCGGTGATGATCGGGTAGCTGCGGTCGTTCTCGAGGTCGTCGACCTCCTCGAGGCGCGGCATCGGCTGGATGTCCCCGGTGCCGCCGATCGCCGCGTCGACGGCGTTGCTCGAGTGCGGGAGGAACGGCGAGAGCATGACGTTGAGGTCGGACACGGCCTGGGCGAGCGTGTGCAGCACGGTGAGCAGGCGCGGGCGCTGCTCCTCGCTCTTGAGCCGGAACGGCTCGGTCACCGTGACGTAGGTGTTGGCCAGGCCCACGAGCCGCATGGCCTCGGCGATCGCCGCGCGCTGCCGATGGGCGCCGACGAGCGCGCCGACGGTCTCGAACCCGGCGGCGATCTCGGCGGCCAGGGCGCGCTCGACGTCGGTCACCTCGGACTCGACGGGGGCGGGCACCTCGCCGACGTTCTTGGCGATCATCGACGCCGTGCGGTTGACGAGGTTGCCCCAGCCGGCCACGAGCTCGCCGTTGGTGCGCCGGACGAACTCGGCCCACGTGAAGTCGACGTCGTGGGCCTCGGGCCCGGCGGAGGCGACGAAGTAGCGGAAGGCGTCGACCTGGTACCGCTCGAGCATGTCGCGCACGTAGATGACGACCCGCTTGGAGCTGGAGAGCTTGCGGCCCTCCATCGTGAGGAACTCCGAGCTGACGACCTCGGTGGGCAGGTTGAGCTCGCCGAGGCGGCCGGCGCTCCCGCCCTTGGCGCCCTTCCCGGAGTAGGCGAGCAGCTCGGCCGGCCAGATCTGGGAGTGGAAGGTGATGTTGTCCTTGCCCATGAAGTAGTAGGACAGCGCCTCGGCGTCGTTCCACCAGGCGCGCCATGCCTCGGGGTCGCCGCTGCGGCGGGCCCACTCGACCGAGGCGGACAGGTAGCCGATGACGGCGTCGAACCACACGTAGAGCTTCTTCGTGGGGTTCTCGCGCCACCCGTCCAGCGGCACGGCGATGCCCCAGTCGATGTCCCGGGTCATCGCGCGCGGCCGGATGTCCTTGAGGATGTTCTGGCTGAACCGGATGACGTTGGGGCGCCACGTGCCGGCGGCCTCTCGCTCGTCGAGCCAGCGGCCGAGCTCCTCGGCGAGCGCGGGCAGGTCGAGGAAGAAGTGCTGGGTCTCGACGAACTTCGGCGTCTCGCCGTTGATCCGCGAGACCGGGTCGATGAGGTCGGCCGGGTCGAGCTGGTTGCCGCACGTGTCGCACTGGTCGCCGCGCGCGCCGCCCGCCCCGCAGATCGGGCACGTGCCCTCGATGTAGCGGTCGGGCAGGGTGCGTCCCGTCGACGGCGACACCGCGCCGTGCGTGGTCTGCTCGATGAAGTACCCGTTGGCGTGGACCCCCTCGAACATCTCCTGCACCACGCTGTGGTGGTTGCCCGCCGTCGTGCGCGTGTAGAGGTCGTAGGTCAGGCCGAGGGCGACCAGGTCCTCCGCGATGAGGCGGTGGTTCCTGTCGGCGAGCTCCTGGGCGGACACGCCGGCCTCGTCGGCGGCGATGAGGATCGGCGTGCCGTGCTCGTCGGAGCCGGAGACCATGAGGACGTCGTGACCCGCCATCCGGGCGTACCTGCTGAACACGTCAGAGGGGACGCCGAAGCCGGCGACGTGGCCGATGTGCCGGGGGCCGTTGGCGTAGGGCCACGCCACGGCGGACAGGATGTGGGTCATGCGCTCCAGGGTAGTTGCGCGGCGACGTGCGGGAGGTCTCACCTGCCCATGTGTCATTGCGGCGACTCGGTGGCAGGATGGCGCGGCATCGAGTTCACCCGAACACGATCAGTCGAACGGAGCACATGCCATGAAGGGCGACCGCAGGCGCCGCACCAGGCGCGCACTGCTGGTGGTCGATGTCCAGCCCACGTTCTGCGAGGGAGGTGCACTGGCGGTCGAGGGCGGCAACGAGATCGCGCGACGCGTGGCCGAGTTCGCCCGGACCCACCGCGACGCCTACGACGTCGTGGTCACCACCCAGGACTGGCACGTGGACCCCGGGGACCACTTCTCTCAGACACCCGACTTCGTGGACTCGTGGCCGCCGCACGGCGTCGCCGGCACGGACGAGGCCGAGCTGCACCCCGCGCTCGACGACCTCGCCCCGGAGGTCTCCCTGAAGAAGGGCGCCTACGAGGCCGCCTACTCGGGCTTCGACGGCGTGGACGCGGAAGGGCGCACGCTCGCCGAGATCCTCGAGTCGCGGTGCATCGAGAGCGTCGACGTCGTCGGCCTGGCCGAGTCCCACTGCGTGAAGGCCACGGCCCTGGACGCACGACGACTCGGGCTCCCCGTCCGGGTCCTCACCGACCTCACCGCGCCGGTCTCGCGCGAGCTCGGGGAGATGGCCCGCGAGCTGCTCACGGCCCGCGGGGTCGAGCTCGTGGAGTCCGGGCTGCCCGTGGGCGTCCGCGGCTGACGCTGCTGCCCGAGACCCCGCGCGCTCTCCCGAAGGACCACTCTTTCGTCGAACACACGGGTTGTGTCAGCCCGCGCGCGCATTCCTCGTCGAACACACGGGTTGTGTCACGAGAACACCGACGGGGTCGGTGTTCTCGTGACACAACCCATGGGACCGATGGGCGAGGGGGGGGGAAGCGTGAGCAATGATCGGAACCTGTGGATGGCTCTCGACGAGGTGGCGTGAAGCGGGCGCACCTCCCGGGCAAGATCTGAAGCCCATGGAAGTTCTGATCAGGGTCGGCGTTGACGCGCCGGCTCGGGAAGGTGCGCCCATGCTCAAGGTAGTCCAGGAGAGCAGCGAGACCAACGACGAGCAGGCCGTGGCGGCCGGCGGGTCGCTGCTCGATGAGATCGTGCGCGACGGCGCTCGGCAGATGCTGGCCGCGGCGCTGCGCGCCGAGGTCGCCGCCTACATCGAGGACCACGCATACGAGGTCGACGAGAACGGGCACCGCCTCGTGGTCCGCAACGGCTTCCACGCCCCGCGTCAGGTGGCCACCGCGGCCGGCGCGGTGCCGGTCCGCCAGCCGCGGGTCAACGACAAGCGCGTCGACGAGGACGGCGTCCGGCGGCGGTTCGCCTCGGCGATCCTGCCCGCCTGGGCGCGGAAGTCGCCGCAGGTGGCCGAGGTGCTGCCGCTGATCTACCTGCACGGCCTGTCGTCCTCGGACGTCGGCCCGGCACTGGAGCAGCTCCTCGGCACCAGCGCGGGCCTGTCCGCGGCGACGATCACCCTGCTGACCAAGGACTGGCAGGACGAGGCCGCCGCGCTCAACGACCGCTCCCTGGCCGACACGGACGACGTCTACCTGTGAGTGGACGGCATCCACCTCAAGGTCCACCTCGACCAGGACAAGGTGTGCCTCCTGGTGATGATCGGCGTGAGGGCCGACGGCACCAAGGAGCTCGTCGCGCTCGATGACGGACACCGCGAGTCCACCGAGTCCTGGGCCGACCTGCTGCGCGACTGCAAGCGCCGCGGCATGCGTGCCCCGGTGCTCGCCGTCGGCGACGGCGCGCTCGGGTTCTGGGCCGCGGTCCGCGAGGTCTTCCCCACCACCCGCGAGCAGCGACCACACGAAGTGCACGACAACTACCAGTTGCTTTCAACCGCCGCCTAACAATAGCTCGGCCCCTGTCCGAGAAACCCCGAGCAGATCACTCTGAGGTGGCGGGCCTCCGCGGCCGCGAGCAGGCCCTTGCACGGCTTCTATCTGCCGCAGCGGGCTCTGGGGTGCCCTTCGCAGCTCTCGCGCCTGACTGCTGACCCGCGACGGGGAGGGCGCCCGGCGAACGCCAGCCGTCGGATCGGCTGAAGTCAGTAGCGCGATGTCCTAGGGAGTACGTCGAGCTCCCAGTCGGTGGTGACGGTGCGGACGGCGGCGCCACGCACGGCTTCAGGTGGTTGCTCGAGTCGGACGTGGATGCGTCTCGGTCGCCGTTCTCAACCCGTGGCAGGGTGCGCTACCCACGAAGGTGACGGCGCCCGTGGTCACGCCTCGGCGAGGACGTCGTCGACGAGACCTCGGAGGATGGTCGGGTCGAACTGGCCGACGATGCGGGCGGCGATGCGGCCCTCGCGGTCGAGGACGACGGTCGTCGGCATGGCGGCCAGCGGGACGACACCCTCGAAGGCGGCGACGGCCCGAGCGCCCTCGTCGTGGATCGACGGATAGGGGATATCGAACGTGTTCTCGAACGCCTGAGCGGTGGCGGTGTCGTCGCGGGGGTTGACGCCGAGCATGGCGATGTCGCCGTCGTAGTCCACGGCCATCTGCGCGAGGTCGGGGGCCTCGACGCGGCACGGCGGGCAGGCGGCGTACCAGAAGTTGACGACGACCGGTTGCCCGCGCAGTTCCGCCAGGTTGATCTCGGTCTCGTCGTAGGTCGTGCCCGTCAGTTCCACCGACTCACCGCGCTCGGTAGCTTCCCAGGTGGTGAACGAGCCGTCGCCGGACTGATAGCCGGCGCCGACGGCTCCCGCGTCGGCCGAGGTCCCGGCCGGCGCGCATGCCGAGAGTGTGGCCGCCAGACCGAGTGCGGCGAGCGCTGCGGAGACGGCCCTCACGACGCGTCCCCTGCGGACTGCGGCTGGTTCCCCTGCCGGCGACGGTAGATGAAGACAGCGATCACGGCGACGACCAGGATGGCGATCGGTATGAGGATCATGACGGCGACGGGCCATCCTGATGATGGAGTGGTGGTCTCCGCGGCATCGGCATCGGCATCGGCATCGGCACCGGCGTCAGGGCTGGCCTCGGTGGCCGGCGTCGTCGGCCCTACGGTGGCGTCTGCGGTTGAAGCCTCGCTTGGTGCGTCATCAGGAACGGTGACCTGCGGGTCAGCGTCCGGCCCGCTGGAGGCCACTGTGAAGCTGTACCCGTCTTCGGTGCGGTGTCCGTCGGAGGAAACCACCGACCACAGTACCTCGTACGTCCCGTTCTCCAGGGCGGGGGGGAGGTCGAGGACGACTGATCGGCCCTGGACTGTCGGTTCGCCTTCGACGACGACCTCGCCGTCGGAGTCGGTGACGAGGATGGCCGCCGGGAGGTCGAGAACCTCGGCGCTGTAGGTCAGGACGATCTCGGTAGGTGCGGCGTCCAGCACAGCGTCCTCACCAGGCTCGGCGTCGATGATGGTGTCGTGGGCGGCTGCGCTCGTGGCCGACGAAACGATCATCGCGCCGAGGAAGGCCACAACAAGTGCCAGCAAGGACACGAGGGCGATGAGGCGGGCCCACACACGTCGCAGACGGTGGCTGGAAACGAACATGGGGGCACCATATGACACCGCGGACGCTAGCTGTCAGCCCACAGGTGTCGCTCGAGAGCCACGGCGGCCAGCGTCGAGCGGAGCTACGCAAGAGCGCTGATGTCCACGGCGTCCTGCCCCTGGAGCCAGGCGATCGGGTCGGTGGTGCTCAGCTCGTCATCGGTGTGGATCTCGAAGTGCAGGTGCGGTCCGCTGGACCTGCCGTTGGATCCGACGCCGGCGATGACTTCACCGGCGCTCACGACTTGGCCTTCCTGCACGTACAGGTCGTCGGCGTACATGTGGTTGTACCAGCTGTAGAACCTCTGCCCCTCGACCTCGTGGGCGATGACGATGATCATGCTGGACCGCCCATCCCGGCCCGGTCCCACGTAGTCCACAACACCGTCGGCGACGGCGTAGATCGGTGCGCCCATCGGCGCGGCCAGGTCGACACCCTCGTGAAACGTCGGCGCACCGGTGAACGGGTCGGCGCGTCCTCCGTAGACGGAGGAGACTCGGAAGGAACTCTGCGCCAAAGGCAGTACTACCGTCGGCGGCGGTTCTGCGGGCGCGGTGGCCCGCTCCTCGGCGGCCACCTCGGGACCGTGCGTCGCCGCCTCCGGGGTCTCGCCGTTGACCGGGTCTCGCTCATCTGACCTCGCCGCCTGTTCCTCAGTGCGCGCGGGTGGTGGCACGTCGGCGACGACCTTGTCCGGCGTCTGGGTCGGGATGAGGGACGCGAGCTCCTCAGGGCCGGCGAGGTCTGGACTGGTGGGCGGCGTGAACTGCGGCGTCTCGTCTGAGTGGGCGTGTGCGGGATCGACGCAGATAGTGCCCAGCATCGGCGCCACGACTGTCACGGCTGTCAGGACTGCGATGGCTGAGTACCGCATCGCTCCGCGCCGGTGACCTCGCCGGGACGGCGAGCGTCGCCGTGCACGCGGTGGCGCCGGCTCGGTCCGCATGTCACGTCGTGACACCGGACGGTCGTTCGCCTCCCGATGAACTGGTTCATGTTGACCGAGGGCCTGGGTCGAGCGCGTCTTGCGTGAGACCCGCTCCGGGCGAGGTGTCGCGGCGGCGGATCCCGGGCTCGAAGAGAGGTCGGCGGTGGCCCGCCTGCTTCCCTTATCAGTGGCGCGATGCCTGGGGCGCTTGCGGTCGCCCGCACGTAGTTCGCGGCGAGTCACCGACGGCGTCGACGACGGCGAGAATGCATCCGAAATCAAACAGTCTCCAAGCAGCAGTTCACACAGGTACGCTCACCGGCTCTCGCGGGATCACCGGAAGGAGTGTAACGGAAAGGTCACGGCACATGGTGTGGCATGCACCGCATCGCCCATGGGGCTGTGCCTGCTCATGCCCCCGCAGACGGAGCTCGGACGTTGCGCTCGGGCGCAAGGGGCGCGCGCATCCAGACAACGATGAGTGCCAGAGCCAGGACAA
Source organism: Georgenia sp. G2120 (assembly GCF_055326485.1). Classification (NCBI taxonomy): domain Bacteria; kingdom Bacillati; phylum Actinomycetota; class Actinomycetes; order Allobogoriellales; family Allobogoriellaceae; genus Georgenia; species Georgenia sp. G2120. Next base: position 301,940 of record NZ_JBUZNL010000001.1, on the reverse strand, counting down.
GCATTCCGGCCTCTCCGATACCCCACAGCACCAGCCCGCCGGTCCGCTGGTCGGCCAGGGCATCAACCCCCCAGCTCAGTCCGAGCTGGCCGAAGTGGTCGGCAGCCAGCAGTGCGGTGCTGGAGACAAGGCCCGCGCCGGCGACCGCGTAGAACACCATCGCGGCGATCGCTGCGGCCAGGCGAAGCGCGAGGGGCGCACGACGCCTGCGGCTGGCCAGGAGGGCATGAACCAGGACGGAGCCAGCCGCGACGATGTACACGATGGACAGCGCGTGCCAGACGGGGCTGTCCAGGGCGCCCGCAAACAGCGGCGAGGAGTAGAAGACCACGAGGAACGCGCCAACGTGGAGAGTGGCGACGACGGGGTGCGTGAGAAGCGCCACGACCCGTGAGTCTCTCACGGACCCCATCCACTCTCGCGGTCCACGAGAACCGTCGGCACGCGGCGGTAGTGCCTTCAGGGCCAGGGCGAGGGGCGCTCCGAGAACGAGCAGTATCGGCACCACCACGAGGAGGACCATCTGGTGAGCCATGTGGGCGCTGAATGAGACGCTCCCGTAGACCGCGACGCCGCCGTTGGTGGCCCAGAAGAAGAGGAGCACTCCTGCCACCCAGCTGGTCGTACGAGCTGCCGACCAGGACGCCCCCCCGCGATGAAGCCGCCATACCCAGGAGAGGTAGGCCGCCAGTGCGGCGAGGGCCACGAAGGCGGTCAGCGGATCCGGGCGCCACTGTGCGAGATAGGCCCATGCTGTCGGGGCCGGGGGTTCAGGGTATCCGGTCAGCAGGTAGACCAGGCTGGCATCGACAGGTGGCTCCTGTGGTTCTGGTGGCGCGGAGGATCCGAGGGCCACCGCCACGCCGATCACCGCGCCCATGATGAGGACCTCGACCCCGGCCAACCGCCAGAACGCCCACCCGGCCCCCCCGCTCGGGGCGCGCGCCTGCCGGATCGCCGGGATGGTCTTCATGCGATGAAGCCAGCCTGCCAGGCCTAGCGCCACGGTCAGGATCACCTTGATCAGGATGAGCTGACCGTAGGGGTGCACGAACAGGTCCAGCGGCGTGGAGAGCCGGATCCACGCATTCGCCGCGCCGGCAACGGTCGCAACCGCAAAGGCCCAGAACGCAATGCGGGAGTACCGCTGAGTGACCTCCGCCAGGCCGGGTCCGATCCGGGAGGCGACCACGCACAGGACGCCCAGGCCCCCGACCCAGATCGCGACAGCTGCTACGTGCAACCACCACGAGGTCACAGCGAAGTCGTGGTTGGCCGCACCGGCGGCATGACCGGTCACTGAGACCGGTGAGAACGCGGCGATGGCCAGCACGGCGGCCCAGGCCGCCGACGTGTGGCCACCGATCGCCGCGGCCGCAGGTGCGACGGCCGCGGCCAGGAGAGTGGCCACACCCAGGTACCGGCCCATGTCGATCTGTGTGACGAACTGGATGAGCTGAGCACCGTATCCAGGCCCGTCGATCACCGTATCGAACGCCGCGGCATGGGTCAGGAGCAGGTGCGCCAGCTGCGCCAGTGCCCACACGGCTGCGGCGATGACGGCGATGTTGGCCACGCGCCGCCACGTCGGATCCTCGGGCACCGTGGCCGGACGGTCCGCGAGCGAATGATGACCACCAACGTCCTGCGCCGGCCCGGGCGTGTCGCGAGGCAGGACCACCGCGCACAGCACGAGCGCTCCGATCGCCACGGTCGCGGCTACGCGAGCCAGTGCGGTCACAAGTGGCAGGCCCCACCGCACCAGGGGACCGGGGTCGATGAGCTCGCGCGGAGCGGCCGCTCCACTGAGCGTGAGGCCCGCCACCATACCCACGACCACCAGCGGCAGGGCGGCCACCGCCCACGGCCACGCCGATCTGGCCACCGGCGTCCTCCCCGGGGGGAGACTGTCGAGCGTGCTCCTCGTCGGGGCGGTGCGGCCACCGCGCTCCGTCACCGCACCACCGTGGTCGCGGTCATCGCCACGGACGTCAGCGCGATCAGGTCGGCGCCGAGCCGCGCCACGAAATACCGAGCCCGGCCCGGTCGTCGGCCGTCACCGGGCCGAGGACCTCTGCCCTGCCGTGCTGCCATCGCGGACTCCTTGACATCGGCTTGAAGTTGAAGGTGCGTATCCCCACGCGCGAATGCTCGTGTTCTGGCTGCTACCAGCTCAGGTCGTGACAGCCGCCGCCGGCAACTGGTTCGACCTGCAAGGTGGCGTGGTCGATACCGTAACGATCACGCAGCACCCCGTGGGCGCCGGCAAGGACAGTGCCATGGTCGGCGCCTGTCTCGGCAACCAGGTGAGCGGTGGCCACGTTCATCCCCGACGTCAGGGTCCACAGGTGCAGGTCGTGGACCTGGGCCACGCCCTCGACCGCGTCCAGGGCGCCGGCGACATCCTCGGGGTCGATCCCCTGTGGGGCGTGCTGGGCCAGGACCGCCACCACCTGCCGGCCCAGGACGACCGCCCGGATGATGACGAAGACGGCGATGAAGGCCGCGACCACGATGTCCCAGATCGGCTGGCCGGTGAGGATGATCAGGACGCCGGCGACCATGACGCCCACCGACCCGGCGGCGTCGGCGATGACCTCGTAGTAGGCGCCCTTGACGTTCAGGCTCTCCTTGGACCCGCTGCGCAGCAGCAGCATGGAGGCGATGTTGATCACCAGGCCGGCGAACCCGACCGCGAGCATCGCCCCGGAGGCAACCTGCGGCGCATCGCCCAGCCGGCTGATGGCCTCGACCACCACATACACCCCGACCGCGAGCATCGCCAGCACCGCCAGGCCCGAGGCGAACACCTCGGCCCGGTAGGAGCCGTAGGTACGCCGGCCCGTGGAGTCCGGGCGACTCGCGATCCGGGTGGCCAGCAGGGCCGCACCCAGCACCACCACGTCCGCGGCCATGTGCCCGGCATCCGACAGCAGCGCCAACGACCCCGACACCAGCCCCGCGACGAGCTCGATGAGGAAGAAGCTGGCGGTCAGGGCGAACGCGCCGGCCAGCCGCCGGCGGTAACGGCCACCGGCGTGCCCGGCCGTCGGGGCGTGGCCGTGTCCCGCGCCCATCAGATCTGCCCCTCGTGCCGGGTGTGCTCCCGGGAGACGTCCAGCAGCATCCGCACGTGAGTGTCGGCCAGGCGGTAGTACACCATCCGCCCCTGGCGCCGGTTGGCTACCACCCCAGCGGTGCGCAGCACCCGCAGCACCTGGGACAACGACGCCTCCGGGACGTCCACGACGGCGGCCAGGTCGCACACGCACAGCTCGCCCGCCTCCAGCAACGCGTACAGCACCCGGGCCCGTCGCGGGTCCCCGAGCAGCTTGAACAGCGCGGCCAACCGGCCGGCCTCACCCTCGTCGGGGATCTTCTCCCGGGTCAGCGCCACCTTCTCCGGGTGATGAGCGGTGGCGACCTCACAGGCATCCGATGCCAACGCAACACTCATAGTATGACCATACACCTATAGAGATATGCAGGTATTGCGCGTGGCGAGCACCCGCGCCGACCGGAGAGTTCAGCGCCTGCTGTATGGTCAGCGCATGCTGACTATTGCTTCGCGGCTGGACGTGATGAACCGCTTGGGTCGGTCGATGGCCGACCCCACCCGCTCCCGGATCCTCATGACGCTCCTCGAGGGGCCGAGCTATCCGGCGGTGCTCGCCCGCGACCTGGGCCTGACCCGATCGAACGTGTCGAACCACCTCACCTGCCTGCGGCATTGCGGCATCGTCGTGGCCGAGCCCGAAGGCCGCCAGACACGGTATGAGATCGCCGACCCGCACCTGACGGCAGCGCTGACCGCGCTGGTCGAGGTCACTCTGGCCGTCGATGAGAACGCGCCGTGCGTGGATGCCACCTGCACGGTGCCCGGCTGCTGCCCGAGCGGGACCGTCGCATGAGCGCGACCACCCACGCCCCCGTCGAGCAGCACGAGAGCGACGACGAGCACGAGGCCCCGTGGTGGGGTGACCGTGCCGTCATGATCCCCGTCGCCTCGGGGGCAGCGTTCGTCGCCGGGGTCGCCTGTGAGTGGACCGGCGCCCCGACAGCGGCGCTGGTGCTGTTCTGGGTCGGCCTGCTGCTGGGGGCCTCCACGTTCGTTCCCGGTGCGCTGCGCAAGCTCGCCACCGGCAAGCTCGGCATCGCGCTACTGATGACGATGAGCGCCACCGGCGCGGTCATCCTGGGACACGTGGAGGAGGCCGCCGCCCTGGCCTTCCTCTACTCCATCGCCGAGGCCCTCGAAGACCGCGCCATGGACCGGGCACGCGCCGGGCTACGCGCGCTGCTCAAGCTCGTGCCCCAGAGCGCCACCGTGCTCACCCACGGCAAGACCGTGACCGTCCCGGCACGTGACCTGACCCCCGGGCAGGTCATGGTCGTCAGGCCCGGTGAGCGGATCGCCACCGACGGCATCGCCCGGACCGGTCACAGCAGCCTGGACACCTCCGCCATCACCGGTGAGTCCATCCCCGTCGAGGTCGGCCCGGGCGCCGAGGTATCCGCCGGGGCGATCAACACCGCCGGGGTCCTGCGGGTGGAGGCGACCGCACCCGGCACCGACAACTCCCTGACCACCATCGTGAGCCTGGTAGAGCAGGCCCAGGCCGAGAAGGGACAACGCGCGCGGCTCGCCGACCGCATCGCCCGCCCCCTCGTGCCCGGCGTCCTGGTCCTGGCCGTGCTCGTCGCCGTCATCGGCTCCCTCGCCGGTGACCCGCAGACCTGGATCACCCGCGCCCTGGTGGTGCTCGTGGCCGCCTCACCGTGTGCGCTGGCGATCGCGGTGCCCATCACCGTGGTCTCCGCGGTCGGTTCGGCCAGCAAGTTCGGCGTCATCATCAAGAGCGGCGCGACCTTCGAACGCTTCGGCGACATCAGACACGTCGCCTTCGACAAGACCGGGACCCTGACGGCCAACCGGCCCACCGTCACCGCTGTCGTCCCCACCACCGATGGCACCGAGGAGCGGGTCCTGGCCTGGGCCGCCGCGCTCGAGCAGCACAGCACCCACCCGCTCGCCGCCGCCATCACCCAAGCCGCCCCCGCAACCCCCGCGGCCCAGGGCATCACCGAGGAAGCCGGCCTCGGCATCCACGGCTCCGTCGACGGCGTCATGATCAGGGCCGGCAGCCCGCGCGGGGTCGACCCCGGCCACCTCACCGAACGGGTCCGTGACCTCGAATCGCAGGGGATGACCGTCGTTGTTGTCCACCGCGACGGCACGGTCGCCGGGGCGATCGGGGTGCGTGACGAGCTGCGTCCCGAGGTCCCCGAGGTCATCAAGACCCTGGCGGGCCAGGGCATCGGCGTCACGATGCTCACCGGGGACAACGAGCGGGCCGCCCGCGCGCTGGCCGCGCAGGCCGGCATCAGCGACGTCCGCGCCGAACTGCGCCCCGAAGGCAAGTCAGCCGCCGTGGACGAGCTCAGCGCCCGCCGGCCCACCGCGATGATCGGCGACGGCATCAACGACGCCCCGGCCCTGGCCGCGGCCGATGTCGGGATCGCGATGGGGGCCACCGGCTCCGACGCCGCGATAGAGTCCGCCGACATCGCCTTCACCGGCCAGGACCTGCGCCTCCTGCCCCAGGCCATCACCCACGCCCGACGCGGGCGGCGCATCGTCAACCAGAACATCGTCCTTTCGCTGCTCATCATCGCCGCCCTACCGCCGCTAGCCGTCACCGGCGTCCTGGGCCTGGCCGCCGTCGTCCTCATCCACGAAGTCGCCGAGGTCCTGGTCATCCTCAACGGCCTGCGCGCGGCACGCACCCACCACACCACCACCCCCGGACACTGACCGCCCGCCGCGGGCCATCGTCGTGCACCGGCGGCAGCCGGCTGCGCTCTGAAAGGTACTCATGGAACTGCTCACCCCCGTCCTGCAGGCCATCGGCCTGTTCGTGGCCACGAACATCGACGACATCATCATCCTGTCCCTCTTCTACGCCCGCGGGGCCGGCCAACCGGGCACCACCCGCAAGATCCTCGCCGGCCAATACCTCGGCTTCGGCGGCATCCTGCTGGTCGCCGTGGTGGTCTCGCTGGGAGCTCGCACCTTCCTGCCCGAGGCCGCCCTGCCCTACTTCGGTCTCATCCCCCTCACCCTGGGCCTGTACGCGGCCTGGCAGGCGTGGCGCAACCGCGGAGATGACGATGACGACGACGAGGCCAAGGTCGGTGACCGCCAGGTCGGGACCCTGACCGTCGCCGCCGTGACCTTCGCCAACGGCGGGGACAACATCGGGGTCTACGTCCCCGTCTTCGCCACCGCCTCCACCACCGCCGTCATCGCCTACTGCGTCGTCTTCCTCGCCCTGGTCGGACTGCTCGTGCTCACCGCGCGGTACGTCGCCACCCGCCGGCCCATCGCCGAGGTCCTCGAACGCTGGGAACACGTCCTCTTCCCGCTCGTCCTCATCGGCCTGGGCATCGTCATCCTCCTCGACGGCGGTGCCTTCGGCCTATGAGGTCGCTGACGCTCGACGCATCGTTTGAAGGAGCAACCGTGAGCCCTCACGTGCAGGATGCAGGAGTCCACGCGACCGACACAGGAACGGCGGCCCCATGACCACACCGAATCGCGCCTCACCGAGGAGCGGCACCAGGGCCCGGGTCACCCTCGTCATCACCGTCGTGCTGCTGGCGGCGGTAGACCTGGCGGTGAAGGCGTGGGCCGGTGGGGCACTGGCCGACGGTCACTCGATGGACTTGGGGCCCATCGAGCTTCGGCTCGGTTTCAACGCTGGAATGGCCTTCAGTCTCGGCGATCATCTGCCAGCCGGTGTCGTGCTCGCCACCACGGGGCTCGCCATCGGCGCGCTGGCTGTTTTCGCCTGGCGTGCCACCCGCACCGCAACACGCTCAACGTGGTTGGCGCTGACCGTGATCATGGCAGGCGCGGTGGCAAACCTGATTGACCGTGCCTCCGACGGTGTCGTGACCGACTACCTGCACACCGGCTGGTTCCCCACCTTCAACCTCGCGGACGTCTACATCACTGGTGGGGCCATAACCCTGGTGCTGGTAGCCCTCACCAGCGGCGACAGGACCGAGAACCCGACCGCCGCAGAACTGTGACTCGACCCGAGGAGACCCATGGCCGCCGAGACCGCCGCCGCTGCGGCACTGACCCTGTACCTGGCCGGCTTGGCGGCCGCATTCGGCGCGCCTCCTGGCGCAGAGGTGTGGACACCACCGAGCGCACCGACCTCGTGACCTCGGGCATGTTCGCCGTGGTCCGCAAGCCCATCTTTACCGCCATGCTCACCGTCATGCTCGGACTGGCCCTGCTGGTCCCCACCGGCGTGACCGTCGCGGCGCTCCTCTGCCTGTTCCTGGCCGTGGAGATCCAGGTCCGCCTCGTCGAAGAGTCCAACCTGCTGCGTACCCACGGCCCCGCCTACACCCGCTACGCCCAGCGCGTCGGCCGGTTCCTGCCCGGTCTCGGCACGCTCGCGCCGCATCCCTCCCAAGCCGACGAACGACCTCGATCGCCTGAGCTGGTGGCGCTCTATCGGTGGGGCGGCGCCGACGACGACACCCCAGACCGGCGGCCCGGGCCTCACCAGGCCGCGCAACGCGGTGGCCGTGGTACCCGGGCGAGAAGGTACGGTACAGCCGACGCCGCACTATGAGACCTAGCCGCCGCACACCGCACCGACGAGCCGGTGGAACGCATCGCGTGAAGCAAGGATCCGAATGACCAAGAACGTGAAGCTGTCGCTGCTCCTCGTGGGCTTCTTTGCCGCCGTGGTGGCGGCCATCGTCTTCATCACCACATCTGGCTCCGGCCCACAGACCACGGCCAACGCCTCCAACGAAGGCGCCGCCGCACCGCTGGTGCGCGACGACAGCCACCACCTGTCCACCGCCCCCGACGGGCGGGTGACGCTGGTGGAGTTCATGGACTTTGAGTGCGAGGCCTGCCGGGCCGCCTACCCAACGGTGGAGCAGCTGCGCCAGGACTACGCCGGAGAGGTCACCTTCGTGGCCCGGTACTTCCCCCTCCCCGGCCACGTCAACTCCGAGAACGCGGCCGTAGCGGTCGAGGCCGCCGCCCAACAGGGCCAGTTCGAGGCGATGTACCACAAGATGTTTGAGACCCAGCCGCAGTGGGGCGACCAGCAGACCTCCCAGGCCGACCTGTTCCGCACCTTCGCCCAGGACCTCGGCCTGGACATGGCCACCTACGACCAGACCGTAGCCGACCCGGCCACCCTCGACAGGGTCCGCCAGGACATGGCCGACGGGGTGGCGCTGGGTGTACAGGGCACCCCCACGTTCTTCCTCAACGGGCAGATGATCTCCCCGGCCAGCCTCGAGGAGTTCAGCGCCCTCATCGACGCCGCGCTGGCCAGCTGATCAGATGTTGCCCCTGGCACCACCTCGCGGTCAGCGGGCCGCGGACAGCGCCACGCCCGGCCCGCCGCGCCATCTGACGGCGCTGCTGGTCGCGGCCGGCACGATCGGGCTGGTCGCTGCCGTGGTGCTCCTGGTGGAGAAGATCGCCCTCATCGCCGACCCCACCTACGTGCCCAGCTGCAGCATCAACCCGGTGCTGTCCTGCGGGTCGGTGATGAACACCCCCCAAGCCGATGCCTTCGGGTTCCCCAACCCCATCATCGGGGTGGCCGGGTTTGCGATCCTGCTCACCGTCGGTATGGGTCTGGCGGCCGGCGGCAGGTACCGGCGGTGGTTCTGGCTGGGCCTGCAGGCCGGGGTCACCTTCGGGGCCGGGTTCGTGCACTGGTTGATCTTCCAGAGCCTGTACCGCATCGAGGCGCTGTGCCCGTACTGCATGGTCGTGTGGGCCGTGACCATCCCCGTGTTCTGGTACACCACCCTGCACAACCTCAGCGCCGCCCACCTGCCCGCGCCCCGCGTCCTGCGCCGAGTTCTGCTGGAGTATCACGGGGTGCTCCTCACCGGCTGGTACCTGGTGATCCTGACGCTCATCGGCGCCCAGTTCTGGACCTACTGGCAGACCCTGCTGCCCTGAACACCACCAACCACGCGAAAGAAAAGTCTTCACCGATGCTTGACCATGCCCCAGGCCCAGGCCCAGGCCCAGGCCCAGGCCCAGGCCCAGGCCCAGCCCCAGGCCCAGGCCGCCGGGCTCACCGCAGCTGCGCACAGTCGCGGCGACCCGGCTTGCCCTGGCCACCCTCCCTGGCCATGTGGACCCCCGACCAGCGCGGTGAACCGATCGACATGACGGGTACCAGCTACCCCGGGGAGAGCATCGACCTGGTCAACTGGCTCGGGAACGTGGTCATGCGGAACTTCTGGTACGCCGCACGCCCCCCGTGCCGGGCCGAGGCACCAAACCTCAAGGCCATCACCGAGGACAACCAGGACCAGGGGGTGCGCATGCTGGGAGTCAACCCCCGTGACGACGCCGCCACCGCCCAGGCCTTCGAGCGCACCTTCAAGGTCCCTTACCCCTCCTTGCATGATCGGGACGCCCGTGCCGCGGCGGCCACGGGTGGGGTCGTGCCGCTGCAGGCCATGCCCACCACCGTCGTCCTTGACCAGCAGGGCCGGGTCGCCGCGCGCATCCTCGGCCAGTTCGACCGCACCACGCCGCGCGGCCTGATCGCCGACACCCTCGCCGAGAGGGCCTGAACGATGTGGGACCAGCTCGGCTCCTTCTTCGCCAGCACCGTGCTCACCGGCCCCATGCTCGCAGCCCTTCCCGTGGCGGCGATCGCCGGCTTCATCTCCTTCGCCTCCCCCTGCGTGCTGCCCCTGCTGCCCGGGTACGTCGGCTACCTCAGTGGCATGGCCGGGGTCACCACACCCGACACGCCACTGATCGGCGGACCCCAGACCAAGGTCCGTGACCGCCGGCTGCTCGCCGGGGTGCTGCTGTTCGTGGCCGGCTTCACCGCCGTGTTCGTCCTGCTCGGCGTCATCTTCGCCTGGCTCGGGATCCTGCTCGCCCCCTGGCTCGACCTCACCACCCGCATCCTCGGCGGCGTCGTCGTGCTCATGGGCCTGGCCTTCATGGGCTACGTCCCCTTCATGCAACGCAACCGGCGCCTGCACCTGACCCCCCGGCAGGGCCTGTGGGGTGCGCCGCTGCTTGGGGTCGTCTTCGGACTGGGCTGGGCCCCCTGCATGGGACCGACCCTGGCGGCAGTCCTCAGCCTCGCGTTCAACGAGGCCGACCCCGCCCGCGGCGGGATCCTCGTGTTTGCCTACAGCCTCGGGCTGGGTATCCCCTTCGTCGCCGGCGCGATGCTGCTGTCCCGCTCAACCCGGGCACTGGGCTTCCTGCGCCGACACCGCCGCGCGTTCCAGCGCCTCGGCGGTGGGCTGCTCGTCCTCCTCGGACTGGCCATGGTCACCGGTCTGTGGACCTGGGTCTCGGGCTACCTGCAGGGCCTCGTCGCCAACTTCCAAACCCTGATCTGAGGACCCCGACCCGCGCCGAGCTCACGCGCACAGACGGCGCTCGCCCCACGTCCACCCCCACGTGGCCATGAAGGTCTCCGGCGCGGTGTGCCGACCCCGGTCATAGACCCTGAAATGCAGGTGACAACCGGTGGAGTTGCCGTCATTGCCCACGGCGGCGATGACCTGCCCGGCGCCCACCCGCTGCCCGACACGGACACCCACTCCGCCGGCGTACATGTGGTTGTAGCTGGTCTGCAGCCCGCCGCCGTGGTCGATGACGATCACGTGTCCCGTCAGGCCCAGCCGGGGACCGTAGGAACTGGTGATGGACCCGTCGACCGGCGTCACCGACTGGCCACTACCCGCCTGCCCGGGCGAGAGCGCGGCGGAGGCGGGCAGGCAGTCCAGCGCCCCCGTGCTCGCGGAGGGGGTCGGCCGCAGGTTCGCGTGGGGGTGGTCGTCGTGGTTCGCGGTCACCGAGCCGCGGCCGGGCAACGGCGTCCAGCCAGCCTGCGGCTCGACGGCGTGCCAGATGGCCTGGTGTCAGATGATGTAGTCCACCAAGAGACGATCGGCGTGCTCGGTGAGGTAGGCGACGACCCGATCCCCCAAGCCCGCAGTCTTGACCGGTCATGAAGTCCACGGCCAGCCCGGCCGGGTGCCCCCCTGCGTCGACGGCGCTGGCGCGGTATCCGCCGATGTCGGCGACGCCCTCTGGGTCAACCTTTGATGAGGCACTCGGATGTTCCGGGTCAGTGCGTGGAGCGCGCCTCCAGCGCGGCGGCGTACAGGTCGTTCTTGCGCAGCCCCGTGGCCGCGGCCACCTCGCCCGCGGCCTCCTTGAGCCGCATCCCGTCCGCGCTGAGAGCGAGGACCTCCCCGACGCCGTCCGTGAGCGTGACCTCCTTCGGCGCGGCTCCCCCGACGACGACGCAGATCTCCCCGCGCACCTCGCCCTCCCACGCGGCGAGCTCGCCGAGCGTCCCGCGCCGGACCTCCTCATATGTCTTGGTCAGCTCGCGCGCCACGGCGGCCGGCCGGTCCGCACCGAACGCCTCGGCCATCGCGGCCAGCGTCTCGAGCAGCCGGTGCGGCGCCTCGAAGAACACCAGCGTGCGCTGCTCGTCGGCGACGGCGGCCAGCGCCCTCGCCCGGTCGCCCGCCTTGCGCGGCAAGAAGCCCTCGAACGCGAACCGGTCGGTCGGCAGCCCGGACAGCGCGAGGGCGGCGAGCACGGCCGACGGCCCGGGCAGCGTGGAGACCCGCACCCCGGCGTCGACGGCGTGGCGCACCAGGCGGTACCCGGGGTCGGAGACGGCGGGCATCCCGGCGTCGCTGACGACGAGCACCGTCCCGCCCGCGAGCGCGGTGTCGAGGAGCTCGGCCGAGCGCGCGTCCTCGTTGTGCTCGTAGAGGCTGACGACGCGCCCGGTGACGCTGACCTCGAGGCGGCGGGCGAGGTCCCGCAGCCGGCGCGTGTCCTCCGCCGCGACGACCTCGGCCGACGCGAGCGCCGCGCGCAGGCGGGGCGACGCGTCGCCGGCGTTGCCGATGGGGGTGGCGGCCAGAATGACGACGCCGGACTGCTCGCTCATGTGGTCAGTGTCCCCCGCGGACGGTCACCGGTCGGGCCCGCCGTCTCCCTACACTCGCCGCGTGACGTCGAGCGGACCCGGGCCCTACCCCGCGGACGACCCGGACGGCGGCGGAGCGAGCGCAGCCCCCGGGCGCGTCGGTGACCCCACGGGCGACGGAGACCCCGGGCACGCGGGCGCCGGCGAGCACTCGGACGACCCAGCGGCGACCACGTCCCGTCGGGGACGCGCTGCCGGCAGGTTCCGCCGCGATGGCGTCCCCCGCCCGATGCACGGCTCAGCCGACGAGGTCGAGCAGAACCTGCGCGCGCGGCTCGGGCTGCGCCCGCTCGGCGAGGTCCTCGACCCGCGCACCCGCCTGCTCGGCTGGCTCGTCCCGCTGCTCATGGGTGTGCTCGCGGCGGCCGTCCGGTTGCCCCGGCTCGGCGTCCCCGGCCGCCTCGCGTTCGACGAGACGTACTACGTCAAGGAGGCGTACTCCCTGCTCACCCTCGGGTACGAGGGCGACTGGGAGGGCGACGACGCGAACCCCCGGTTCGCCGAGGGCGACTTCGGTGCCCTGAGCACCGAGGCCGACTACGTCGTCCACCCCCCGCTGGGGAAGTGGCTCATCGCCATCGGCATGCGCCTGCTCGGCCCCGAGAACCCCGAGTCCTGGCGGCTGAGCTCGGTGGTGGCGGGCGTGCTCATGGTCGTCCTCGTCACCCACCTGGGCACGCGGCTGTTCCGGTCGGCGCTGCTCGGCGGGGTCGCCGGGTTCCTCCTCGCGGTCGACGGCGTCGGCATCACCTCGAGCCGCATCGGCCTGCTGGACGTCTTCCTCGCCGTCCTCGTCCTCGCCGGGACGATGCTGGTCCTCAAGGACCGGGAGTCGACGCGGGCGATCCTCGCCCGCCGCTCCGCGGAGCAGATCGCCGCCTCCCCGGACGGACGCCTGCCCTCCGGGCCGGCCCCCCGCGTGGGGATCCGCTGGTGGCTCGTCGCGGCCGGCGTCGTGCTCGGCGCCGCGTGCGGCGTCAAGTGGTCGGGCGCCTACGCCATCGCCGTCCTCGGGCTCATGGTCTACGTGTGGGACACCGCGGCCCGGCGGGCGGTCGGGTCGCGGCGCTGGATCGCGGACGGCGTGTGGCGCGGCGGCGCACCGGCGTTCTTCGCCCTCGTGCCCACCGCCGCGCTCGCCTACCTCGCGAGCTGGGCGTCGTGGTTCGCGTCGTCGGCGGGGTTCAACCGCACGTGGGCCGCCGACCAGCGGGCGGCGGGGCTCGAGACCGGGTACCCGTCCTGGCTGCCCGACTCGTTCGTCTCGTGGTGGGCTTACCACGCACGGATGATGGAGTTCCACACGGGCCTGGTCAACCCGCACGAGTCGCAGGGGCACCCGATGGTGTGGCTGCTCCAGCTGCGACCCACGCTGTTCTACCGGGCCGGCGGCGAGGAGCGGTCGGCGCTCGGCATGTGCGGCGACGAGCAGTGCATCGCCGGCGTGACCTCGATCGGCAACCCGCTGACGTGGTGGCTCGCAGTCGTCGCCCTCGGCGTGGTCCTCTACGCGGCTCTCCGGCTGCGCGACTGGCGCGCGTGGGTGATCCTCTCGGGCTACCTGTCCATGTGGCTGCCCTGGGTGGTGCTGTACTCCCACCGCACGATCTTCCAGTTCTACTCGGTCGCGTTCGTCGCGTTCGTCGTCCTCGCCCTGACCTACGCGCTCGGCTGGCTCCTGGGGATCCTGCGGCCGCCGACCGACGCGCCGCTGGGTCGCGGACCGGACGTCGAGCGCGAGGCCGAGCGGTGGGCGTGGCTGCGCCGGCACTTCGCGCGTCCCGACGACCGGACCGCGATGCCCGACTCGCGTCCCCGCCCCTCCCTCCTCGACCTCGCGGTCGCGGAGGACGCCTCGACGACGACGAACCGCTCGGGCCTGCTCGCGCTCGTCGTCGTGCTGGGCTCGGTGGCCGCCGTCTCGGCCTGGTACTACCCGGCGTGGACGGCGTGGAACCTGTCCGAGGCCGCGTGGGAGCTGCGGGTCTGGGGCGGCTGACCCCTCCCGCGCACAGCATCGGCGGTCGGTGTGGCGCAGCGTGACCGGCCGACCCTCGGCGCGTCCTACCGCCGGGGCGAGACGCCGAACATCGCCCGGATCATCGCGCCCGTCCGACGGCCGTACGGCGGCCTGACCAGCGCGAGCGTGTCGGGGCGCAGCGGCTTGGCGAGCACCGACTTCTCGTGGCTGAACCGCCGCACGGACTCCTCCCCGTGGTACGCGCCCGTTCCCGACTCGCCCACGCCGCCGAACGGCAGACCGGGGACGGACAGCTGGAGCATGGGCGCCCCGAACGACATGCCGCCCGCCCGCACCTCGCGCACGAGGCGGGTGCGGTCGGCGTCGTCGTCCGTGAAGGCGTAGGCGGCGAGCGGGTGCTCGCCCGCGCGGATGTGCCCGATCGCCTCGCCGAGACCCTCGACGGCGACGATCGGGAGGACCGGGCCGAAGATCTCCTCGGACATCACGGGGTGGTCGGGACGGACGCCGGTGAGGACGGTCGGCTCGAGGTATCGCGAGGCGGCGTCGCGCCGGCCGCCGTGATGCAGGGTCGCGCCGGCGGCGACGGTGTCGTCGAGCAGCGCCGCGACGCGCGCGTGGTGGTCCCCGCTGACGATCTGGCCGTAGTCGTCGCTCGTCGACGGGTCGGCCCCGTACATCTCCCGCGTGACGGCGGCGAGGTGGTCGGCGAGCGGTTCCGCGGCCTCCGGGGTGGTGAACACGTGGTTGGGCGCCACGCACGTCTGGCCGGCGTTGAGCCACTTGGCCCAGGCGATGCGGTTGGCCACCGCCGCGAGGTCCTGGCGCGGGTCCACCCACACGGGGCTGCACCCGCCGAGCTCGAGCGTGACGGGCGTGAGGCGCTTCGCCGCGGCGGTCGCGACGATCCGGGCCACCCGGGCGCCGCCCGTGTAGAAGATGTGGTCGAGGCGCTGCTCGAGGAGGGCGGTCGTCGTGCCGGCGCCGCCCTGGACGGTCGCGACGACGCCCGGGTCGAGGTACCGCCCCACGAGCGAGGCCAGGGCGAGCGAGGTGGCCGGGGCGATCTCGCTGGGCTTGAGAACCACCGTGTTCCCGGCGGCAAGCGCACCGACCAGCGGGGCGAGCACGAGCTGGACCGGGTAGTTCCACGGCGCGATCACGGCGACGACGCCGAGCGGCTCGCGCACGACGCTCGCCGAGGCGGGCAGGAGCGTCGCAGGCACCGGGACCCGGCGGTTGCTCGTCCAGCGCCGCAGGTGGCGCACGGTGTGGTCGAGCTCGCCGATCGTGAAGGCGATCTCGGCGAGCCAGCTCTCGGTGGGGTGGCGGCCGAGGTCGGCGGCGAGCGCGTCCGCGAGCTCGGGGCCGCCCTCGACGAGGAGGCGCCTCAGGTCGGCGAGGTGTCCACGTCGCGCGGTGCGCGCCAGGGTCGCGCCCGCCTCGAACGTCCTGCGCAGTCGGGCGGTCGCGGCGGGGACCTCGGGGGCGTCCTCGGGGACGGTCGGGCGGGTCTCGGCCATGTGCTCGACGGTAACCGGCGGAGGTCCCGGGCGCCCGTGCGGGCCGATCCCGGTCGCCCACGACCGACGCCTCCAGCGTGCCGGCGCTCCCCGCGAGCGTCGGCACAGCGGCACACCGCACGGCGGTCCACAGGTGCCGGTCGCAGCGCCGCATCCACAGATGTGCCACCACGGGGTGCGTGGGCCTCCCGGCCCGGGCGACGATGCAGACATGGCGGGGACGGGCAGGGACGAGACGGACGCGGGAACGACGACGCCGGGCACAGCGTCGGGAGGCGCCGCGGCAGCAGGCAACGCCACGGCGGCGGGAGACGCCGGGTCGGGGGACAGCGGGACGCGAGCCGACGACGGGCTCGTCGTCGGCGCGGACGGCCTGGCTCGCCCGGCCTGGGCCGCGAGCGACCCGACGCTGCGGGAGTACTACGACACCGAGTGGGGCATGCCGGTGCGGGACGAGCAGGGGCTGTTCGAGCGGATCAGCCTCGAGGTCTTCCAGTCGGGGCTGTCCTGGCTGACGATCCTGCGCAAGCGAGAGGCCTTCCGGGAGGCGTTCGACGACTTCGACCCCGACGCGGTGGCGGCGTTCGGGGACGCGGACGTCGACAGACTGATGGCCGACGCCGCGATCGTGCGCAACCACCGCAAGATCGAGTCGACGATCGACAACGCCCGGGCGACCGTGGCGCTGCGGGCGGACGGCGGGCTGGCCGAGCTCGTGTGGTCGCACCGTCCCGACGTGACGCCGGAGCCGCAATCGTTCGCCGAGGTCCCGAGCTCGTCGCCGGAGTCGGTCGCGCTCGCGAAGGCGCTCAAGGCCGCAGGCTTCCGGCACGTCGGTCCGACGACGATGTTCGCGCTGATGGAGGCCGTCGGGATCGTCGACACGCACCTGGTCGGCAGCCACCGGCGCGGAACCTCAGCGGTGTGGGACCCGGCGGGCTGAACGCACCGCAACCGCGAGTTCGTCATCGTCGAGCGCGAACGTGTCGAGACAGCCCCGCTCGTGGTCCACGAGGACGTTCGTACCGAGAATCAGCGTTCGCCCCGGGAGGCCCCGGTCTCCGGGTCGAGCATGTCGACGGCGTCCGGAACGTCGGAGACGAATCGATCGTCGGGTGGTGCGATCCCGCCGAGCGCGGCTCTCAGTTCTCGCCCCGACGCACGGCGTGCGGGCCGGACCTCGGCGACCGGTCGATCGTCACGCATCACGATCACCGTCTCCCCGGCCTCGATCGCGTCGAGCAGCTCGGAGAACCGGCGTGACGCCTCCGCGGCAGTGACCGTTCGCATGACGGCATCGTCTCCGATCATCGGATTCGACGCGAGGGCAGCCATCCGGGCGCTCGCACGGGCTCGCCGTTGCCCGTCGTCGTCGAGCCCCCGTCTCACCAGGTGAGCCGTGGCCGCTCGCGCGAGCGCAGCGAGCGCCCCGCGCGGTTCACTGCGGCACTCGCCGAGACCACCACGAGGAGCACCGCATGACCGCGCACGCCACGACCACCGAGCCCGCCACCTTCTCCGAACGCCTCGACGCCGGGCCGGTGATCTGCGCCGAGGGCTTCCTCTTCGAGCTCGAGCGGCGCGGCTACCTCACCGCCGGCGAGTTCGTGCCCGAGGTGGCGCTCGAGCACCCTGAGGCGCTCAGGGCCGTGCACGTCGACTTCCAGCGCGCGGGCTCGGACGTCGTCGAAGCGTTCACCTACAACGGGCACCGCGAGAAGATGCGGGTGATCGGCAAGGAGGACCTCCTCGAGCCCCTCAACCGCGCGGCCCTGCAGATCGCGCGTGAGGTCGCCGACGCGGTGCCGGGGAACCTCGTGGCCGGCAACATCTCCAACACCAACGTGTGGGACCCGTCCGACACGGGCACCCAGGCCGAGGTCCGGTCGATGTTCGAGGAGATGGTCGGCTGGGCGGTCGACGAGGGCGCGGACATCCTCGTCGGCGAGACCTTCTACTACGCCGGCGAGGCTCTCACCGCGCTCGAGGTGGCGCGCGCGAGCGGCCTGCCGGTGGTCCTCACGCTCGCGCCGATGGCGCTCGAGGAGATGGCCGACGGCGTGGGAATCGTCGAGACGGCGCAGCGCCTCGAGCAGGGTGGAGCCGACGTCGTCGGGCTCAACTGCTTCCGGGGGCCGGACACGATGCTCCCGTGGCTGCGCCGGATCCGGGAGACCGTGAGCTGTCACGTCGGCGCCCTCCCGATCCCCTACCGCACCACCGAGGCCGAGCCGACCTTCTTCAGCCTCACCGACCCGGGCGCGAGCGTGCCGGCGCCGCACGGCCGGCCCTTCCCCACCGCGCTCGACCCGCTGTACGCGAACCGCTACGAGATCGGCGAGTTCGCCCACGAGGCCTACGCGCTCGGCGCGCACTACCTCGGGGTCTGCTGCGGCGCGTCCCCGATCCACATCCGTCAGGTGGCCGTGGCGGTCGGGCGGACCACGGAGGCGAGCCGGTTCTCGGAGAACATGGCCAACCACTTCATGTACGGGAGCCACGAGCGGCTGCCCGAGCACATCGCCGACCTCGGCGCCCGCGCCTGACCAGCGGGTCCAACGTGCGGTCGGGCCTCGACGCACCGAGGCCCGACCGGTAGCGTGCCGGCAACCCCCGGGGAGCGCCGAACGGCGCTGAGAGTGCGGAGAGTCCGCAGACCCGTCAACCTGATCCGGTTAGCACCGGCGTAGGGAGCAGGGCACCTGCCGGACGTCTCGCTCCGGGAGGTCTCGACGTACCCGCGGGCCGGGAGAGGCACCGTGAGCACGCACGCCGGCAGAACCCAGGCCCTCGACGACGCGCAGGTCGACCCGCGAACCGCTGCGGGCACCGGCTCCGCCGACCCGACACCCGAGCAGCTCGGGATCGGGATGCGGCTGAGCATCCACCCGCACGCCGACGACTTCGTCGACGTCATCCTCGGCTCGATCACCGACGTCGAGCAGCGCGGCCTCACCGACGGGCTCGTCGTCGAGAGCGATGCCGTCAGCACGTACGTCGGGGCGCGGCGCGCGCCGGCGGAGCAGCGCCTGGCCGCGTACGCCGTCGCGCTGGTCGAGGCCGCCTCCCGCCGCACCGGCGGCGGCCACGTGGTGGCGCACCTCCTGCTCTCCCGGGGCTGCCCCGGCGAGGTGACCTGCGACCCGCGGTCGTTCGTCGAGGCGACCGACCCGGCCGCACCGATCGAGCTCGAACCCACCGGCATCCCGGCCCGCGCCCAGTGGTCGCTGTACCCGCTGCTCGACGGCTCCTCCGCCGGCGGCGACCACATGGAGCCGATCATGGCGGCGATCACCGAGGCGCAGGAGCGGGGCGTGGCGAGCGAGGCCGCGCACTACGCGACGATGCTCACCGGCGACCTCGGGGAGGTCGTGGCGACGGCGACGGACGCGTGGGCGCGGGTCGGCGCGAGCGTCCCGCACGTCGTCACCCATCTCACGGTCTCGGTGGGTTCGCCGAGCGAGCAGGTGGCGTCATGAGCGGCGCGGACCAGAGCCACGGGTACGGCCCGTGGGCGCTGAAGGACCTCGTGATCGTGGTGGTGCTCGGCGCGGTCTTCGGGTTCGCCTACTGGGCTCTCGTCCAGGGCTGGAGCGGGCTGCGCGTCCTCATGGGCCCCGCGGGCGACCTCTCCGAGCACGTCCTCTTCGGTGGTTGGCTGATCGTCGCCCCGATCGCGGTGGCCATCGTGCGGCGTCCCGGCGCCGGCGTGCTCGCCGAGGTCCTCGCCGCGACCATCGAGTTCGCGTTCCTCGGTTCACCGGTCGGCCCGCTGCTCCTCGTGGCGGCCCTGCTCCAGGGCGTCGGCTGCGAGCTCCCGTTCTTCCTCACCCGCTACCGGAGGTTCGGGTGGGGCATCTTCGCCCTGGCCGGGCTCCTCGGCGCAACGCTGGTGTTCTTCTACTCCGCGTTCCGCTCGGGCTGGTACGGGCAGGACATCTTCGCGCTGCGCCTGGCGATCCAGGCGCTGTCCGGCGTCGTCCTGGGCGGGCTCCTCGCCAAGGTGGTCGTCGACGCGCTCGCGCGCACCGGGGTCGTGGACAACTTCGCCATCGGCCGGGCCGGTCAGGCATGACGGGCCTGTCGGCACGGCCGGCCCGGACCTCCCCCGACGACGGGGCCGCCACCGGGCACGACCGTCCGGCCGTGGGCACGGCGGCGGCGTCGGCCGTCGCGCTGACCGACGTGTCGGTGCACTTCCCGCGCCGGCCGGAGCCGGCGCTGAGCGGTGTCACGCTCGGCGCCGCGCCCGGCGAGCACGTGGTGGTCCTGGGGCCCTCGGGCTCGGGCAAGTCCACGGTGCTGCAGGTGATCACCGGGGTCGTGCCCCACACGGTGACGGCACGGGTCACGGGGGAGGTGACGGTGGCCGGGGCGCACGACCTCGGCACGCCCGTGGTCGAGCGCTCCCGCCGCATCGGCGCCCTCGCACAGGACCCGGGCGCCGCGGTGTGCCTCCCGGTGGTCGAGCAGGAGCTCGCGCTCCCGCTCGAGAACCACGGCACCGACCCGGCCGC
Organism: Georgenia sp. G2120; assembly: GCF_055326485.1. Taxonomy (NCBI): domain Bacteria; kingdom Bacillati; phylum Actinomycetota; class Actinomycetes; order Allobogoriellales; family Allobogoriellaceae; genus Georgenia; species Georgenia sp. G2120. The sequence goes on along the minus strand of NZ_JBUZNL010000001.1, from coordinate 281,869 downwards.
GATCGACGACCGCATCGACACCGCGCTCGACGCCGTCGGCGCGGGCGCGCTGCGCGACCGGTCCTCCGCCGACCTCTCCGGCGGCGAGTCGCAACGGGTGGCGCTCGCGGCCGCGCTCGTCACGGAGCCGGAGGTGCTCGTCCTCGACGAGCCCACCTCGATGCTCGACCCGGCCGGCATCGCCGCCGTGCGCGACGCACTGGGCACGGCGGTGCGGCGCCACCACCCGGCGGTCGTGCTCGTCGAGCACCGGCTCGACGAGTGGGCGGGCCCGGCCGGCATCGCCGGGCTGCCCTCCCGCGCCGTTGTGCTCGGCCCCGACGGCACGCTGCTCGCCGCGGGCGACACCGTCGAGATCCTGCTCGCGCACGCCGAACAGCTCGTGGCGGCCGGCTGCTGGCTTCCGCTCGAGGCGGAGCTCGCGGCGGCCTGCGGTGGACCGGGCGGGCTGTCGTCTGCCCGCTGCACCGACCACCTGCGCGGGCTCGCCGCCGAGGTAGCACCGGGGTCGGGCCCGGGGACCGAGCCGGAGACCGATCCAGGACCGGGGCCCGAGCCTGTGTCGGCGCCCGAGTCGGCGCCGACCACTGCCGGACCGCCCCTCCTGTCCGCGCGCGGGCTGAGCGCCGGCCGTGCGGCCTGGCGCGGCGGACGTCGGCGCGCGGGGCGTCGCGGTGGGCGGGACGACGGACGGGGGGCCGGCCCGGCCCCCGAGGACCACCCGGTGCTCACCGGGATCGACCTCACGGTCCGAGCCGGGGAGGTCGTGGCGGTCCTCGGCCCCAACGGGGTCGGCAAGTCCACGCTGCTGCTCACGCTCGCCGGACTCCTGCCGCCGCTCGCCGGCACCGTCACGGGGGACGCTCCGGGCATGGTGTTCCAGAACGCCGAGCACCAGTTCCTCACGCACACCGTGGCCGCCGAGATCGGGCACGGGCTCACCGGCGAGGCGGGCGAGGCCGCGGTCGCGGACCGCCTGCGGCGTCACCGGCTCGAGCACCTGGCCGGGCAGAACCCGTTCCGGCTCTCGGGCGGGGAGAAGCGCCGGCTCAGCCTCGCGGCCGTCCTCGCCCACGACGCTCCCGTCCTCCTCGCGGACGAGCCCACCCTCGGGCTCGACCGGCGCGACGCGGTCGCGACCATGGAGACGCTGCGCGCGGAGGCGACCGCGGGACGCGGGATCGTGCTCTCCAGCCACGACCTGCGCACCGTCGCCACGCTCGCCACCCGGGTGGTCCTGCTCGCCGACGGCGAGATGATCGCCGACGGTCCCACGCACGAGGTGCTCAGCGATGCGGACCTCGTGCGGCGCGCGGGCCTCAGCCTGCCCCCGCTCGTGTCCTGGCTGCTCGCGCACGTGCCCGGCAGCTCGCTCGCACACGTGCTGCGCAGGCTCGACGAGCGGGTGGGCCGATGACCGCGCTCGCCCGGGCACCGCTCGGCGACGCCCCGCTGAGCCGCCGCAACCCCACGGTCAAGCTCGCCGCGCTCACCGCGGTCTCGCTCGCGGTCGTGTTCGTGCTCGACCCGCTCACGCCGCTCGCGCTCTACGCGCTGGCCCTGACCGCCGTGGCCGTGGGCACCCGGGCCGCGCCGCGCACGCTGGTGCTGGCGCAGCTCCCGTTCCTCGTGTTCGGCCTGGGCGTGCTGTCGGTCAACGTCCTCACCCGTCCCGGGGAGGTGCTGTGGCAGTGGGGCGTGCTGCGCGTGACGGTCGAGGGGCTCGAGGTGGGAGCCGCGCTCGGCGTCCGCTCGCTGGTCATCGGGGTCTGCGTCGTCGGGTTCCTGCTGTCCACCGACGGCGTGGCACTGATGACGAGCCTGCACCACAACGCCCGGCTCGGCGCGCGGATGACCTACGCCGTCCTCGCCGGGTACCGGATGCTGCAGGAGATGCCGCGCGAGTGGTCGACGATCCGGCACGCCCACGCGGCGCGCTCCCCCGACGTGCGGGGCCGGCCCCCACGAGGGGCGCGCCACCTGGCCGGGGTGGTGTTCACCCTGCTCGTGGTGTCGCTGCGCAAGGGCGAACGGATGGCTCAGGCCCTGGAGTCCCGGGGGCTGGGGCTCGCCCCCCGCACCACGTGGCGGCCCACCCCGGTGCGCGGCGCGGACTGGGCGCTGCTGGCCGGTGTGCTCGCCGTGCTGGCCGCCGTGCTCGTCGTCAGCCACCTCGCCGGGACGCTGCGGGGGCCCGGTGCCCTCTTCGGATAGCCGGATGAACACGCCCACCGACGGACCACCACCCCCGACGGAGAGACCCATGCACCTCGTCGCCCTGGTCAACGCCCCCACCAGCCAGTACGCGGAGTCGTGGCGCCATCCGCTCTCGCGTGGGGACTGGCTGGGCGCGTCGTTCTACGCCGACCTCGCCCGCACGCTCGAGCGCGGCCGGTTCGACATGATCTTCTTCCCGGACGCCCTCGCCGTCCCCGAGGACGCGGCCGGCGACTACGCGACCACCGTCCGCACCGGCGGCAAGGGGGCGATCTACCTCGACCCCGTCACCCTGGCCACGGTGGCGGCGTCGGCCACGACGCACCTGGGTGTGGGCGCGACGATGTCGACCACCTTCCTGCCGCCCTATGCCATCGCCCGCACCATGCTCAGCCTCGACCACCTCTCCGGCGGCCGGACGGCGTGGAACGTCGTCACCTCGACCACCGACGCCGAGGCCCGCAACATGGGCCTGTCCGCGATGCCCAGCAAGGCGGCCCGCTACGACCGGGCCGACCGCGTGGTGCGCACCGTCCTGGACCTGTGGGACTCGTGGGGGCCGGACGCCCTCGTGCTCGACCGGGAACGCCGGATGTTCGCGGACCCGGCGCACGTGCACCGGGTCCCGGACACAGGCGCGAGTGCGGAGGCAGACGCGGATGCGGGTGCGGGTGCGGGTGCGGGTGCGGACCCGGAGGCGGTCGCCCTGAGCCGAGGACCGGTCACGCTGCCGCGCAGCCCGCAGGGACGACCGGTGCTCATGCAGGCGGGCGCCTCGGAGCGGGGCCGGACCTTCGCCGCCCGCTGGGCCGAGGTGGTGTTCGTCGTCGCCGAGGACGCGGCCGCGATGCGCGCGCTGCGCACCGACCTGCGCGCCCGCGCCGCCGCGTGGGGCCGGGACCCGGACGACCTGCGGGTGCTGGCCGCGGTCCAGCCCGTGGTGGCCGCGACCGACGACGCAGCCCGCGCCCGCCTGAAGGAGATGGCTGCGCTGCTCGACGAACGCGAGATCCTCACGATGCTCGGACGCCTCCTGCACGCGGACGACCTCGACCCGGATGCCCGCGCCGCCGACCTCCTCATCGCCCACCGGGGCGCGACCGGGAGCGAGGGGTTCGAGGACATGCTGCTGCGCGCGAGCCGGGCGGAGGACCTCACGGTCCGCGAGCTCGCCCAGCGGCAGGCGATCAGCCAGCTCAAGCCCCAGCCCACCGGCTCCCCGGCGACGGTCGCGGACGAGCTGTGCGCGATCGTCGACGCCGAGGCCGCCGACGGTTTCGTCGTCATGTCGGCGCTGTACCCGTCCTCGCTGACGGAGTTCGTCGACGGCGTCGTCCCCGAGCTCCAGCGCCGCGGGCGCCTGCGTCGCGACTACCGGGGCGGAACGCTCCGCGAGCACCTCGCGCCGGGCGCACCGCCCGGCCGGACGGCCGACCAGCCGTCCGCTCAGCCGCCGGGTCACCGTCCGACGGCGACGAGCCCCGACTCGTAGGCCGTGACCACGATCTGCGTGCGGTCCCGCAGGCCGAGCTTGGCGAGGATCCGGGACACGTGCGTCTTGACGGTCTGCTCGCCGAGGAACAGCTCGCCGGCGATCTCGCCGTTGGACATCCCGGTCGCGACGAGGCGCATGACGTCGAGCTCGCGCTCGGTCAGCGGCGAGAGGACGGTGGGGTCCGGCCGACCCGAGGGCCGGGCCGCGTAGTCGGTGATGACCTTGCGGGTGATCGACGGCGAGAGCAGCGCCTCGCCGGCCGCCACCACGCGCACGGCGCCGGCGAGCTCGTCGGCGGTGGCGTCCTTGAGGAGGAACCCGCTCGCCCCGGCCTGGAGGGCGGCGAACACGTACTCGTCGGCGTCGAAGGTGGTGAGCATGACGACGCGGGGGTGCTCGTCCCCCGGCATGGCGAAGACGGCGCGGGTGGCGTCGAGGCCGTTGACCTTCGGCATGCGGATGTCCATGAGGACGACGTCGGGGCGGGTGCGGCGCACGAGGTCGACGACCTCGGAGCCGTCGGACGCGCTGCCGACCACCGTCATGTCCTCCTGCGCGTCGAGCAGGGCGCCGAAGCCCTGCCGGACCATCGCCTGGTCGTCGACGACGGCGACGCGCACGACGCCCGTACCGGTCGGTGTGCTCACCCGGACACGGTAGCCGGGGACGCCTCTCGTCGTCGGGGGCGTTCCGGCGCCTCCCCTCCCCCGTGCGTAGGGGACCGATTCACACCCGCGGGTGACGCGGAGCGGCGAGGCGCGCGGCGACAGTCCCTGTCATGCACACGACCACCGCGGCACCCGGCCGCTCCGACACACTGTCCTCAACCACCAGAGACGGACGTGACCACATGACCGCCACCGCACCGACCGACGACAGTCAGGGCCGAGCGGGCCGCACCCTGCGCACCCTCGGTCGCGACCTCGGCTACCTCCTGCCGGGGATGATCCTCTCGATCATCGCCTTCGTCCTGCTCGTCACGCTCTTCGCCGTCGGGGTCGCGACGTTCATCGTCTGGATCGGCGCGCTCGTCCTGCCGCTCACCCTCGTCGTCGCCACCGGGTTCGCCCAGATCTCCCGGGCGCGGCTGCAGGCCTGGGGCGCCGAGGTCGTCCCGCCCCGCTACCGCGAGCACCGCGGCGGGATCGGCGGCTGGATCAAGCTCCTGGGTGACGGACGCCGCTGGCTCGACCTGTTCTACGAGGGCCTGCTCGCCTTCCCCCTGCGCCTGCTCACCGGGCTCGTCGCCATCATCTGGCCGGCCGCCGCGCTCGGTGGGATCACCTACTGGTTCTGGGGACTTTTCCTGCCCGAGGACGACGCGATGTCCGGCCTCACCTGGCTCCTCACCCAGCTGCCCGACGGCTGGATCTCGGAGTCCGTGGCGCAGAGCTTCTGGCTCGACGCCCTCGTCACCGGGATCGCCGGGCTCCTGCTGGCGATCAGCACGCCGGCCGTCGTGCGCCTCATGGCACTGATGGACGCGGGCGCCACCTCCGTCGCGCTCTCCGGCACACCCACGGGCACGACGATCGGTGGGCAGCAGCGATGACCGGGCGGACCCCGTCCCACGACCCGGTGGGGAACCTCCTCGCCCTCCGGTCGCCGCGCACCGGCTGGACCTGGCTGGCGACGATCTACACGGCCGTCGTCCTCGTCCCGATCACGTGGCCCGTGCTGACGAACGTCCACGACGTCCACGTCGCGATCTCCATGGTCCTCGCGTTCGCGACCTCGGGGGCTCTCGTCCTCGCCGTGCGGTGGCCCGCCGTCTCGCTCGGTCTCGCCCTCGCGGGGGCCGTGGGCACGGCGGCGGCAGCGGCGTCGTCGTCGGCCCCGTGGCCCTGGCCCGTGCCGACGATGATCGCCTTCCTCCTCAACCTGCTCGTCCTCACGCTCCTGCACGGGTGGCGGTGGGGCGCCGGCCTCTGGCTCGGCGGGTCGGCCCTCTCGGTCGTGGCCGTCCTCCTGCGGCCCGACGCGGGCGGTGCGGTCGCCAACGCGATCGTCACCGCGGGCATCGGGGCCGGCCTGCTCGCGGCCGGCAGCGGGCTCCGGCTCCTCCTGCGCGGACGGACCGCCCTGACCGAGGAGCGGCGGGCCCGCGCCGAGGAGTCCGAGCGGCGCACCGAGCTCCAGGAGCGCAACCGGATCGCGCAGGAGATGCACGACGTCGTCGCGCACTCGATGTCCGTCATCTCCGTCCAGGCGACGACGGCGCCCTTCCGCCTCAGCGACACCTCGCCGGAGGTGGACGCGGAGTTCGCGTCCATCGCGCAGTCCTCCCGCTCGGCGCTCACCGAGATGCGCGGCCTGCTCAGCATCCTGCGCGGCACCGAGGACGCGGACCTCGCTCCGCAACCGTCGCTCACCGACGTGGCCGAGCTCGTCGACGGCGCGCGCAGCTCCGGCGCGACGATCACGTTCGACCACCGGGGCGCCGGCCCGGAGACCGTCCCGCCCGCCACCGGGCTCACCGCCTACCGCATCGTCCAGGAGGGGCTGAGCAACGCCCTGCGGCACGCGCCGGGCGCCGAGGTGGCCGTCACGCTCGCCGTCGGGGCGGACGAGGTGGGTGTCGCCGTCGTCAACGGGCCCGCCACGGGCGAGGTGACGGCGTCGGCCGGTGCCGGACTCGGGCTCGCGGGCATCCGCGACCGGACCCGCGCGCTCGGTGGCACCTCGGACATCGGCCCGACGCCGGAGGGCGGGTTCGCGGTCACCGCGACCCTCCCGGTGGGGTGAGGGAACGTTCCTCGCGGGCGGGCCGCGGTGGCCTCGATCCGCCGCGGCCTACCCTGGTCCCCCCGGCGCGGTCAGGAGCCGAAGCGGCGCGTTCAGGAACCGAAGCCACCGACGAGCAGGCTGACGGTCATCGCGACGATGACCGTGTTGAACGCGAACGCGAGCATCGAGTGGGTCCGCATGACCGACCAGGCGCCGCTCGTCCGGCACCGCACCCCGGACCCCTGCATGGTCGAGGTGAGCACGGACATCGTCAGGTAGTCCCGGTACCCGGGCTCGGAGAGCAGATCGAACTCGAGGGCCCCTCCGGAGTCGAGCCGCATGTACCTGGTCGCGTACGCGTAGACCATGAGCGCCCAGGACCCCGCGACGGCGGCGAAGCCCAGCAGGATCATCCAGATCGAGGTCCGGAACTGATCGGTCTGGGCGATCGTGAGGACGCCGATGGCCGCGACGAGCCCGCCCTGGACGGTCCACGACTCGGCGCTCGACTCGCCGAGGACGGACCGCCACCACGACCGGCCGGCGCGCCGCTGGACCGCAGCGAACCGGCGGAGATCCCGCGCCGACATCCGGGTGAAGACCCGGTGGGTGAAGAAGACGTGCGTTGCCGCGAAGAGCACCCAGTACATGAGGAAGATCGGCATGGTCAGGGACAGGAAGTAGTCCCGCAGCCACTCCGCGGTGGTCGCGTACTCGTCCACCTCGGCCACGCGGGAGATCATGATCGGGACGAAGGCCAGGAGCGTGAGCACCAGTGCGACACCCCCGGCGGCGTTGACCCGGAAGACCTCGCTCGCGAGCCGTGGGGTCCGGTCCATGCGTCTCCTCGTCAGGCTGTCGTCGTGGTGCGCTCGCCACCGGGTGTCGGTGTCGGCCCGTTGCGCGGCCCGCGCGTTCCGGCCGGTCGTCGCGGGCCCGAGGATGCCACGGCGCCACTCCTCCGCGTCGTACCTCACGCCGACCGTGCGACCGTCCGCTCGCATCGCCCTCCGGTCCTCCCCCTCCGTGAGGGCTCCACCGTCCCGGAGCCCGATCGTCCGGCCCCACGGGTTGCGGGCCCGGCCAGCCTCGATAGAGTGTGATCTACGCGATATTCGTCTGGGGGACGAGACAAGCCATGAGACCGGTCGAGGGCCAGGTGCAGAGCGGGCGCGGACGCCTGCCGCGCTGGGCCGACCGGAGCCTGCGGGCCCTCGGTGGGACCGGCGCCCTCGTCGTCGTCGGCATCGCGCTCGCCTCCCCGGCCGCAGCCGACGACGACGAGGGCGTCACCACGGGGGACACCCAGGACTCGGTGCTCACCTCCGTGCTCGAGGGAATCGGCGAGCACGTGGTCGATCCGGTGGCGGAGCACGTCATCGACCCCGTCGTCGAGCTGGCCGTCCCGCCATCGCCCGACCCCGAGCCGGCCGAGAGCGTTCCCGTGGCCGCCGACGAGGCGGCCACCGACGACCCGTCGGCGATCCCACCCGCTCCCGAGCACGACACCACCGTCGACGTCGACGTGCCGGCTGGAGCCGTCACCGACGACGCCGCCGCGGCCGACGAGCTCGCTGCGCCCGGCGAGGAGGTGGCACCCCCCGCCCCGGGCGACGCCGCCCCGGCCGACGATGCCGCACCGGGCCAGGAGGGCGCCGGCGACGCGGACACCGAGGGCCCGGAGCCTGGCACCTCCGACGTCGACGCGGACGAGTCGCACGAACCGGCCACGCAGACCGAGCCCGCACAGCCCGACGCGGCAACCGCGCCCGCACCGGCCGCCCAGAACGAGCCCACCCCGGAGCGCGACGCCGCCGCGGCCGACGACGCTCCGGTCGCCGACGAGGCGGGGCAGCCCGCCGACCGATCCCCGCTCACCTACCTGTCCGACGCCCTGAGCCCCGTCGTCGAGGAGGTGACCGCGCCCGTCGAGGAGCTGACGACGACGCTCGGCGAGCTCGTCGGAGAGGTGGTCGATCCGCTCACGCCGGTCACCGACGCCGTGCTCACGCCCGTGACCGACGAGGTCGTCGCGCCGGCCCTCGAGTCGGTCCGACCGGTGACGGACTCGCTGCGTCCGGTGCTCGAGCCGGTCGGCACGGTCGTCGAGCCCGTGACCACAGGCGCCGCTCCCGTCCTCGACGTCGTGGACCCCGTTCTCGACGCCGTCGCCCCGGTGGTCCGTGCGGTCGACCCGGTGGTCGCTCCGCTGCGGCCCGCCGTCGACGAGGTCGTGACGATCGCCGAGCCGGTCGTGGATGTCGAGGACGTCGTCGACATCGGCATCCTCGCGCCGTCGCTCGACGAGCCCGGCCCGACGCAGGACGACGCGCCCGCCGGCACACCGCCCGCAGCCGACGAGGTCCCGCCCACCGCCGTCGCGCCCGAGGCACCCGCGGGGGGCCCGGCGCAGACGCCCAACCCGGCGGAGTCGGTCGTCCCGTCCGGGTCGCAGAGCCCGGCGGTCGAGATCACCGCGAGCTCCACGCCCGCCGCGCGCACGGCCGTGGAGTCGGGCGTCGTCGTCGACGTCGCGACCGACCACGTCCCCGAGGTCGTTCCGGCCGCCGTCGCCACCTCCGTCCAGGTCGCCGACGACGTCGCCGCGCGGGTCGCTCCGTCGCAGGCACTGGCACCGGAGGCCGAGCACTCGGGTCCCCAGCACGGCCTCGACGCCGTCGCCCAGGCGGGCCACTCGTTCGCGGTCGTCACGCAGGGCGGCGACTCTCCGGTGCGGGCCGGCGGGGCCGACAGCACGCCCGGCGCCCGCTTCGAGTTCGACACGACCCAGCTGTCCTGGCCGGTCGGCGACTCCGCCGACCGTGCCCTCCTCGACGTCGATCACGAGGTCCCGGTCTCCCCTGCCTGAGTGATGCCCGCCGGCACGCGTGCCGGCACACGCATCCACGCGCATCCGCGCACTCACGGCAGATTCCAAGGAGACAGACCATGCATGCACTGCTACGCCATGCCCTGAGAGTCACAGTGCTCTCGGGCGGGCTGCTCGTCGCCGGGGCCGCAGCGGCCCACGCCGACGACGGCCTGCTGGACGACGACACCACGCTCGACGGCCTCGTCGAGGACGTCGTCGCCGACAACGTGGTCACCGCACCGGTGACCGCCCCGATCGACCTCGGGGACGTCACCGCCACCGTGCTCGGTGACACCGACGTCCGGTCCGAGGAGGTGCCGGCCGCCGAGGCGGTGCCGACCTCCACGGTGGAGATCACGACGGACGACGCGTCCGCGGGCGACGAGGCGCCCACCGAGCTGCCGGAGGCCGCCGGTACGGCCGTCCCGGCAGAGCCGGCCGAACCGGCGCCGACGACGGACCCCGACGAGCCGATCGCGCTCGACGTCGTCGCGGACAACACTGCCACCCTGCCGATCACGGCACCGGTCACGGCCGGCGACCCGGTCGTCACCGTGGGTGGCACCACCGACGTCGAGCGGACGGAGTCCGGGGTGACCGCGCCGGCCGCCGCACCCACGTCGACCACCAGCGTCGACGCGCCGGCAGCACCCGCTCCGGCGGACGACGCCGCGATCAGCGACGTCGTCGCGGACAACACCGTCACCGCGCCGGTGACCGTCCCCGTCGATGTCGGCGACATCACCGCCACCGTGCTCGGCGAGACCACGATCGACGAGACCGTGGCACCGAGCGACGGCGACACGGAGACGACGGGATCCGACGCACCGGTGTCGACCACCACCGTCGACGCGCCCGCAGCTCCCGCTCCGGCCGACGACGCCGCGATCAGCGACGTCGTCGCGGACAACACCGTCACCGCGCCGGTGACCGTCCCGGTCGACGTCGGCGACATCACCGCCACCGTGCTCGGCGAGACGACCGTCGACACCACCGAGACACCGGCCGCCCCGGCGCCGGTGTCGACCACCACCGTGGACACCTCGGCCCAGCCGGTCGAGGCCGCTCCCGTGGACGAGAACGGGGACAGCGGACCGGTCGACGGCCTGCTGGGCGACCTGCTCGGCGACGGACTGCTGAGCGACGTGGTCGCGGACAACACCGTCACCGCACCGATCACGGTGCCGGTCACGGTCGGCGACCTCTCGCTGTCCCTCCTCGGCGACACGACCATCGACCGGACCGCACCGGCTGCGACCACAGGACCGGTCGCCCCGGTCTCGGAGGTGGTCGTCACCCAGGAGCCCGGCTCCGACGCCGGCTCGTCCGGGTCGCTCATCGAGGACGTCCTGTCCGGCAACGTCATCACGCTGCCGATCACCGTGCCGATCGACGTCGGCGACCCGACGGTGACGATCATCGGGGAGACCGAGATCGTCGACGAGGTCACGCCGACCGACCCGACGGACCCCGTTGACCCGGTCGACCCGACCGACCCGACGGACCCCGTTGACCCGGTCGACCCGACCGACCCCACGGACCCGTCCGACCCGACGGACCCCGTTGACCCGGTGGACCCGACCGACCCGACGAATCCGAGCGACCCGGGGACCGACCCCGGCAACGGCCCGGACGTCGACGCCACCACTCCGGTCGTGGTCGAGGTCGTCGACCACGGCACCACTCCGCAGGCGCCCGCGACCGACGGGTCGGCGAACGCCGGGAGCCCGGTGAACGAGCTGCCGGAGACGGGGGCAGGAGCCTCGCTCCCGCTCGCCGCTCTCGCGGGCGGGCTCATCGTCCTCGGCCTGCTCACGCGAAAGCTCGCACGGGTCTGACCCAGGGCCCCTCGCGGTCGGACAACTGGTCGACGTCGGCCGGTCCCCGTGGCGGTATTCCGTCACGGGGGCCGGACCGGCGGCCGTGCTGTGCCCGCGGGCGCCCGCCCGATGAGGCACAACTGCACCCGCACCCCTTTGCGCAGAAGGTGCCTGTCAGCCCATCAGCCACCGGACGAGGAACACGATCGGGACGATCACGACGGCGGAGGCGCCGATCAACCCGACGATGAGGGCACCCTTGGCCTCGGCGCCCAGCTTCGGCTTCGTCCATCCCGCCCGGTCAAGGACCGCCTGCAGCGGGGTGTTGAGGTCGGCGGTGTTCAACGTGTAGTCCACGGGTGTCGTCGGTCCGTCGGCGCTCGTCCCGAGCTCGACGCGCTTCTCGAAGCGCCAGACGCGACCGCCCTCGCTGCTGCCCGTGAGCGCGCCCACGACCGGTACGCCCGCCTGCCAGTCGAGCGCGTAGTAGTGGTCGGACCGCGTGACCTTGCCGGGGCCCGCCATGACGAGGCGGGTCTCGAACACGCGGTTCGTCCCGTTCCGCTGGGCGAGCACCCACCAGGACCGGTCCTGCAGGTCCCACCGCACCTGGATGACCTCGTCGTTGTGGGCGACGACGTACGGCGTGTCCCGCAGCTCGTGGGCCAGCGCGGCGGCGACCGCGGCGAGCGGCCACGGGGTGTCGAGATCCTGGACGACCGGGTCCGGGACCGCGGGACGGAGGTCGTCGGCGCTCGACGTCCCCATCTCGCGCCTGGCGCGCGGCGCGAGGACGAGGGCGATGACACCGACGACGAGGAACAGCACGGCGACGAACCCGAGCGCGAGCCGGTCGCTCGTCCCAGATGCCACCGCCAGCGCCAGCACGGCCGCTCCGGCACCCAGGAGCGTGAAGATCACGCCGAAGATGATCATGCCGATCCACCGGTGCTGCGGCTGCAGCGTCCATCGCATACCTGCGCTCCTTCCTGGTCCGGTCACCGGTGCCCGGCGACCGCGGCGGACCACGCTAGGTGCCGTCCGCCGCGCCCCGACCGAGGGGGCGGGGGCAGATGTCCCCCGCCGACGCGCGCGCTCGGGTCCACCACCCGCACGCGCGCGAGGCGCACGAACCGCAATCTCGACGAGAGAACGCGGGCGCTGGGCCGCGCTCTCGACAGGAATGTGGCTCCCAACCGCAATCTCGACGTGCACCAACCGCAATCTCGACGAAGGGGGGCGGCTCAGGCGTGCTCCTGGCGGAGGCGAGTGAGGTGGCGGCGCTGGGCCGGGTCGTGCGTGAGGGCGATCGCCCGGTCGTAGGCGTCGGCGGCCTCGTCCGCTCGGCCCGCCAGCCGCAGCAGGTGGGCGCGCGTGGCCCAGGCGGGCTGGTACCCGCTGGTCCGGTCGGCGATCCGGTCGAGCACGGCGAGCCCGGCGTCCGGTCCGTCGGTGCGTCCAAGCACCGCGGCGAGTGCGGTGGCGCCGCCGAGCGACGGCGCGAGCTCGTCGAGCGCGAGGTGCAGCCGGCGCAGCGTCGCCCAGTCGATCGGCCCTTCCGGCGTGCGCGCGCAGTGGACGGCCTGGATCGCGGCCTCGAGCTGGAACCGGCCGACCTCGCCGCGCGCGTGGGCGGCGCGCAGGTGCTCGTGCGCCCGCGCGATCAGCGCACGGTCCCACAGCGCCGGGTCCTGCTGGTCGAGCGGGACGTACTCACCGCCCGGGCCGAGCCCCGCACCTGCGCGGGCGGCGGAGAGCAGGACGAGCGCCACGAGCCCCCGGGCCTCGGGGTCGCGCGGGGCGAGCTGGGCAACGAGCTCGGCCAGGTGCCGGGCCTCCGGCGGCAGCCGGCTCGGCTCCTGACCGGTGGACCACTCGATGACGTAGGCGCCGTACACGGCCTCGAGCACGGCGGCCATCCGCTCGGGCAGGGCGTGCCGGTCGGGGATCTCGAACGGGACCTGCGCTGCCTTGATTCGCCGCTTGGCCCGGGTCAGCCGCGTGGCCATCGTCCGGGCCGGGACGGCGAACGCCCGTCCCACCTGGGCGGCGGTGAAGCCGAGGACGACGTCGAGCATGAGCGGCGTCCGGGCCGCCCGGTCGACGTCCGGGTGGGCGCACGCGAGCAGGAGCTCGAGTCGTCGGTCTCCCACGGCGTCCGGGTCGATCTCGTCGACGACGGCGAGACGGCGGGCCACGTCGTCGTCGAGCGGGCCGGTCAGCCGGGACTCGCCGGATCGCCACCGGTCACGCATCCGGTTGCGCGCGACGGCGAGGAGCCAGGCGGCCGGGTCGTCCGGCACCCCGCGGTCCGGCCAGGTGCGCAGGGCACGCTCGAGGGCGTCGCCGACGGCGTCCTGGGCGGCCTGGAGGTCCCCGTCGGCGGCGGCGAGCAGAGCGACCACCCGACCGTAGGCGTCCCGGGCCGCGCGCGCCGCGGCGTCGTGCGCGACCTCGCGCGCGTCCCGGGTGGTGCCGGCGCTCAGGCGGTCCATGCCCCGTCGACGATCGACGTCGCGGCCGGGCGGACCTCGATCGTCCCGTAGGAGCTGGCGGGGCAGCGCTCGGCCCACGCCAGTGCGGCGTCCGCGTCGGGCACGTCGACGACGAACACGCCGGCGAGCGCCTCCTTCGTCTCGGCGAACGGCCCGTCCTGGACCTGTGTCTCCCCCGTCCGCCGCGTGACGGTGCGCGCGTCCCCGGGCGCGGTGAGGATGTCGGCGCCGACGAGCACGCCGGCCCGCGTCAGCGCGTCGGCGTACTCGCCGAACAGGCGCTGCATGTCCGCCATGTCCTCGTCCGACACCTGCCCCGGGTCCGGCACTCCGTTGTGCAGCAGCAGTGCGAATCGCATGATCGTCTCCGTCCGTCGTCGTCAGTCTCACGCAACCAGGATGTCGCGCACAGTGATGACGATCGGCCGGGGCCCGGATCGTCACCCCGGTCGATCCGGCCCGACGCCGTGGGGGGGGGGCCTACCGGTCGTGCACGCTGCGCGCGGCGGCGACGAACCGGTGGATGAGCGCGGGGTCCTTGACGCCGCGAGTGACCTCGACGCCGCTGGAGACGTCGACGCCCCACGGGTGGACACGGGAGATCATCTCGGCCACGTTGTCCGGCGTGAGCCCGCCGGCGAGCATCCACCGGCCGTGCGGGGAGGTCAGCTCCTCGACATCCCACGTGTCCCCGGATCCCGGGGTCGCCGAGTCCAGGAGGAGGACCTCCTCGTCGTGCGCCCGGACCTCGGTCGGTCCGTCGGCCCCGGAGGTGGCCCGCCACACGCGCGGGAAGGTCGCGGCACCGCGCAGGTTGTCGGCCTCGCCGTACCCGTGGAGCTGGAGGACGTCGACGCCGACGTCCCGCGCGAGAGCCACGGCGTCGTCGACCGGCAGGTCGTGGACGACGAGAACGGTGGTCGTGCCCCCCGCTGCGCGGACGAGCCCGGGGATGTCCTCGGGCGGCACGGCGCGGACGCTCGTCGAGCTGACGACGATGCCGACCGCGTCGGCGCCGGCGCCGCGGGCCTCCCGCACGTCCTCGACCGTGCGCATCCCGCAGATCTTGACGAACACCGGCTCTCCCTCCCTCGGCACGACGACGCCGCAGCTCCTCCCGGTCCGGGCCCCGCAGGACCCGGGGCGGGCCGGACGCCATTGTGCCCACAGGCCCGTGCCGGCCCACCCTGCCGCGCGACCTGTGGACGCGCACGGACGCACCGTCGGCCGCCGGGCCACGCTCGTGGCATGACGGGCAGTGACACGACGGCGGAGGTGGAGGACCATGAGCGTCATGACGGTGATGCCGCGCACGGACGGGTGGACGGTCGATGACCTCGACCGGATCCCCGACGACGGCCTGCAGTACGAGCTGCTCGACGGGATCCTCCTCGTGACCCCGGCGCCGGTCCTCGCCCACCAGCGCGCCATCGGCAACCTGCACCTCCTGCTCAGCGCCGCCCGTCCGCCCGGGTGCGAGGTGCTGCTCGCCCCGTTCGACTGGCGCCCGGACCGCCGCACCTCCCTGCAGCCGGACCTGCTGGTCATCGGGGTCGGCGACTCCGGCCCGGCGAACGTGACGACGCCGCTGCGGCTGGCCGTCGAGGTGCTCTCGCCGTCGACACGCCGCAAGGACCAGGTGCTCAAGCGCTCGAAGTACGAGGAGTCGGGCGTCGAGTCGTACTGGATCGTGGACCCTCAGGAGCCGGGCATCCTCGCCCTTGACCTCGTCGACGGCCGGTACGTGGAGGTCGCGAGTGCGAGCGGCGCCGCGGCCGCCCACCTCACCGCGCCGTTCGACGTCGACGTCGTGCCGGCCGAGCTCGTCCGCCCGCCCGACTGACCGCCGGACTCGATCCTGGCGAGCTTGCGCCATCGCGGGCGTCGTGCGCCAGTGCCGCGGTCCCGCGCCCCCCTCCGCCGATCGGCTGATCCGGCCGCGCGTCCGCGTCCATAGCGTCGACCGCATGGACCGATCAACCACCACCACGGACCCGGGACCGGCCCGCGCGCTCGCCCCCGATCTCGCCCGCGGTCTCATGCTCGCCCTCATCGCGGTCGCCAACGTGGCGATCTACCTGCACGACCGCCCCTACGGGCTACGCCAGCACATCGTCGAGGACGGCGTGCTCGACCGCGCCGTCACCCTCGTCGTCGCCCTGGCCGTCGACGCCCGCGCCTACCCGCTCTTCGCCGCGCTGTTCGGCTACGGGCTCGTGCGGATCGCCGACCGGCAGCGCGACCGCGGGCTCGGCGAGGACGACGTGCGGCGCCTGCTGCGCCGCCGCTCGCTCTGGCTCGTCGCGTTCGGCGCCGGCCACGCCCTCCTCGGGTTCTCGGGGGACATCCTCGGCTGGTACGGGCTTCTCGGTCTCGTCCTCGCCGGGGTGCTGCAGATCTCGGACCGGGCGCTGCTGCGCGCGGCCGTGGTCTGGCTCGTGGTCGCCTCCGCGATCCAGGGACTCGTCTACGCTGACGGCGCCGTGACGACCCAGCGCGGCCACATGTGGTCGTTCGCCATCGGCGACCCGATCGAGGCGCTCGTGTGGCGCCCGGTCGAGTGGCTGATGGGTCCGGTCGGCCTGCTCACCGTCGGCGCGCCGATGCTCGTCGGTGTCTGGGCGGGCCGGCGCCGGATCCTCGAACGCCCCGAGGCGCACCTCTCTCTGCTGCGCCGCACGGCCGGCGTCGGCATCACGGTCGGGCTGCTCGGCGGGGTCGGCACGGCGATGGCGACCGCCCGGGTGTGGACCCCGGGGGACATCGCCCTCGTCGGCTGGTCGTGGCTGCACATCCTCACCGGCGTCCTTGCCGGGCTCGGGTACGCGGCGGCGGTCACGCTGCTCGCCCGCCGCCTGGGCAGGGACCGCGACGGCGGCGCGGGCAGGCGCGTGATCGATGCGCTGCGGGCCACGGGCGAGCGCTCGCTGAGCTGCTACCTCGCCCAGTCCGTCATCTTCGTCGCGCTGCTGCCGGCGTGGACGCTCGGGCTCGGGGGCGACCTCGGTACCGCCGCGGCGAGTGGGCTCGCCCTGCTCGCGTGGCTGCTCACCGTGCTGGGCGCTGACGCCCTCGCCCGGCGGGGTCGACGCGGTCCTGCCGAGGCGGTGCTGCGCCGGCTCACGTACGGCGTCCCTTCGCAGCCGACGCGGTCCGCCGTACGGTGACCGTCATGGCGGACGCACCGCGCAGCAGCTGGACCGATCGGGTCTGGATCCTGCTGCCCTACGTCCTCCTCGTCGCCTCCGCGGTACTCACGCTCCTGGCCGACGGCACCGGCCGGGCCAACCTGCCCGTGCTCGTCGGCGGGAGCGTGGCGCTGCTGGCCTGGCACACCGGGTGGTTCTCCCTCCGCCCGGGAATCCTCGGCACCCGCCTCCTCCCGTCCGCCGTCTACTACGTGGGGCTGGTCGCGCTGTGCGCGGTCCTGCTCCACCAGTCGTTCAACTTCTTCCCGCTCTACGTCGTGTGCTTCCCACTCGCGTTCGACGCGCTGCCGGGCCGCTGGGCGTACGTCGGGGTCGCGCTCACGTCCGGGGTCGTCATCGCCGGACCCGGCGACGTCACCCCGACCGTGGAGAACACCGTCGTCACGCTCGCCGCGGGCCTCGTCGCCGGTCTGGCCGGCTGGTCGATCCGCACCGTCGAGCACGAGTCCGCCCGCCGACGCGCCGCGGTGACCGCGCTGGCCGCGGCCAACGACGACCTCGCCCGCAGCGTCGAGGAGAACCGCTCGCTGCAGGGCCGGCTCCTCACGGAGGCCCGGTCCTCCGGGGTGGCCAGTGAGCGGGCCCGCCTGGCGGGCGAGATCCACGACACGCTCGCCGCGGGGCTCGCCGGCGTCGTCGCCCAGCTCGAGGCCCTCGACGCGGAGCTCGGTGAGGACCACCCGGCCCGCGGGCGCGTCCGGACCAGCGTCACGCTCGCGCGGGACGGCCTGGCCGAGGCCCGTCGCTCGGTGCGG
Source organism: Georgenia sp. G2120 (assembly GCF_055326485.1). NCBI lineage: Bacteria > Bacillati > Actinomycetota > Actinomycetes > Allobogoriellales > Allobogoriellaceae > Georgenia > Georgenia sp. G2120. The sequence goes on along the minus strand of NZ_JBUZNL010000001.1, from coordinate 264,279 downwards.
GCGCTGCGACCCGGGCCGCTGGCCCATCAGGCACTGCCGGCCGCCCTGGCGGAGTCCGCAGCGCGGGTGCAGCGGACCCACGGGCTGCCGGTCACGATGATCGTCACCGGCGAGGAGCGGGAGGTGGCCGCCGACGTCGAGGACGTCCTCGTCCGCAGCGCGCGCGAGGCGCTGAGCAACGTGGTGCGTCACGCCCGGGCCACCGAGGTCCGGGTCACGCTGTCCTACCTCGACGACGCCGTCGCGCTCGACGTCGCCGACGACGGCACCGGCACCACGCCCGCACCCGACGACGACGACGGAGGCTCCGGCTCGGGCGTGGGATCCGACGGCGGGGCCGGCGCGGGCAACGTCACCGGCACCGGCTCCGGCTCCGGCTCGGGATCCGGCCAGGGACTGGCGTTCATGCGCGGCCGGGCCGAGACCGCCGGGGGCACGATGACGGTGGACTCGACGCCCGGCGAGGGCACCGTCATCACCGTCACGGTGCCCGCAGCACCGGACGCGCGGAAGTCACCGAATCGGCCGGACGCGGCCGAGTGGCCCGATGCATCGACGGGGGCGCGCCCATGAGCGGCCCGGGCGACCGGACACCGGGCGGGTCCCCCGGTCAGGACCGTGTCCGGGTGCTCCTCGTCGACGACCACCCGGTCGTCCGCGACGGGCTGCGGGCCCAGCTCGACGCCGCCCCCGACCTGAGCGTCGTCGCCGTGGCGGCGAGCGCGGAGGAGGCGCTCGCGCTGCTGCGGCGGCACGCGGTCGACGTCGTCGTCACCGACCTGCGCATGCCCGGCCGCGGCGGCGTCGCCCTCGTCCGGGACGTCCGTGCCCACCACGAGGGGACCGAGGTGCTCGTCCTCACCACGTACGACACCGACGACGACGTCGCACCCGCCCTCGCCGCCGGCGCCCGCGGCTACCTCCTCAAGGACGCGAGCCGCGCGGAGATCGTCGCCGCGATCCACGAGGTCGTCCACGGCCGGGCCGTCCTCGCGCCCTCGGTCATCGGCCGGACCGGCGCGGCGGAGCGCCCGCCCCTGCTCTCGGCCCGCGAGAGCGAGGTGCTCGCCCTGATCGCCGAGGGGCGGACGAACCGGGACGTCGGGCGCGCGCTGTTCATCGGCGAGGCCACCGTCAAGACGCACGTGCAGAACATCCTCGCCAAGCTCGAGGTGCCGGACCGGGCGGCGGCCGTTGCTGCGGGCTACCGGCGCGGCCTGCTCTGAGCGGCGTCGCCGCCCGCGCCCGCCGGCGCACTCCCGCGTCGAGACCCGGCAGGCCGACCCAGCCGCAGCGCTCAGGGCCGCCGGCCGAGCGGCAGCGGAGATCCGGTCGGGTCGGCGAGCCGCTCGGCGGTCACGGCCACCGCGGGGACGAGCGCGCGCGGCAGTCGGAAGACGTCACCCGTGCGCTCGACGACGTCGAGGCGGGCGAGCGCGAGCAGATCGAGCCACACGAACCAGTCGTCGCTCGGCTCGGTCGTCCTGCGCGGCTCGGGCACGCTCAGGCCGTCCGGCCCAGCCGCCGCGAGCAGGGTGACGGCGGTCGCCGGAGCGGCCGCCGCGCGCCCGGGGTCGGTCTGCCAGGCGAAGAAGGCACCGAGGACGTTGGAGTGGAACAGTCGGGAGCGGCGCACCGTCTCGTCGATCGAGGGGCCACGGACGAGGACCGGCAGGCCGGGGCGGGCGCGGGTGGCGGCGAGGGTGACGGCGCCCGAGCCCACGAGCGCCGACCACACGACCGACAGCTCGAGGACGTCCCACATCGAGCTCCTGGGTTCGTTCCACGTCCTGATGCCGAGCAGCTCGGCGGCCTCCTCGGTGTCGCCACGTCGCAGTGCCCCGGTCCGCGTGGTCGGCCGGCCCTGCCCCAGCAGGTCGAGCAGCTGCCGCGCCCACCGGACCGCCCTCGAGGTGGTGAGCAGCGCCGCCTCCTCCTCGGGGCTCGGCCAGGTCCGGGCCTCGTCCGGCAGCGCGACGTCGTCGAGGAGCTCGGGCAGGCCGGGACCGAGCAGCACCGTGGGCAGCCCGTACGGGCCGCGCACGGACAGCTCGGGCGGGGGCACCAGGTCGGTCCCGCCGACCAGGCGCAGGTGGCCGCCCGTGCGCGCGTCGCCCGGCGGGGGTGTCCGTCTCCTGGCCATCCGTCCTCCGTCAGCGCTGCCGGCAACGACCGCAGGCGGCGGTGCCGTCTCGCGCGCCGCGGGCCCTCACGGCGACGCTAGCGGGATCCTGCCAGCACGTCCCGCAGGATCCACCGTGCCTGCCGCACTTCCGCATGCTGCCGCTCGCGTGGGCCCAGGCGTGGCCCTCCTCCCCGCACCTGGACCGACCGGACCGGGCGGCGCATAGCCTGGACCATGGCCCTGACGATCGCGGGACGGATCAGGCGGTACGGCGTCGCGGAGGACACCCCGCTCCCGGCGCGGCCTCGCGTACCAGGGGTGGACCGGCTGCGCGCGGGCCCGACGGTCCTCGTCCACGAGGAGCTCCTCGACACGCCCGACGGGACCCTGGCGGGTGAGGACGGGGTCCTGGCGACGCACGGGGCGGCGCTGCGCCGGACCTTCGACGGCGCCACGACGCTCGCCGTCGAGGTCCCGCACCGCGGGGGGCACCTCGTGCTGGTCGACCCGGACCAGGACGGGGAGGTCACCGACGAGGTCACCGACGCACTGCAGGCGCTGCTGCGCGGGCGCGAGGTGGACGTCGTCGCGGCACGCGCCGTGCGACGCTCACCGGTCGACGTCCTCGACCCCGGCGGACGGGTCCTCGCGACGTTCGACGACGACGTGGTCGGGAGCGCCACGCAGGGCACGACGACGACGTCGTCCCGCGAGTGGTCGATGACGTCGGACGACGCCGAGCTGCTCGAGGCGCTCGACGACGAGATCCGGACCGCCGGGGGTCGGCCCGTCCGGCGCGGGGCCGCGGCCGGGGGGCGGACCGGCGACCTGGCCGCGACCCTGTCGACTGCGCTGTCCGCCCAGGTGTCGATCCTCGTCGGCTGGGACCCGCTCGTGCGGTGCGACGTGCCGGACTCCGTCCATCGCATGCGGGTCGCCGCTCGGACGCTGCGCTCGATCGTCCAGGTCTACGCACCGCTGCTCGAGCCGGGGGCCGCGAAGGAGGTCTCGGCCATCCTCAAGGGCCTCGGCCGGGCGCTCGCGTCCGCCCGCGACGCGGAGGTGCTGCGCGAGTCGCTCGACGCCCGGCTCGCCGACCTGCCCGGAGGGGCGGAGGGTGCCGTGGCGGACCTGGTCCCCCGCAAGGCACGGCGGCGGCTGCGCCGGACCCGCGCGGCCAACTATGACAAGGCGCATCGCGCGCTTCTCTCGGCGATGGCCGGACCCGCACACTGGGCCGACCTCGAGCGGATCGAGCGGTTCGCGCGCGAGGTCCCCGTGCGGCGGGACGCCTCCCCGGACGACGCGGCGCAGGGGGCGGTGGCGAGCACGCTGGCGGGGCTCGGTCGGGCGCAGGTCGACGTCATCACCGACCTGGTCGAGCAGGCGGACGCGGAGACGGACGACGACCGGCGCCTCGAGCTCCTGCACGACGTGCGCAAGGAGGCCAAACGGCTGCGCTACGCCGTCGTGGCCGTGCAGGACGAGAACGGTACCGAGCTCGATCCCGAGCTGTCCGACCTCGTGGCTGAGGCGCACGCCGTCCAGAAACGCCTGGGCACGCACCGGGACTCCGTCATGCTGCAGGAGCACCTCCTCGACTGCGCGCGCAGGGCACGGAAGAAGGGCGAGGACACGTTCGCGTACGGGCTGCTGCTCACGGGCGAGATCGAGCACGGCGAGCGGGCGCTGCGCAGGGCCCGCAAGCGCCTCGCCCGCCTCACGGCCGGGTCACCCACGGTCTAGCGTGGCCGACGGCCGGGTCGAGCTCGGCGGGAGTGCTGCTGACGCCGATGACGTACCAGCCGCTGACCGACGACGACGTGCTCGAGCTGTTCCGCACCGTCACCGAGCACACGAACGTGCCGGTGGTCGTGTACGACAACCCCACGACCACCCGGTTCACCTTCACCACCGAGCTCTACGCCCGCGTCGCCGCACTACCCGGTATCGCGTCGATCAAGATCCCCGGCGTACCGGTCGACCCGGCTCAGGCCCGTCGGCACGTCGACGCCATCCGGGCCGTCGTCCCCGATCACGTCACCGTCGGGGTCTCCGGCGACGCCCTGGGGGCCGCCGGGCTCGTTGCCGGGTGCGACGCCTGGTACACCGCGGTCGGAGGCACGCTTCCCGCTCCGATGCTCACGATCACCAGGGCCGTGCAGGCCGGGCGTCCGGAGGAGGCGGCCGCGGAGTCGGCACGCCTCGCACCGCTCTGGGAGCTCCTCCCCGAGCTCGGCGGGAGCGCCCGGGTCTCCGCGGCGATCGCCCAGCACCTCGGCCTCGTCCCGGGCTGGTGCCTACCGCTGCCGATCCGGGCCCTCACCCGCGCTCAACGGGCGCGGGTGGCCGACGTCGTCGACGGGCTCGGGCTCGGCCGGTAGCAGCGCGGGAAGCGGCCCCCGCACGAGACGAGAACGACGTCACCCAGAGGCAGGACCGATCGGGCTCCGGTCACCATGGGTTGGCACTGAGCTTGTGCAGCTGTCCGGGCGGCGGCGCGGAGGCAACTTGACGCCTTCGGTGAGCCCCCGCCCGGAAGAGGTGAGATGTCACACAGGTTCTCGACGTGACCGATGGTAACGACTTAGTCTCACGTGGTCACGTTCCGATAACAAGGAGAACCGACCGTCGTGTTTGCACCCCCGCGCGGCCGCCACGTCCGGCGCCGCACCCTCGCCCCCCGGGTCGCCACCGCACTCCTGACCGTCGCCGCCGCGAGCGCGACCGTCACGACCGCCCAGGCGGCCGAGGCGCCCTCGGGCGTCCGCACCGTCAGCCCCGTCATCCGCACCGACGCCGGCTGGCAGAACCAGGTTGCCAACGCGATCGCCGCCCAGACCAACGCCTACCGCGCCGCCAACGGCCTGTCCCAGCTCACGCGAACCGGGTCCATCGACTCGGTCGCGCAGTCCTGGTCCAACCACCAGGCGAGCATCGGCTCGATGGTCCACCGTGGTGACTACGGCCGGTCGGCCGTGCCCGCCGGCTCGACCGGCACCTCGGAGATCCTGTCCTGGGGCATCTACCCGGACCACCGGGCCGACTACTTCATGAGCCAGTGGCGCAACTCGCCGGTGCACAACAACATCCTGCTCACGGGGTCCTACACGCACTTCGGCGTCGGCGTGGCGGTCTCGGGGGACGGTCGCGTGTTCGCCACCCAGAACTTCGCCACCTACCCGGGCGGCGGCCCCGGCGGCTCGACCCCCGCGCCGGCCGAGCCCGCGCCCGCGGAGCCGGCCCCGGAGCCCGAGGCCACGCCCCAGCCCGAGGCCCAGCCGCAGACTGACACGCAGTCCCAGGTCGCCCGATCCGACGCCGCCGCCTCGCGCGAGACCGCCCGCACGGAGCCGGAGCCGGAGCCGGTGCGCCCGCCCGGGACGCCCCGTTTCCTCCTGAGCGACGAGCTGGCCGGCGACGCCGCGCACAGCTTCCTCTACGGCGTCGAGGGCGACGAGATCTTCGTCGGCGACTGGGACGGCGACGGCACCGACACGGTCGCCGTGCGCCGCGGGAACGAGCTCCACCTGACGAACACCCTCGGGACCGGACCCGCCGAGCAGGTCGTCCGGCTCGGGGACGCCGACCACGAGATCGTCCAGGGCGACTTCGACGGCGACGGCACGGACACGTTCGCCGTTCGCCACGGCAACGTCCTGGACATCATCAACGACCTCGAGAACCCGGGCGAGATCGAGCTCGCCGCCTTCGGCGCCGACGGGGACACCCTCCTCGTGGGCGACTTCGACGGCGACGGCACGGACACGTTCGGCATCCGCCGCGGCTCCGACGTCATCTGGACGAACGACCCGACCGGCGCAGGCGTGGACGGCGAGATCTCGCTCGGCCGCGACGGCGACCTCGTCCTCGTGGGCGACTGGGACGGCGACGGCGCGGACAGCCTCGCCCTCCAGCGCGGCGCCGACTTCTTCGTGACGAACGAGATGGCCTCCGACGCCGAGGTGACCCAGACCCGCTACGGGCGCGACGGCGACGTCGCCGCGTTCGGCGACTGGGACGGCGACGGCGCGGACAGCCTCGGGGTCGTCCGCATCGAGCAGACCCGCTGATCCACGCTCGACCCGACGGGGTCACCGGCCGACCGGCCGGTGCCCCTTGGCAGCGGGACCCGACGGGGTCACCGGTCCATCGGACCGGTGACCGCGTCGTCGTTGACGGGACCGAGTCGTCCCGGCGCCGCGGGCAGGTGTCGGCACGAGCGCTGCGGGTGGCGCCGGTGGGTCAGCTGCTGCGGCGTGGGCAGGGCCGGTGAGCACGGAGAGAAAGGTCCCGTCACGGGCACGAAGTCAGTCAGGCGAAGGGGCCTGACTGTGGTCGACGCCCCTATCCCATCCTCAGCAGGCGGTGAAGGGACTCCTGACAGTCAGACGATGGTCTGGAAGTTGGCGGCGAGGCCCTGCAGGTAGCCCGAGATCCAGTTCCAGAGCCCGGTGATCATCGCCAGTCCGAGCAGGACGAGGAGCCCGCCGCCGAGGCGCTGGAAGGTGAGGCGGTGGCGCCGTAGGAACTTCAGCGCCCGGGTGGAACGGGACAGCAGCATCGCTCCGGCGACGAACGGGATCCCCAGCCCGAGACTGTAGGCGAACACGAGGATTCCGCCGCGGGCGGGATCGGCCTCGCTGAAGGCGAGGCTGAGCACCGCGGCCAAGGTCGGTCCCATGCAGGGGGCCCAGCCCAGCCCGAAGACGACGCCGAGCAGCGGCGCGCCCCAGAGGCCCTGCCGGGGGGTCAGGTGCAGGCGCCGCTCGCGCTGCATGAGGGGGACGTAGCCCATAAAGGCCAGGCCCATGAGCACCACGAGGACACCCAGGATGCGGGTGATCATGTCCAGCCAGGGAGCGAGCAGGATCCCCAGCCAGGCGAAGATGACGCCGAGCAGGACGAACACGGCGGTGAAGCCGGCGACGAACAGCAGTACCCCGGCCAGCAGGCGCCGGTCACGAACCTTGGTCTGCTGCCCGCCGGCCAGCTGCGCACCCGGGGTGGTGGCTCCGGCCATGCCGCCGAGGTAGCCGACGTAGCCGGGCAGCAGCGGCAGCACGCACGGGGAGGCGAAGGAGATGAATCCGGCCAGCGCGGCTACGGGCAGCGCGGCGAGCATGGGGCCGGTGAGCACGGTGCTGGCGAAGAACGAGCCGACCTGGTCCCAGCTCATGCGTCTTCGGCCCTCTCGGCGAGCGTGTCGTCGATGAGGCCGCGCAGGCTGGTGGGGTCGAACTCGCCCATGATGCGGGCCGCGACCCGCCCCTGGCGGTCCAGAACCACGGTCGTGGGCATGGCCTGCAGGGGCACGAGGCCCTGGAAGGCGGCCACGGCACGTGCGCTCTGGTCATGGATGGAGGGGTAGGGGATCTGGAAGGTACGTTCGAAGGCCTGGGCGGTGGCCGTGTCATCGCGTGGGTTGACTCCGAGCAGGCGGACCCCTTGGTCCTGGTAGTCCTCGGCGATGGCCTCGAGGGCTGGTGCCTCGGCCCGGCACGGCGGACATGCGGCGTACCAGAAGTTGACCACCGCCACCTCCCCGCGCCAGTCGGTCAGGTCGATGCTCTCCCCGGTGTAGCTCGTGCCCGTCATCTCGACCGGTGCACCGCGCTCGTCGGGCGTCCACAGCGACAGGGACCCGTCACCGGACACGTAGCCTGCGCCGGCCACCTCGGCGGGACTGCCGCCGCTGCCGGGTGCGCATCCGGCCAGCGTGATGGCAAGGGCGAACACGGTCGCTACGACAGCGCGCAGCCGTCCCGGGCCGCGGCGAGCCTGGTGGTCGGGATCAGGGTGTGGACGAGGGGCAGGCATTATCCGGAACGTCTCTTTCACGGTTGACATGGGGCAGGGCAGCGAGCTCTGCCCGGGCGTCCAGAACTGAGCGCAGATGAGCGTTGGGCGTGGTCGGTGTGCCAGAGCCCGGCGTTGTGATGAGCACGATGACGCAGCGGCGAAGGACCCCACGACCGTGCACCCACAACCGCGCGGGTCGTATCCATGCTGCGCCTCAGGACTTCACGAGGCGACTGATGGCTTCGGAGGCTTCCTTGAGCTTCTCGTCAGCGTCGGCGCCGCCGGCCTTGGCAGCCCGGACGACGCAGTGCTTGAGGTGGTCGTCGAGGAGGGCCAGGGCGACGTTCTCCAACGCGGAGGTGACGGCGCTGATCTGGGTGAGGATGTCGATGCAGTAGGTGTCCTCGTCGATCATGCGGTGGATTCCACGGGCTTGTCCCTCGATGCGCTTGAGACGAGCCAGGTAGCGGTCCTTGTCGCTGATGTATCCGTGGTCAGCTTCGGTTGCTGTCGCGGTGGTGGTGTCCATCGTGTCTTCTCCGGATTCGTGCGGTCTCTGCTACGACAGCAGACGGGTGCTCATTCGGTCGTGGCCTGGTCAAGGATCTTCGCCGTGCTGGACGCGGGGGTGAGGTCGAGGCGCCGCAGCAGCTGGGCATTGAGTGCAACGACGACGGTGGAGGCCGACATCAGGATTGCGCCGATGCTCATCGGCAGTACGAACCCGATCGGTGCGAGCACACCGGCGGCCAGGGGTACCGACATCAGGTTGTACCCGGCGGCCCACCACAGGTTCTGCTTCATCTTGCGGTAGCTGGCGCGGGAGAGGTCGATGACGGACAGCACCGAGCGCGGGTCGGAGGAGGCCAGGATGACTCCGGCGGACCCGATGGCTACGTCGGTACCGGCACCGATGGCGATGCCGACATCGGCCTGGGCGAGCGCAGGGGCGTCGTTGACGCCGTCACCGACCATGGCGACCTTCCTGCCTTCGTCCTGGAGCTCGGCGACCTTGGCAGCCTTGTCCTCTGGCCGCACGCCGGCGAAAACCCGGTCGATGCCCAGCTCGCGCGCGACGGTGTCGGCGACGGCCTGGGCGTCCCCGGTGATCATCACGACCTGGGCGCCGGCGGCATGCAGGGCGTCGACAGCATCGTGGGATTCGGGGCGGATCTCATCGGCCAGCCGTAGCGCCCCGATGACCTCGCCGTCGGCCAGGACGTGGAGGATGATCGCCCCCTCGTTCCGCCACTGGTCGGCGACCGACAGTTCGTCCAGCCCGTGCTGGTCGAGCAGGTAGGGGCCACCGACCTCGACCACGGAGCTGTCGACGGTTGCCTTGACCCCGACCGCCGGCGAGGAGGAGAAATCCTGAGCCTTCGCGACTGGAACCTCGCGGGCACTGGCTGCGCCGACGATGGCCCTGGCCAGGGGGTGCTCGCTGTCGGACTCCGCAGCCGCGGCCAGCGCCAGAACGTCCTCGGCACTGCGGTTCCCGACCGGTTCGATGGCGGTGACGGTGGGCTCGCCCTTGGTCAGCGTTCCGGTCTTGTCGAACAGCACGGAATCGACGGTGCGCATCGATTCCAGGGCGAGCCTGTCCTTGACCAGCACGCCCCCGCGGGCTGCGCGCTCGGTGGCGATGGACACCACGAGGGGGATCGCCAGACCGAGTGCGTGCGGACAGGCGATGACCAGGACGGTGATGGTGCGCACCACCGCGGCGTCCGGCAGCCCGATCAGCGACCAGATGACCGCGGTGATCAATGCGGCGCCGAGGGCGAACCAGAACAGCCAGGCAGCGGCGGTGTCGGCGATCCTCTGTGCGCGCGAGGACGAGGCCTGCGCGTCGGAGACAAGTTTCTGGATGCCCGCCAGGGCGGTGTCGTCACCGGTGGCAGTGACCTCGACCCGCAGCCCGGAGTCGGTGGCGACAGTGCCGGCGACGACCTGCTCACCGATCTCGCGGCGTACCGTCTTCGATTCTCCGGTGACCATCGACTCATCCATGGAGGCCGACCCGTCGACGATCTTTCCATCGGCGGGTACCGAAGAGCCGGGACGGACGACGACGACGTCGCCGACCACGAGATCGCCGGGGGAGACCGTCACGACCTCGTCGCCGTCAACCTTCTCGGCCTCGTCCGGGAGGAGCGCTGCCAGGGAGTCGAGGGCGGAGGTGGTCTGCGCCAGGGAACGCATCTCGATCCAGTGGCCGAGCAGCATGATGACCACCAGCAGCGCCAGTTCCCACCAGAAGTTCAGCTCATGGTCCAGGACGCCCAGGCTCGCACCCCAGGAGGCGAGGAACGCCACGGTGATGGCTAGGCCGATCAGCAGCATCATCCCGGGCTGGCGGGCGCGGAGCTCCGAGACCGCGCCGGTGAGGAACGGCTGGCCGCCCCAGACGTACATCACGGTTCCCAGGACCGGCGACACCCAACGGACCCATCCTGCCTCGGGCAACGGGTACCCGATGAGATCGGCGAACATGTCGTTGAACCCCACCACGGGCACGGCGAGGACCAGCATGATCCAGAACAGGCGTCGGAACTGCGCGACATGGTCTCCGTGACCCGCGTGCCCGCCATGTCCGTGATCGCCGTGTCCACCGTGGTTCCCGTGCGCCTCGGAGTGATCCGAGGCCTCGTCATGTCCCTGGGTGTGGGAGTGGTGGCCAGCATGCGGATCGGACCCGTGGTGCCGCGTGTCGTCGGGCGTCGAGGGTGATCGTGTTGAGTGGTCGTGGTGGCTCATGGTCGCCTCTTTCGTGTGTCCTCCAGGCTGGGAATGGAGCCTGAGCGAAGGGCCCGCGCTCTGCGAGGACGTGCGTCGAAGGAGCGCGGGAACGGATGCGGCCTCAGCCCACCGTCGCGTATCGATCGGGGTCGGCGTCGAACAATGGGCCGCAGGACGCGCAGCACAGCCAGTACCGCTGGCCGTTGTGATCGCGGACCAGACCGGCGTTCTCAGCTTCTGCCTTGACGACCGGGGTGCCGGCCATCACGGGGCACTCGGCCATCTCCTCGGCGGAGGTCGGTGCGACGGCGTCGGCGCTCGGCGCGTGTCCACAGCAGCTGCCTCCACTCGACGAAACGTCGGTCAGGTTCAGGTTCTCGTGTGCAGTCATCGGGTGTCCCTTCCTGTTGCGTGATGACGACGGTCAGGCGTTCACCGGCTCACGGGCCGGTGCCGTGCCAGCAGGAGCCGCCGCGCTCTCGTCGTCCGCGCGGGCCGTGAAGGTCCGCAGCCGCAGGCTGTTCGACACGACGAACACCGACGACAGGGCCATGGCCGCTCCGGCGAGCATCGGGTTGAGCAGACCGAAGGCGGCCAGTGGGATCGCGGCGGTGTTGTAGGCGAAGGCCCAGAACAGGTTGGTCTTGATCGTGCGCAGCGTCCGCCTCGCCAGCCGGATGGCGTCCGCAGCGGCGCGCAGGTCCCCGCGCACCAGGGTGATGTCGGCGGCCTCGATCGCCACGTCGGTGCCGGTGCCCATCGCTAGACCCAGGTCGGCCTGGGCCAGGGCGGGGGCATCGTTGACGCCGTCGCCGACCATCGCGACAACCTTGCCCTCGTCCTGGAGCCGGGCGACGACACCGACCTTGTCCTTGGGTAGGACTTCGGCGATGACTTGCTCGATGCCGACCTCGGAGGCGACCTGCTCGGCCACGGACTGGTTGTCGCCGGTCAGCAGCACCGGCGTCAGTCCGAGTTCCTTGAACTGGGCGACGGCCCGGGCACTGGTGGGCTTGATCTGATCGGAGACGACCAGGACCCCACGGGCGGCGCCGTCCCATCCGACCGTGATCGCGGTCTTGCCCTGGGCCTCGGCGGCCCGCTTGGCCGAACGCAGGCTCTCGTCCACGTGCATCGACCAATCGGCCAGGAGCGACTCCCGGCCAGCGACCACTGCGTGGCCGTCGATGACGCCCTGCACACCTTGCCCCTCGACATTGTCGAAGGACTCCGGCGCAGGCAGGTCCCCGACCTCGCTGGTGGCGCCGGCCGCGATGGCTTGGGCGATCGGGTGCTCGGAGTAGTCCTCCAAGCCACCGGCCAGGCGCAGCAGCTCGGCTCGATCGCCCCCGTCGGCGGTGATGACATCGGTGAGGGTCATCTTCCCGGTCGTGACGGTGCCGGTCTTGTCGAGCACGATCGTGTCGACCTTGCGGGTCGATTCGAGGGTCTCGGGGCCCTTGATGAGCACCCCCATCTGCGCACCGCGACCGGTGCCGACCAGCAGTGCCGTCGGAGTGGCGAGGCCCAGGGCGCAGGGGCAGGCGATGATGAGCACCGCCACGGCGGCGGTGAAACCTGCCGACAGGGGGAACCCGGCGCCGATCCACGCGCCCAGGGCTGCAACGGCGATCGCGATCGCGATCGGCACGAACACCCCGGAGACGCGGTCGGCGAGGCGCTGGATCTCGGCCTTGCCCGATTGAGCGTCCTCGACCATCTTTGCCATCTGCGCCAGCTGCGTGTCCGAGCCCACCCGAGTGGCCTTCACCACGAGCCGGCCGCCGGCGTTGACGGTCGCCCCGGCCACGGTGTCGCCTTCGCCGACCTCGACGGGAACGGATTCGCCGGTGAGCATGGAGGCGTCGATCGCGGACTTGCCGGAGCTGATCGTTCCGTCGGTGGCGATCTTCTCCCCGGGCCGGACGACAAACTCCTCGCCTACGGCCAGCTCCTCGACGGAGACCCGCTGCTCCCTTCCATCGCGCAGCACCGATACTTCTTTCGCCCCAAGCTCCAGCAGGGCGCGCAGGGCGGCACCGGCGCGGCGCTTGGAGCGCTTCTCGAAGTAGCGGCCGAGCAGGATGAACGTGATCACCCCGGCTGCCACCTCGAGATAGATGTGTCCGAGCCCGTCGGAGCGAGAGATGGTCAGCTCGAAGGGGTGAACCGTGCCGGGCTGGCCGGCGGTGCCGAAGAACAGGGCCACGATCGACCAGAGCATCGCCGCGGTCGTGCCCACCGAGATGAGGGTGTCCATCGTCGCCGCGCCATGGCGCAGGTTCATCCACGCCGCCTTGTGGAAGGGCCAGCCGGCCCACACCACGACCGGAGCGGCGAGCACCAGTGACGCGAAGCCCCAGTAGTCGAACTGCAGGGCGGGAATCATCGCCATGGCGATCACCGGCACCGCGAGGATGGCAGAGCCGATGAGCCGCTGGCGCAGCGAACGCAGCTCGGCGTCCGCGGCAGACTCACCCTCCTCGCCCGGGCTCTGATCGGAACCCTTGGTAGGGGTCGGGAGTGCGGCCGTGTACCCGGTCTTCTCGACTTCGGCGACCAACAACATCGGATCGAGATCGTCGGGGCCCGTGACGCTGGCCTTCTCGGTCGCGTAGTTCACGCTGGCGGTGACGCCGTCGAGCTTGTTGAGCTTCTTCTCGATCCGGTTCGCGCACGAGGCGCAGGTCATGCCACCGATCTGCAGCTCGATGCTGGCGATGCCCGTGCTGGTGTTCTCAGTGGTCATGGCCGTCTCCGCCCTCATTCTCGTCAGCGTTTCCCGGCTCCTGGCCGGGACGCCCGTCCTCGGAGCGCTCCCCGCCGCCGGGGCCTTCGCCTGGGTCGGTGGTCGTGTCGATCACCAGCGGCGCGGTGTGGACCTCGCCGTCGATCTGGAAGTCGAGATAAAGCAGGTACCTCCCAGGCGTGGGCGCGGTGGCCTCGAACACGATCTCGGGTCCGGAGGTCTCCCCAGCCTGGGGTTCGTCCCCGTGCGGGTGGACGTGCAGGTAGGCCAGGTCCCCGTTACGAAGGGCAACCAGGTGACCGAATGCGCCCAGGTAGGGCTCCAGTTCGGTGACCGGCTCGCCGTCACGAGTGATGGTCATGGTCAGCTCGGACGCCTCACCTGCGGTGAGGCTGCCCTCCACGCTGACGTCGAAGCCGCCCACGGTCGTCTCGGTAACCGGCTCGGTCGCCGGTCCCGGGTTGTAATCGCCGGCCACCTGGACCGAGGTCGAGAGTGTGAGGCCCTCTCCGGTGTCTGCGGGGACAAAGTCCGCGAAGACCCGGTAGGAGCCAGCTCCGTCCCACTGCCAGGGGATCGACCAGGTGCCCTCGTCATCCATCTCGGGGTGCACGTGGCGGAAGTGCTGCCCGTCAGCACGGACGGCGATCAGGTGCAGCTCCTGCTCGTGCTCCACCTCGAAGTCCGTCACCGCCATGCCGTCCGGGCCGGTCACGGTCAAGGACAGCTCGCCCTCGCTGGTCGTGTCGGTCGGCGCGATCACGGCGGCCAGCCGGTAACCCCCCTGGGCCAGGCTCAGGCCCAGTGACGACACTCCGGCCTCGCGACCGTCCTGCTCGACGGCGTTCATCAGACCTTCTCCGTCGTGGTGGGCGGTGTCGTCGGTGTCGTGCGTCCAGCCCTGCACGGTCTCCTCGGAAACCACCGCGTTCGCTACGAATCCAGCCACAGCGAACACAGCCACCAGGAGCAGCCCGTACAGGCCGAGCCGCGCAGGCGCCTTCATGTCAGCTCCTGACGGCGGCGTAACCAGCCTCATCGACTGCGGCGATCACCGCGGCATCATCTACCGGCCCATCGGCCGTCACAGCCAGGTGGCCGGTGGCCGCGCTGACGTCGATGCCGGTGACGCCGGGGACCTCGCCTACCTCGGCGCGGACCGCGCTCTCGCAGTGTCCGCAGCTCATGCCAGTCACCTGGTACTCGGTCGTGGTTGCCATAGCTTCCTACTCCTTCATCTGTGTACGACGACCGTCACCCTATACCCCTAGCGGGTATCAATCAATTGTTGGAGCCGCCACGTTCTGCCTCGACCCCGATGACGCGCCGCGGTTCATCTAGGCGATCCTGTTGCCGGCGTTCACTGCCTCCGCGACTCAGGAAGGAACGCGGTGAGCAGCTCCGCGATCGCGATCACCGGCGAGGGTCACCGCACGCCCGGTAACAACACCCGGCCTGTCTCCATCGACCCGCTGTTCACCGTCCGTCACCTCGGCGATACCCCGGTTGCGCTGACCGGGGCCGACACCGCCAGTGGTGCTCCTGCACATGAGTCAGGTGTCCGGGCGGCTTGTGGTCGACCACAGGGGCGGTCGGTAACCTGGCCCGATGGTGTCCGTGCCGGCGACGCGATCCGAGAGAGCCCCTCGGGGCATCTTCCGGCGCCTCCTCTGGGGTGGTCTGCTTGTTGCCGGGATCATCGTGGGCCTGGTCGCCATGCATACGCTGAACCTGCATGGCACTCCGACTGCCCAGGCGCCCGCAGCCATCTCAGTTTCCGCCCCTGAGGCCGGAGAGGCCCACCACGCGGCAGTAGGGCAGCAGACATCCAGCGACACGGCCAAGAATCACGAGGGTGCGTGTGCGGACTGCGGCGCCAGCGACCATCTAGAGATGGCGATGGCGTGTGTGCTCGCGCTTCTGCTCGCGCTGCTCGTCCTGATGCCGCCGCGTCTCCTCCCTGGATGGATGCACAGCAACCCACGATCAGATCATCCCCAGGTCCGCCTCACCGTCCGAGTGCCACTGAGGGCACCGTCCTTACACGTTCTCTGCATCAGTCGCACGTGAGGGGCCGGTGAACCCGGCGCGTCCCAGAACGCCCAGGGTTCCCCACCTCACTCACGCGATGCCATCGAGGTTCGCGTGCCATCCAAGCGACTGTTGATATTGGAGAACACTGATGACTACCCGAACTGCGGCGACCGCTGCGCTCGCCCTCGCCGCTGCCTTGGTACTGGCCGGCTGCTCCGCCGGGAGCGAGGACGACTCGACGCCGGTCACGGAAGACGACTCGACCGAGCAAGCAGCAGGCGTCAACGATGCGGACGTGATGTTCGCATCGATGATGATCGTCCACCACGAGCAGGCCATCGAGATGAGCAACATCGTCCTCGCCAAGGACGACGTCGACCCGGAGGTGGCGACGTTGGCCGAGGAGATCAAGGCGGCCCAGGGCCCCGAGATCAACCAGCTCAATGGTTGGCTCGATGACTGGGGCGTCGACCCGGACGAACGCGAGATGGACGGGATGGACCACGGCGACGGAATGATGTCCGAGGAGGATCTCGCCGCCCTCGAAGCGGCCAGTGGCACCGAGGCGTCGCGCCTGTTCCTGGAGCAGATGATCGTCCATCACGAAGGAGCGGTCGAGATGGCCCAGACCCAGGTCGAGGACGGAAGCGACCCGGCTGCGATCGAGCTCGCACAAACGATCATCGACGACCAGACCGCAGAAATCCAGGAGATGGAAGACCTCTTGGCCTCCCTCTAACGCTCCGTCCGGGCCGGTGTCGGAACGCTCGAGCGTTCCGACACCGGCTTGCCCCCACGTCTCAAAGGATCAAACTATGACCAACCCCACCAGGACCCGACGAGGGAGTCTGCTCACCGCAGCCACCATGGCGCTCATCTCTGGCCTCGTGCTCGCCGGTTGCGCAAACTCCACCCCCGAATCAGCAACGCCGCCATCCAGCAACCAAGCTTCCGACAGCGAGTTCTTCTCCACGCACGACCTGGCGGGACTCGACGCCGCGCAGGTCATCGAGCGGCTCGACACGATGCCCGTTGCCGATCGCCCATCTGATCTGCTCGCATCCGTTCAGCCTGACGCTCTCGTGCTCACCGATGACCAGGGCCGCGAGGCACAACTGCCGATGCCCGAGGACGAGGTATACGTCTCCGTCGCGCCCTATCGCGAGCAGACGCACGACTGCTATTTCCACAGCCTGACCACCTGTATCGGTGAACTCGGCAATGCGGACGTTCAAGTCGTGCTCACCGACGCCGACGGTGAAGTTCTCATCAACGAGACGCGCGAGACGTTCGACAACGGCTTCGTCGGGTTGTGGGTGCCTCGCGACATCGAGGGAACCCTCTCGATCGCGCATGAAGGACAGGAAGGGACAGTGGCAATCACCACGCTGAACGAGGATGACCCGACGTGCATCACCACCCTGCGAGTTACCTGACCATCAGATAACAGGTTCGACAGCGCGGCGGCGAGTACAGGCTCTTCGGACATCGGGGGCTGCTCGGGTGAGCGGTCGGGAGCGGGGCGCGCCGGGTTGAGGTTGCGGGGGTAGGCGTCGGGGTCCCCTGGATGACCAGCAGTGACGAGTCATGCTGATCACCCTCGGGGACCTCGACGTTGTGCCACGCTACTCAGTGGCCTGGTGCACCCTTCTACGACTGAACTACGCCAACGGCGGGACGACCTCGTGGGACAGCCCGGGGCGCACGTCGAGGCTCCCGAGTGCACCGAGGAACTGGTGACGGTCACAGTCTCCTCGCCGCGGCAGCTGATGGGGTGCCCAACCTACGGCGTCGTCACTCCTAGCCGTGGCCGCCAGCTGCGAGCCCTGCGGAATATGCCGGCGACCGTACCGGTGGGCGTGATGTGGCAACACGAACCGCCCTGAAGCCTGCGCACGCCCACCAACGAAATACGGCTGAACTCCCGGCGCCCGGGGGTCCAGCCGTTCACGAGTCGCTGTCTCACGACTTCCTCGAATGGACGCAGGTGGACTCGGACCGAACATCTGGCGGCGGTTCGAGCGGCTCGGTTTCGCGCGGAAACAGCCGAAGCTCAATGCTGACAAAGTGGTGCCCCTGAGACTGATCTTGCCGCTGGCGACCGCGCCCATATCTGAGACGACCACGAGGTCACCGCGCTGCACCACTATCCGGGACTCAACTGTGCGCAATGTGTCCTTCGCAGGGCATGCACACGTCTCATGACCTTCTAACATCGGCCGTGGCGAAGAGATGCTGGCTGCAAATCTACGCAGGCGTGGTGATACTCGGTCACTTCTCGAGACACGATTCGTCATCAGATGTGCGTATGTGTATGCGGTTAGTGCCGGATGGAGGATGGTGGCGATGTCGACGTTGAGGGCGCTGCTTCACATAGTCTTGATGCATCTTCGTGTCGCCCCCCGTGCACTATGGACGAGGACCAGAGCCAGGGTCAGCAGCAGGAGGCTCCCGTGGTGCTCAGCGACGTTCTTGGCCTGGCGGCGGCGGGGTGGGGAGTCGTCATGGCGATCGCCCCGACTCTGCAGATTCACAGGATGCTGCGAACTCGGTCCGCCGACGATGTATCACTCGGCTATTTCGCCCTGCTCATCCCGGGCTTCCTGCTGTGGGCCTTCTACGGACTGGCCCGGCACGACTGGCCGCTCGTCATCCCCAACACGGTAGCCACGGCCGTGGCACTCGTGACCATCGCCGTTGCGGCCCAACTCAAGAGGAGCAGCGCGCAAGCCGAACCGGACGTCTGAGTCGCACCTCTCGACCGCGAACGGACCCGGCAGGGCAGTCCGGTCGGCCCGAAGCGATTGACCATGCGGATCAGAATCGGCGCGACCTCCTCTGCCAGACGCGCGACAGCCTGGCAGGCTCCGGACGGGAGCGAGATCAATGTCCGAGCTCAACCGCCCTGACGCCCGCGCACTCCTACCGACGGAGAAACGGCCGGCTCCCCGCATCCGGGGAACCAGCCGCTGACGAGTCGCTGTCTCACGAACCACTCGAGTGGAGCTAGGGGGATTCGAACCCCCGACCTTCTCATTGCGAACGAGACGCGCTACCAACTGCGCCATAGCCCCATGCTCCCCGGCGGGCCGGTGAGCGAAGAAAAGTCTAGCACCGCGCAACCCCCTCACCAGCGCCTCGATCCGTGTCCTGCGTCATGCCGAGGGGCCCCGACGACGACGAACGCCACCGCTCGGCAGGGCCGGCCGCAGGTGCGGGTCAGGCGCCCTTCGCCCGGCGGCGCGCGAGTGCGGCGTCGAGGTCGAGGACGGGGGCCTTCGGTGCGTCCGGAGCCGGGGCGTCGGCGCCCGAGCCGGCCACGACGGACCCGGCCGAGCTCGGCCGGGTCGGGCGCAGCGGCACGCGGGCGGACGGCGCGACGGGCGGCTCGAAGGCCGGGGCGGTACGGCGCTGCGCACCCGAGCCGTCGCCGGACCACCGCGAGGCAGGCACGGGCACCGGCGTCCACGCGCCCGGGGCGTCCTCGGTGCGGGGGGCACGAGCAGGACCGTCCTCGCGGACCTCGCCCGACCGACCCAGGGGCTCGGCGGCAGGCTGCGGGTCGCTGTGGGGGGTGAGCTGCGCGGAGGCGACCGTGGCCCAGGTGCGGGCGGCGACGCCGTCGGGGGCGGACGTGGCGGCGCGCCCGGCGGGCGTGGCCTCCTGCTCGTCCGTGTCCGTGCGCTCGGCGTCGGCACGGCTCTCGGCGTCCGTCGAGCCGACCGCGGCGGGCAGCTGTGCGCGGGTCCGGTCCTGGCCCGCCCCGGTCGCGCGCTCCTCGGCGCTCTCACCGGCCTCGAGCTCGCCGGCCGCGCGCGGACGGCGGGCGAGCTCCTTGAGCTCCCCGTCGATCCGACGGATCTCGGCGCGGTCGACCGAGTTGAGCATCCGCCGCTCGCCGGCCGCCCGGACCGACAGGGCCACGACGGCGACGAGCAGCAGGCTCGGCACGATCGCGGCCGCCAGGTGCCAGCCGGCGTAGTGCACGAGCGCCCAGGCGGCGACGGCGAGCAGTCCGAGGACCACCTGGTACATCGTGCGGCGGTTGCGGGCAGCGTCGCGTCGACTCATCCGGGCAGCCCGCTGCGAGCGGGCATGGGCGAGGTCGCGGGCACGCCGCGCCGGCTCGGAGAGGCGGGGCTTGATCGTGCTCATGGCGCGTGACTCCGGTCCGACGGGTAGCAGCAGCGGTGCGGTGGGTCGGTCGGCCGCGCTGCGCGCGACCCGACCGGGATGGCCGGGCGAGGCCCGACCCCGGCGCCCGCCGTCACCGACGGTCGCCACGACCCGCAGCCGGTCGGAGTACCGGTCCTCGAGCCGCGTGGCGGCCATGAGGCGACGGCGGTCCGCGACGGCGGGCAGCGCGTAGACCAGGAGCATGACCACCGCCGCGGCGAGGACGTAGCCCTGAAGATCCACGAATCCCACGCTAGGTCGGCGCGCGGGCAGGATCCGGGAGGCGCGCGGACGTGACAGCGACCGCATTCCGCACCGTTGCGCCGAATCGGACGGCGCCCCTGGCTACGCTGCGACGAGCCCCCCGGGGCCGATGCAGCCGGGCGCCCGCCGCCCCGCATCCCCACCCGACGATCACAGGAGCTCCAGCCCTATGCGCACCACCACCCGGAGGATGACCGCCAGCGTCGCGCTCGCCGCGGCCGCCGCCCTCACGCTCGCCGCCTGCGGGAGCGACGGCGAGGACGCCACGCCCGCCGAGGAGCCGACCTCCGAGGAGGCACCGGAGGAGGAGGAGACCACCGAGGAGACCGAGTCGGAGTCCGAGGAGACCCCCTCCGAGGACGAGGAGTCGGAGTCCGAGGAGACCCCCTCCGACGACGCCGCCGGCGGCGAGTCCCCGAGCGAGTCCGCGAGCGACGAGGGCGGCGCGTCCGCCGGCGCCGGTTCCGCTGCTCCCTGGGCCAACGAGGTCACCGAGGACGGCGAGCTACTCGGCACGATCGAGGCCGGCGACGTGACGGTCGACGTCTACCAGGTCGGCACCGGCCAGGCGACGCGCTCGAGCATCTGGGCGGACCCGGACACCGACGAGCCGATCGTCAACGAGGGCGACGAGGTCCTCATCCTCAACTACGTCGTCACCAACAACGGCGACCCGATCACCCTGACCTACGGGCTGGTCGACGCGGGCCTGAGCTACGACACCTGGCCCTACATGCAGCAGCCGTCCGTCTCCGACACCGACCTGCTCGAGGAGAACGGCGTCAACGACAACGCGGTCAACGGCGACTCGCTCGGCGAGGACACCTACGTCCTCGGCACCGGCGAGCAGTACTCGGTCGGCGAGGTCATGCTCTACCAGCCGGGCGAGGCCTTCACGGTCGAGGTGTCCTACGAGCCCCGCGACGACGCCGGCGAGCGTCTCGGCGAGGAGTTCGAGGGCGAGCTCACCGGCACCGTCGAGTAGTCCGCCGCCGGCGCCCCGCGCGCCGCGCACTCACCGGCCCCGTCCCGCACCCGCGGGGCGGGGCCGGTCCCGTTCCACCGCCGGGCCGGGCCGGGTTCGACCGGCGCCTCGCCCTCGGGCCGTTCGGTCCCGCGTCCTCGGGTCGGTCCCGCGTCCTCGGGTCGGTCCCGCGACCTCGGGTCGGTCCCGCGACCTCGGGTCGGTCCCGCGACCTCGCGTCAGTCCGTCCCGCCCGACGACGAACCGCCGTCGAGATGGCGCCGCACCGCCCCGGGCCCGCGCCCGTGGTCCCCGGCCAGCAGCGCGAACGAACGATGGTCGCGCCAGTCGCCGTCGACGAAGATGAGCCCCCGCCTCGGGCCCTCCTCCGTGAAGCCCAGCTTGGCGACCACGCGCAGGCTCGCCGCGTTCTCCGGCCGCACGTCGATCTCGACCCGGTGGATGCCGAGCTCGTCGATGAGATGGTCGGCCACGAGCGCGACCGCCCGGGGCGCGATCCCCCGCCCGGCCACGTGCCTCGACACCCAGTACCCGATCGATGCCGTCCAGCTGGACCCGCGCGTGACCGGCTGGGCCGTGACGGCCCCGACGATCTCGCCGCCGAGCACGACGACGAACGGCAGCGCCTCCCCCGCGCGTGCCGCCCTGCGGTTGGCCACGACCTGCTCACCGACACTCATCGGTCGCCCGGGCGCGGGTGACCCGGCCATCCACGGCTCGAGCCAGGCCCGGTTCGACTCGAGCAGCGCCTGCCAGGGGCGTCGGTCGCGGCGGCGCAGGCCGCGCAGCACCAGCTCGTCGTCGTGCAGCTCGACGGGCCAGGTGGTAGGCGTGGGCACGCCTGAGAGGGTACGGCCCGCCCACGTCGGGCACCGCCGCGCCACCGCCTACGCCGGGGGCGAAACGGTGGCATCTTCCCCCCTGGTCGCCGCGCCTCGGACCCCGATCCTTGGCATGATGGTGGCCATGCACCGGCGCATCCTTGACCTTCCGCGCGTCGACCATCTCGAGGTCGACGACGCGAAGCAGATCCTTCGGGCGACCGTCAGGGACCACCGCGCGCGACGGCAGGACACCGACCGGGCCCGGGACGGGATCGCGATCGCCCGCCACGTGCTCCCGCTGCTCGACGGCGCACGGACGGTCGCGCACCACGTCTCCCGCCGTGCCGAGCCGCCGTCGCTCCCGACGATCGAGACCCTGCACGAGACGGGCGTGCGGATCCTCCTGCCGGCGCTCGGGCCGGGGCTCGCCCGGGCCTGGGCCACCTTCCGCGGCACCGACGACCTCGCGGAGCGCGCCCCGGGCCGCCCGCTCGAGCCCTCCGGCGACCCGATGCCATCCGAGGCGATCGCGGAGGCCGACGTCGTCGTCGTCCCCGCCCTGGCCGTCGACCGACAGGGCAACCGACTCGGGCAGGGCGGTGGCTGGTACGACCGGGTGCTCAAGCACCTCCCGCCGAGCACGCCGGTCTGGGCCGTCCTTTTCGACGACGAGCTGGTCGACGGCCCGCTCCCCCACGGCCCGCAGGACGTCCGGGTGGCCGGCGTCGTCCAGCCCTCGGGGACCACGAGCCTGCTGCCGCCCGACGACCCGTACGAGACGACGGCCAGCGGGGACAGCGCACCCGCGCGCGGGGCCTGATCCCGGCGCTCAGCCGCCGGGCGTGAGGACGAACCGGTCGTCCTCGGCCTCCTCGACCGCCGCCCGGCTGAACGCCCACGGGAAGGTCTCGCCCTCGGCCCACGCCTCGGCCTGGTCCGTGTAGTGCGCCGAGGCCGGGTGCCCGCTCGTCCCCGAGGTGGTCACCCAGGTCGAGGCGTCGAGGTCCGCCATGTCGACGACCATCCGCATCGACGGTCCCGCGGTGACCGCGTAGCTCGGCCGCCCGTACTCGTCGCGGGCCGAGGTGCTGTAGCTCGTCGCGTTGACGACCGCCGAGCCGCCGGGCACGCCGACCGGCTCGGGGTTGACGTACCGCCGCACGAGGCCGGGCACCCCGTCCCCGCCGAGCACCGGGTGCTGCGGCGCGAAGACATGGAGGTCGCCCCAGCGCCAGGTCGACGGGTCCTTCCCGAGGCGGGCGGTGAGCTGGTGGCGCCCCTCGACGAGCGCCTGGCCGAGGATCTCGTCCCGGGTCTCGACCACGTTGACGGTGGTCCGGTCGTCCCAGTGGCGGTCCGAGGGCTCGGCCAGCATCTGCTCGAGCACGAGGAGCCAGCGGTCCCCACCGTTCGGCGCCTGCGCGTCGGGCAGCTCGTCGCCGAGGGTCATCGCGAGGATCTCGACCCACACGGCGTTGAAGTAGGCGGCGCCGGCGGAGTCCACGTCGTTCGGGTAGCCCTGCTCCGCCCAGTCCTCGAGGAGGGCGACGGCCTCGGCCACGAACGGGTCCTCGACGTCGACCTCGAGGAGGTAGGGCACGACAACCTCGCCGAACGGGCTGGCGTCGTCGAGCATGATCTCGTTCGCACCGTCCACGGTCAGCGGCTCCCCCGCCGCGATCCGCTCCTCGAGGAGCGTGCGGATGCGCTGCGAGCGGTACCCCGCGTCGTAGTCCCCCGTGAGGAACGGCTCCGTCCCGGGCGGGAGCACCGCCTGGTTCGCGGCGACGACGAACCCCTCGGCCGGGTTGAGCGCGGCGGGCATGTCCTCCGGCGCGACGAACCCCTGCCAGGCGTAGCGCTCGTCCCACCCGGGGCGCGGCCACGAGCCGTCGGCGGGGAGCTCGGCGTCCGGGACCTCGCCGCGCACGGGGATCCGGCCGGGCGCCTGGTAGCCGATGTCGCCGTCGGCGGTCGCGAACACGATGTTCTGGCTGGGGACCTCGAACAGCTCGGCCGCGGCCGCGACGTCCTCGGCGGTCGCGGCGCGATTGAGGGCGAACACCGCGTCCCCGGTCCGGCCGGGGGTCAGTGCCGTCCACTGCAGCGCCACCGAGTACCCCTCGAAGTGCGCCTCGGGCGAGTCCTCGGGCACGGGGACACCGGCGGCCGCCCGGGTGTCGCCGAGCACCTCGGAGACGATCGGCCCCGCCTCGGTGGACAGGACCTCGAGGGTGACGGGGTCCCCGCCGTCGACGAGGATCGTCTCGGTGCGTCGCTCGAGCGCGAGGCGCTCCTCGCCGCGGAGGTAGGTGCCGTCGGAGAACACCCGCTCGAGCGTGAGGTCCATGACGTCGGCGCCGAGGTTCGTCAGCCCCCAGGACAGCTGGTCGTTGTGGCCGATGATGACGCCCGGCATGCCGGCGAACGAGAAGCCGGTGACGTCGAACGTGCAGTCCGCGTCCAGCTCCACGCAGTGCAGGCCCACCTGGTACCAGAGGTTGGGCTGCTCGAGCCCGAGGTGCGGGTCGTTGGCAAGGATCGGCTCCCCCGTCGCCGTGTGCTCCCCGGCCACGACGAACGAGTTGGACCCGATGCCGTCGCCCTCGCCCAGGAGCACCGGCACGGCGTCGAGCGCGCTGCCCGCCGAGCTCACGGCGTCGCCCGCCCGGTGCGAGGTCAGTGAGGAGGCTGTCCCCGCGATCGGGTCGGTGACGGCGCCGCCCAGCGGCCCGGCCTCCGGGATCGGGGCGGTGCCCGGACCGGTGTCGACCTCTGTGCCGGCCTCGGCACCCGGCTCCGGCCCCGCATCCGGTGCGGCGTCGGCGTCCGCCTCCTCGGTCGGCGCCTCCGAGTCATCCGAGGGACTCTCGCCGGGCTCCCCCGACGGGCTCTCGCCGTCCCCCGGAGCCGGGGCGTCGGACGCCGACTCCCCGCCCCCGTCGCCGCCCTCGGGAAGGATCGGGGCGTGCTCCCCGGCGGGGTAGGCCGGGAACAGGCCGTCGACGACCTCGACGTCGCCGAACATCGGCCGCAGGGCGCCCGCGCGAGCCACCTCGTCGTTGTAGTTCCCGCGCAGGTCCCAGGCCATGGCCTTGAGCCAGGCGAGCGAGTCGACGCCCGTCCACGGGTCGATGTCCTCGACGTCCGTGCTGAGGGACAGGACGGTGTACTCCAGGCCGAGCCGGGAGGCCTCGCGGTCGTCGAGGTAGGCGTTCACGCCGTCGGCGTAGGCCGTGTACAGCGCGCGGGACTCCTCGGTGAGCAGCTCCCACTCCTCCTCGGCGACCTCCCGCCAGCCCATCGTGCGGATGACCATGTCGGCCTCGACCGCCGCGGGGACGTCGCCGACGAGCTCCGAGAGCCGACCGGAGGTGACGTGGCGCCGGTAGTCCATCTCGAAGAACCGGTCCTGGGCGTGCACGAACCCGAGCCCCGCCATGAGGTCCTCGTCGGTCTCCGCGTACAGGTGCGGCACGCCCCGTTCGTCGCGCAGCACCTCGACCTCGGCGGTGAGGCCGGGCACCTGCTGCTCCCCCGAGTGGTCCGGCAGGGGGCGCCGGACGAGGTAGGTCGCGACCGCGACGACCGCCACGGACAGGACGAGCACCACGGCGAGAAGACTGACGAGCGCGGTGCGCCACCTGGAGGACGAGGATCGGGCTGCCACCGCCCGAGCGTATGGCGCGCGGGTCGACCGGCGACGCAGGTCACTGCGCGCGTCGAGCCGACGGCGCTAGCATTGGCACTCGACGGGGCCGACTGCTAGCGCCGCCCCACGAGACCGGAGGTCCTCCCAGGTGCCGACGTACGCCTACCGCTGCACGCTGTGCGGCCACGAGCTCGAGGCGAAGCAGTCCTTCACGGACGACGCCCTCACGATCTGCCCCGAGTGCGGCGGCGCCCTCCGCAAGCTGTTCAGCTCGGTCGGCGTGGTGTTCAAGGGCTCCGGCTTCTACCGCACCGACTCGCGCTCCGGGTCCGGCTCGAGCGGATCCGGCTCGTCGTCGAGCGTCGCCGGTTCCTCGTCGAGCTCCTCGTCCGACTCCTCGACCGGCACGACGCCGGCACCCGCCCCCGCGTCGACGTCCGGCTCCACGGGGGCCGGCTCGGGCGCGTCGGGTTCGCGGTCCTCGGGCTCGGGCTCCTCGGGCACGGCAGCGGCCGGCTCCGCCGCCTGACCCATCCGGGCGCACAACGCGCCCTGCCGAAGCCCCGTCCACAGGCGACGACGCCGCGGCGGCCTCCTGCTCTCCCCGCTGCCTAGCGTCGGAGCATGACGAGAGCCACCTCCCCACCCTCCCGCAGCGTCGGGGCCCGCCTGCGCCGCGGCGCGTGGCGCTGGCGCCATGCCGTCGCCGCGGTGTGCCTGGCCGGGGCCGCGTCCGTCGCGATCGGCGAGCTGAGCCCACCACCTCCGACCACCACGACGGCCGTCGCGCTGAGCACCGACCTGCCGGCCGGCCACGTCCTCGGCCGCGGGGACGTCGGCACCCGCGACCTGCCCGTGGGCGACGTGCCGGCAGGGGCGCCGGCCGACGTCGAGGCCGTGGTCGGCCGCCCCCTCGCCGTACGGCTCACCGAGGGCACGGTTCTCGGCGAGGGGATGCTCGCCGGCGCCGGGGTGGCCGCCGCGCCGGGCGAGGTGGTGGTCGCGGTGCTCGTCGCGGACGACGGGAGCGCGCATCTCGCCGAGCCGGGGCTGCGCGTCTCGCTGCTCGCCCCGCCCACCGACGGCGGACCGGCCGAGGTCGTGGCCGAGAACGTGCTCGTGCTGGGCGCCGTCGAGGACGAGGAGGGTGGTCTGCTCGGCGGCGGCGACGAGAGTGACGTCACTCGCATGTATGTTTCTGCAACGCCGGACACCGCTACCCTCCTCGTTGGCTCAAGTGCCTGGACCCCGCTGAGCGTCGTGCTCGGACCGAGCTGACCGGGGGCCGGCGTGGGCCGGCGCGCACCCGGCGCCACTCTCGTCACCCCCCGGTCCCACCTGCACAGATCCTCGGAGGTCAGCATGCTCAACGGTTTCAAGGAGTTCATCTCCCGCGGCAACGCGATCGACATGGCGGTCGGCATCATCATCGGCGGTGCGTTCACGCCGATCGTCACCGCCATCACGGACAACGTCCTGCTCCCGCTCATCGGCGCGATCTTCGGGCAGCCGAACTTCGACACGATCGGCCAGTTCGTCGTCAACGGCGCCACCATCTCGCCCGGAACGATCGTCACCGCGCTCGTCAACTTCCTCCTCATCGCCGCCGCCCTGTACTTCGCGGTGGTCATGCCGATGAACAAGCTCGCCGAGCGTCGTAAGACGGACGAGGAGGAGCCGGAGGAGAAGGCGGACGACGTGCTCGTCCTCGAGGAGATCCGCGACCTCCTGCGCACCCGCAACGTCTGACCGGTACCTCCGCGTCACGCAGGTCCGGCGCCGCCCACCGGCCGCGGACCGACGGCCCATCGCCCCCCGCGGGGCGGTGGGCCGCTCCCGTTCCTGCCCCGGGCAGCGTCCGCGGCACCGCCCCCGGCACGAGCGACGGCGCTCGCGGCGCCCCGGAGGTCCGAGGCGTCCCAGCTGCCGGAGACGTCAGAGGCGGCCGAAGTGCGGTGGGACCTCGCGCAGGAGCCGCTGGTCGGCGGCCGAGGGCGGCCCGGACGACGCCGCAGGGGCGTCGGCCGCGATTCCGTTCTCGACCGGCTCGGGCGCGTCGAACGCATCCTCCGGCCGGACGAGGTCGCCCTCGGCCAGCCGGCGCCGGTCGGCGGCCGACAGGGCGATGACCCGTCGGCGTCGTCCGGTCACGGCCAGGTTCCGTCGGTGCCCTGTCCGGCAACGTCGTCGGCGTCCGTGCCCGAGGCCGGCGCGGCCGGGGACACCCCGGAGTACGCGCCGCGGCGGGCCGCGACCTCGTCGAGCACCACGCGGCGCAGGCGGTCGGCCTCGGCCTGCGGGTCGAGGAAGATCGAGACGGTGAACGCGCGCTCGACGCGCCAGCCCGCACGCGCGAGCACGGCGCCCCGGTCGAGGCGGCGGCGCAGGCTGTGCTCGCCGGCGTCCTCCCCCGCGTCCGTGAGCACCGCGACGAGGCGCTGCCCCGGCAGGTCCGGGTGGCCGAGCGCGAGAGGCACGTCGACCGCCCCGCGCAGGTCCTCCTCGATGACGAGGCCGAGCCTGCGCAGCCGCCGCACGAGGTCGCCGAGGATCTCGTCCCGGGTGTCCTCCTCGGGCGACCCGGCCGTCTCCGCCGCCCGCACCTCGCCGTACGTCTCCTCGCGCAGCCAGGCCGGGACGGGATCGGGGGCGTCGTCGTCGGGGGCGTCGTCGTCGTGCGCCGCCTGGCCGGCGACCGGGTCGGCGGGGTCGTCCGCGGCGCGGCGCTCGTGGCCGTCGTCCTCCGCGTCGACCGCGCTGCCGTCCGCGGCGTCGAGCCGGGCCGTCGCCCCCGGGTCCACCCCGGCGTCACCCGCCGGCCGCTCGGCGGTGACGGCCTCGGCCTCCGCGCCCGACGACGGGGCGTGCTCCGCCTCGGCGTCGGGTGTCGACGCGCGCTCGGTGCCCGTCGTCGATCCGTCGCTCGCTCCGGCGACGACCTCGGGATCCGGGCCGGCCTCGCCCGCGGGCGGGGCGCCGACCGCCTGCTCGCCCGCGACCTCGGTCCCGCCGGAGGCCTCGCCCGCGGCGTCGGCCGGTGCCCCGGCGTCTGGCACGGTCCCCGCACCGCCGGCGAGGTCGAGGAGCTCGGCGAGCATGTGCGCGCCCTCGTGGTGGATGCGGGTGCGGTCGATGGCGCCGGGGCCGATCGTCGAGACGACGACCAGCGACTCCCGGGGCGCGGCGAGCGCCGTCACCATCCGGGTCCGGCCGTCGGGGCCGGACAGGTCGCCGAAGCGGTGGACGAACCGGCCGTGCGCGTTCGCGCCGAACCCGACCGAGAGCACCACGACGTCGCGACGCAGACCGCCGGCGTCCGCGAGGTCGGCCACGACGAGCGGCTCGACGAGCCGGGGGTCGAGCGCCGCCTCCAGGCCGGGGTCCTCGGCCGCCGCCTGGGACAGCGCCTCACGGACGCGCGAGGCGTGCCGCGGGGACGGGGTGACGACCGCGATCGAGGCGAGCGGGGCGTCTCGCACCTCCCGGCTCACGGCGTCGACCACCGCGCGGACCTCGGCGTCGACGCTCTCGACGACCTCCTCGCCCGGCGGGGGCGTCCCGTAGCCCTCGACCAGCTCGAGGCGGACGCCGCCGTCGGGGCGGACGGACGGGACCGGGGCGACGGAGTCCTCGTAGCCGTGCGTGGCGAGCAGCCGCGCCGCGCCGGGCACGAGGGGCCCGCGCACGGCGGGCAGCTCGACGGCGGGCAGGACCTCGGCGAGGGCGTGGGTGGCGCCGCCGGGGTTACGGCGCACGTCCCCGACGACGACGACCTGCCGCGCCCGGCCCGCCACCGAGGCGACCTGCGCGAGCGGCAGCAGCTCGGTGCCGTGCAGCACGACGAGGTCGACGGTGGGGCCCGGCGGGATGATCTGCGCGACCAGGAGCGGGGCGGCCGCCCGGACGGGCCGGATCGTCGGCGCCACCTCGGGATGATCGGCGAGCGCCCGGCCGAGGGTCGCCCCCCGGTCGGCCGCGAGCTGCTCCCACAGGTGGGCCGCCTGGGTCCGGTGGGTACGCACCGCGCGGCGCAGCCGGTCGGCGGTCGCGGACCGCACGGCCGGGACGAGCGTGGCCCGCTGCTCCGCCTCGCGCCGCTCGAGGTCCGCGAGGTCGGCGGTCAGCTCGGCGGGGTCGCGCCCGGCGAGCGCCGGCTCGTCGGCGAGGACCTGCTCGAGCACGGAGCTCCACCACGCGAGGTCGAGCTCGTCCGCGACGAGGTCGTCCGGCACGGCCCGCTCGACGAGGTCGTCGACGAGCTCGCCGAGCCCCTCGGCGCGCAGCTCGTCGACGAGACGGGTCCGCTCCGGCAGGGTCCGCAGCGCCGTCGTGTCGGCCTCGAGGGCATCGATCCGTCGCCGCAGCTCCGCCAGGTCGAGGTCCTCGAGCGCGACGGCATCGTCGTCGGGCTCGAGGACCGCGCCGAGCGCGGCCACGTCCTCGCTCGTCTCACGCTCGAGCTCGCGGATGTCGGCGAGCCCGTCGGGCAGCCGGGGCCAGCCGCCGCCGGTGGAGTGGCGCCGCCAGATCTCCCGCTGCTCCTGGACGCGCAGCAGCTCGGCGTGCAGGTCCGTGACCGACCGGCCGGGGCGCACGAGGTCACGAGCCTGCCGCGTGAGGCGACGGCGCATCCCCGCGGACAGCTCGACCTCCTGGCTGCGGCGCTCGTTGCGCGGTGCCGTCGCCGCCACCATGTCGGCGGCGGAGTGCTCGAAGATCTGCGGCAGGAAGACGTCGAGCGCGTCGGCCACGCCGTCGAGCATCGCGAGCTGCTCGCGCCATTCCCGCAGGGTGGTGGCCCGCCTGAGACCGGTCTGCACGGCGGTGCTCTGGACGAGGTCGTCGACGGCCGGGAGCTCGACCCGGGTGAGCCGCTGGACCCGGTCGAGCGCGTCGGCGGCCTGCTGGTTGGTGGTCAGCCGCGCGCCGTACCAGGAGGTGCTCGAGCGGCGCAGCGTGAAGGCGCCGAGGATCGCGGCACGCGAGAGCCGGACCGCGGCCCCGCGTCGGGCGTCCCCGGTCAGCGCCCGCAGGTCCTCCCCCGAGATGCGGGCACCGGTGCGGGGTCCGGGCGTGCGGGCGGTGAGGCGGGCGAGCGCCTGCAGGGCGTCGAACAGCGAGACGCCCCAGCCGTCGTGGCGGCGGTGGAGGGAGTCGAGCTGCTCGCGCACGCCGGCGCGCGTGGACCGCAGCTCCTCGCGCGTCCGGGCCACCGTCGCCTGGTCGACCGTGACGGCGGGCGCCTCCATGCCGCGGCGGATCGACCGGGAGGCCTCCTCCCGCCAGCCGCCGTCGGCCCGCAGGTCGAGGACGAGCTCGCCGAGGCCCAGCTCGTGCAGATGGGCGACGGTCGACCGGCCGGTGCGCCGGTCGCCGGGGACGTAGGCGACGGTCCGGCCGTCGGCCGCCGAGGCCGCGAGGATCGCCGCGACGACGCCCACGTCGTCCGCGCCGGGCGGGGCGTCGACGACGAGCTGGTACCCCTGCGTGACGAGGCGCACCGCGCGCTCGCCGGCCACCTCGACGTCCCCGACCGCGCGCTCCTCGTCCGGGTCCGGGTCCGTCCCGTCGTCGGGCGGGAGGGTGGTCGCGAGCGTGCTGCGCGCCTCGAGGTCGCCGGCCAGCGCGGCCACGACGTCGGACGAGGCGAGGTGCGGGACCATCGACTTCAGGTCCTCGACCGCGACCTGTCCCGGGTGCAGGAACGTGCCGACGACGACCCGGTCCTCGATCTCCAGGCCCGGCAGGTATCGCGCGGCGAGCTCGGCCACCCCCGCGAGCGCCTCGCGCTGGCTCGAGGCCGGTCCCGCCGCCGGGAGGTGGTCGGTCGGCTCGCCGGGCAGGCCGGCCTCGGTGAGCGCGCGGGCGAGCACGGGGTTGAGCTCGACGGCGCGCTCGAGGGTGAGCTCGACCTCGCCGTCGGCCGAGACCGGCTGCAGGCGGACGCCGCGCAGGAAGACTGGCGTGCGGATCGTGCGCGCGAGCGGGGCCTCCGCGCCCTCGTCCGCGCGTCGGCCGGCGGGCGGCGCGGTCGGGTCGAGGTCGGCGTCGTGCTCGTCGCCGTCGACCACCGGGGGCGGGAGCGCCGACCAGGTGGCGACCCCGGTCGCGAGGTAGGTCGGGGCCACCCCGAAGCGCTGGGCGAGGTCCTCGGCCCGGGCGCGGACGAGCCGGGCGTGCTGGTGGGCCGCGACGGCGGCGTTGCGCTCCCGCACGAGGTTGGACAGGCGCGTGGGGCGACCCGCGTAGAGCTGGGCGGTGCCGCCGGGGTGGGCGTGGGTGAGGTCGAGGACGGCCTCCCCGAGGTCGTCGTCGTCCCCCAGGCCCTCGGCGCCGAGCGCGGTGAGGTCGGCGACCCACCGCTCGACGGCGCGGGCGACGACGGCGGTCCGGCTCGAGCGCCGCTGCGGCGACGGCGTGCCCGCGCCCTGGCCGGACGCGTCGGACACCTCCTGCGCCGTCCCCGCACCACCGTCCGGGTGCTGCTCGGGGACGTCACCGTTCGCCGGGTCCTCCGGCGTCGAGGGGGCTGCTCGCCCCGGGCGACGGGCGGGCCTGTCGTGGTCTCCCCGGGCCACGGTCCGCTCGCGCGAGCGGTCGCTGTCCCGGCCGCGGCGGAAGGGCGGGATCGGGGGAGGCGTCATCCCACCAGGGTAGGCGGGGCACCGGCGTGGGGCGCGGAGCACGGGCGCACATCGCCGGAGATGTCGTGCCGCGATGTCGTGCGGCCCGGGCGCCGCACGGATCCTCGCCACGGGTCTCGTCGTCGGGACCTCGCAGGGTGCGGACATGAGAACGGAGCGTGACGCGCAGGGGGGGCAGGCGTCACGCTCCGTCGAGCACCCATTCTGCCGACGTCGACCGGTTCGCGCAAGCCCCTGAAGGTCGTGCGCGTCACGTCGGCGCCGCGGCGCTCGTGCCCTCGGGCGGATTCGAACCGCCGACACCCGCTTTAGGAGAGCGGTGCTCTATCCCCTGAGCTACGAAGGCCAGAAGGCCCGCCAAGTTTATCGCGCCCGGGCCGCCCGCCCCGCGCGGACCGACCACATGGCGGCCCGGACTGACGGAACGGCATCCCGTGTGGCAGGCTTCACGTCAGGCGCAACGTCGCGCCACGACGATCGGGGGCACCGATGATCGCAACCGTCTCGACGACGCCGACCGCGCTCGTGATCGAGAAGGTCCTGGACACACCGATAGACGCGATCTGGCGCGTCCTGTCCGTGCCCGCCCTCCACGTGGCGGCCGACGCCAGCGACATGCTCCGCGGGGCGCGCTCGCCGCGGCCGATCGAGGCCCTCGGGGACCAGTTCACGATGGACATGCAGCACGGCCAGGAGGGCGCCCACTACGTGACGGTCAACACCGTCAGCGACTTCATCCCCGGACGGTCGATCGGCTGGATCGTCAACGCGCCGGATCGTCGCCTCGGCTGGGGCTGGCGCTACGACCTCACCGCCGTGCGGACGGGCGGCACGCGCACCCGCGTCCGGCTGACCTATCACTGGGGCGACGCGTCACCCGAGGCGCTCGCGTCGATCGGCGTCCCGATGCCGGCGATCCCGGCCGAGGTCCTCGAGCGCGGCCTCGAGCTGCTCGAGGTCGAGGCGGCGCTGACCCCCGCGCCGGACGTCGACGAGGGCGCCCCGCCGGTCGCCGGGGCGCCCGGGATCAGCCCCTCCGCGCGGACGTTGCCGCCGTCCGAGCCGCTGCCGGACGGCGCGGAGGATCCGGAGCCGGCCACCCCGGTCGCGGCGCGGCCCGCCGAGGTCTGACGGTGCCTGCCCCCGCCTCCCGGCTGGCCCGGAACTACG
Source organism: Georgenia sp. G2120 (assembly GCF_055326485.1). NCBI lineage: Bacteria > Bacillati > Actinomycetota > Actinomycetes > Allobogoriellales > Allobogoriellaceae > Georgenia > Georgenia sp. G2120. The sequence goes on along the minus strand of NZ_JBUZNL010000001.1, from coordinate 231,115 downwards.
CCCCGCTGCCGGTGACGGTGGTGCGCGCGGAGGGTGCCTGGGTCGAGGACGCGGACGGGGCGCGGTACCTCGACCTCCTCGCTGGCTACTCGGCACTCAACTTCGGGCACCGGCACCCGGACCTCGTCGCGGCGGCCCGTGCCCAGCTGGGTCGCTCGACCCTGGTCTCGCGGGCGTTCGACCACGACCTGCTCGAGCCGTTCGCGGCGGCCGTCACGGACCTGACGTCGACCGAGATGCTGCTGCCGATGAACACCGGGGCCGAGGCGGTCGAGTCGGCGATCAAGGTGGCCCGTCGGTGGGGCGCGCAGGTCCGTGGCGTCCCGGCGGAGCGGGCGACGATCGTCGTGGCCGACGGCAACTTCCACGGCCGGACGACGACGATCGTCTCGTTCTCCACGGACCCCGATGCCAGGGAGGGCTACGGCCCGTACACGCCGGGCTTCCGCCACGTCCCGTTCGGGGACGCCGAGGCGCTGGCGGACGCGGTCGACGACGACACGGTCGCGGTGCTCCTCGAGCCGGTCCAGGGCGAGGCCGGGGTGATCGTGCCGCCGGCCGGCTACCTGCGGGCCGCCCGCTCGATCACCGAGGAGGCAGGGGCGCTCCTCGTGCTCGACGAGATCCAGTCGGGCCTCGGCCGCACCGGCGCCACCCTCGCCCAGGACCTCGTGGGGGTCCGCGCGGACCTCACCACGCTCGGCAAGGCGCTCGGCGGCGGGATCGTGCCCGTCAGCGCCGTCGTCGGCCGTGCGGACGTGCTCGGCGTCCTCACCCCCGGCAGCCACGGGTCGACCTTCGGCGGGAACCCCCTCGCGTGCGCGGTGGGGATCGCCGTGTGCGAGCTGCTGGCGGACGGCACGATCCAGGCCCGGGCGACCCGCCTCGGCGAGCTGCTGGGCGCCCGCCTCGACGCACTCGTGGCCGACGGCCTGCTCGCCCGCGCGCGGCGCATCGGGCTGTGGGCCGGGATCGACCTGCCGGGCGGCCTCACGGTGGACGGACGGCGCGCCGACGGGCACGACCTCTGCGTCGCTCTCGCGCGCCGCGGGGTCCTGGCCAAGGACACGCACGGCGCCACCGTGCGCCTCTCCCCTCCCCTGACGATCGACGAGGCCGACCTCGAGGCCGCGCTCGACGCCCTGCGCGCGGCGCTCGTGGAGCTCGCGGCCTGACGGATGCTGGTCCAGGCCCGTTCCGTCGTCCCCCGCCGGCGCGCCCCTGGACCGGGCCGCGCCTCGGCCTGAGTCCGGGGCCGGGCCCCGCGGCTAGGCCGGGTCCGGGGTCAGGCCCGCATCCTCCACCCGGGACGGCGTGACGATGACGGGGCACGTCGCGTGCCCGAGGACCGCCTGCGAGGTGGAACCGAGGACGAGTCCGGCGAAGCCGCCGCGCCCGCGGCTGCCGACGGCGAGCAGGTCCACCTGCTCCGAGACCTCGGCGAGGACCGCCGCCGGGTTACCGTCGACGGCCCTGCGGTGGACGGTGATGTCCCGCCCGGCCAGGAGCGGCTCGACGACCTCGTCGATCGAGGCCCGCACGTCCGCGAGGATCTCCTCGTGGTCGACGGTCGAGGGGACCCAGGCCATCGCCGACGCTCCCGCCGTCAGGGGGGCGGCGGCGACGGCGTGGACCTCGGCCCCGAAGGACTCGGCGAGGTTGAGGGCCACCGTCACCGCGAGGCGGGCGGAGGGTGAGCCGTCGACGCCGACGGCGATCCGCCGGATCGGCACGAACGGCTCGTCGCGCGGAGCGGGCACGACCACGGCCGGGCTGTGGGCGTGGGCGGGCACCGCGGACGGCACGGCGCCGAGCAGTCGGTCGGTGAACCCGCCGCCCCCGCGCGTCCCGCACACGACCGCCCGCGCGTCCTTCGACAGCTCGATGAGCACGCCCGAGGGGTCCCCGGGGTCGACCGAGGTGCGCACGGGAACGCCGCGGTGGGCCACGCGGGCCGCGGCGTCGTCGACGACCGCCTGGGCAGCCTCCCGCACGCTGGCCTCGTCGACGACGACGGTGCCCGCACGGCCGGCGGCCAAGTAGCTGGGGAGCCGGTACGCGCAGACGATGTGCAGTCCGAGCCCGCGGACCGCGGCGACCTGGGCGGCCCAGTCCAGGGCGCCGAGGCTGATCTCCGAGCCGTCCGCACCGACGACGATGTCCTGCGTCATGGCACTCACCCTTCCTCGCGACGTGTGCAGGACCATTGTGCCGCCTGAGGAGCGATCGGCGACCGGACCAAGGTCACGAACCGGGGCGCATCTCCCGCGCGCTGCGCGGCCGGGCCTCGCCGTCGGGCGTGGCGTCCACGGGGGCGCAGCGCCGGGGTTCGTCGTCGGGCATCGAGCTCGACGACGACGGCACGACGACGACGCCCCGCCCCGCTCGAGGCGGGACGGGGCGAGGTCGGTGGTGCGGTGGTGTCAGCCGACGCGGATGTAGGTCGGCGCGCCGAGCCAGGAGTTCGGGCCCACGCGGGTGCCCATGCTCGGGTTCCAGGCGGCGATGTTCTGGCCGTTGCCCATGTAGATGGCGACGTGGCCGGGCCAGTACATGATGTCGCCCGGCTGCGCCTGCGAGGCAGGGATGCGGGTGCCGGCGGAGAGCACGGCGGCCGGGGTGCGGCCGACCTCGTAGCCGAGCTGGCGGAAGACGTAGCTGACGAAACCGATGCAGTCCCAGCCGGAGGGGCTGGTGCCGCCCCAGACGTAGGGGGCGCCCTGGTACTGCAGGGCGATCGACACGGCCGAGCTCGTCGACGAGGCGGGGGCCTGCTGCGGGGCGGCCTGCTCCTGGGGAGCAGCCTGCTCCTGGGGAGCAGCCTGCTCCTGGGGAGCAGCCTGCTCCTGGGGAGCAGCCTGCTGCTGCGGGGCGGCCTCGGCCTGCGGGGCTGCCTCCTCGGCGGCGGGCTCCGCCACCTCGGCGCGCTCGTCGGTCCGCGTGGCCGCGGCCTCCTCGCGGGGGGCGACCTCGGGCTCGGGCTCGGGAGCCGGCTCCGGCTCGGGGGCCGGGGCGGCGTCGGCGGTGCCGAAGACGGACGCGGTGTCGACGTCGTAGGCCGCGTCGGCGGTCACGGTCAGCGCGGCGTTGGTGGGGACCACGGCGTCCGAGATCTCGGAGACGCGCTCGGTGGTCTTGCTACCGGCGTCGGCGGCCGGGTCGGCGGCTGCGGAGGTCGCGGCGACCGCGACGATCATGGAGGCGGAGACCGCCGCGACGGCGCCTCGGCGCACGGGGATGCCCTGGAACGTGGAGGTGGCCATGGATCAGCCCGCCACGCGGATGTAGGTGGGGTTCGCGCGGTAGATCGGCGACTCGTGCGTGGGCGAACCCGGGTTGCGGGCCGCGATGTGGTTGCCGTCGCCGGTGTAGATGCCGACGTGGCCGGGCCACCAGACGAGGTCGCCGGGGCGGGCCTCGGCGGCGGACACGATCTGGCCGGCGCCGCGCTGGGCCGCCGAGGAGCGCGGGATCGAGATCCCGGCCTGGGCGAACACGTAGGAGGTGAAGCCGGAGCAGTCCCAGCCGCTGGGCGAGGTGCCGCCCCACACGTAGGGGACGCCGACGTACTGGCGGGCGATGGCGACGATCGAGCTGCCGGCGGCCGACGGGGCGGCGGCCGGGGCCTCGGGCTCCGGGGCGGCCTCGACGGCGGGGGCCTCGGCCGGCGCCTGCTCGGCGACGGGGGCATCCGCGGCGGGCGCCTCGGCGACCTCGGCCTGCTCCTCGGCGACCTGCTCGCGCTCGGCGTCGCGGGTGGCGGCCTCGTCCTCGCGGACGACCGGCTCGGGCGCGGGCTCCGGCTCGGGGGCCGGGGCGGCGTCGGCGGTGCCGAAGACGGACGCGGTCTCGACGTCGTAGGCCGCGTCGGCGGCCACGGTCAGCGCGGCGTTCGTGGGAACCACCGCGTCGGTGACCGAGGCGAACGTGCCCTGGGTCTTGTCGACGGCCGACTCGGGGGCGGGGGACGCTGATGCCGACGAGGCGGCGACCGCGACGACGATCGACGCCGAGACGGCGGCGAGCGTTGTGCGGCGGGTAGTGCTCTGCACGATGGGGGACCTCTCCTGTGACCTCTACGGGGTGAGCTGTCGGGTTCGGACTGGGAGAGCGTCCGGCGCAGCCCGGAAGGCCGCGCTTCACCCCAAGACCGGTCGCCCGGCCGTACTACCTGGTTCCCCCGCCCCTGCCGCGGTGGTTCGCACCTACCCGGGGCGGCGACAGGGCTCGAAGTCCGTCCGGGTGCGCCCCCAGCGGGAGGCACGGGTAGGACAGTAACCATTCCGAGACCAAAAGTCACACCTCGGTAACGACTCTGTGTGGAACGTCACGGAATGGACACGCGGCCCCGGTCAGGTGCCGGAATTCCGCGGAATCGTGCGGGAGATCGCGCCGTCACGCTCTGTCCACACCCCGGCCACCTGAGGGTTTGACCCGCCCTTGGGGCGGACCCGAAGGTCACGGAACCACATCGGCCGTGACCTGCGCGGGCCGAGGACACGCCCGGCGCCGGGGCGGGAGACACGCCCGGGGGCGGGGCGGGAGCGGCTCGTCGGGGCCGTTCGTCGCGCGGAGGCGTCAGGCGACGACGGCGAGGTGACGACCGTCGGCCGGCGTCATCTCGAGCACGAGCTCCTGCCCGGCGTCGAGCTCGAGCACGTCGTCCCGGCGCGTGACCGTGATCGACGCCCCGGGGAGCAGGCCGCCGCTGCGCATGTCGGCCAGCAGTCCGGTGTGCACCTGGAGCGGCTCGCCGATGCGTACAAGGGTGAGCTCGCGGCTCTCGCCGTCCTGCAGGTCGGCGACCGCCTCGGACAGCGAGGTCATGCCCGGGTCCGCCGCCGGGGCGTCCGTGCCCGGGATCGGGTTGCCGTAGGGGTCGTTGGTCGGGTCGCCCAGCAGGTCGACGAGGCGCTCCTCGACCCGTCCGGACATCACGTGCTCCCAGCGGCAGGCCTCCTCGTGGACGAACGCCCAGTCGAGACCGACGACGTCGACGAGGAGCCGTTCGGCGAGGCGGTGGCGGCGCATGACCTGCACGGCGGCGTCGCGGCCCTCCGTGGTGAGCTCGACCTCGCGGGAGGGGCTGAGGTGGAGCAGGCCGTCGCGCTCCATGCGGCTGACGGTCTGCGAGACCGTGGGGCCCGAGTGACCGAGCCGCTCGGCGATGCGCGCCCGCAGCGGCGGGACGCCCTCCTCCTCCATCTCGACGACAGCCTTGAGATACATCTCGGTGGTGTCGATGAGATCGCTCATGGTGTCTCCGGTGCACGAGGACGTGGCGGGGCAGCTGCCCCGCGTGCCCGCTCCGGGCACACCCTCGACCTTACCCGCCCGGCCCGACATCCGACCCGGTCGGCAGACGCCCGGCCACGAGCGACGGTCGCCTGGTCGCGGGCGGCGGACGCCCGGAGCCTCGGCCCTGCCGCGGTGGGATGATCGACCGGTGGCCGACGTGACGATCCCTTCCCACCTCCTGCCCGCCGACGGGCGCTTCGGCTCCGGCCCCACCCGGGTCCGGGCCGGCCAGCTCGCGGCGCTGACCGCCGCCGGGACCGGCGTGCTCGGCACCTCGCACCGGCAGGCGCCGGTCGAGCGCCTCGTCTCGCGGGTGCGCTCGGGGGTCGCGGAGCTGCTCGGGCTCCCGGACGGCTACGAGGTCGTCCTCGGCAACGGCGGGTCGACGGCGTTCTGGGACGCGGCCGCGTTCTGCCTCGTGCGCGAGCGCGCCCAGCACGCGGTGCACGGCGAGTTCTCGAGCAAGTTCGCGACCGTCACGGACCGCGCGCCGTTCCTCGCCCCCAGCGTGCGGGTCGAGGCAGCACCAGGGTCCGTCGCGCGCCTGTCCGCCGTCGAGGGCGTGGACGCCCACGCGTACCCGCACAACGAGACGTCGACCGGCGCCCTCGCCCCGGTCGAGCGGATCGGTGGGGCGGACGCGCTCACGCTGGTCGACGCCACGTCTGCCGCCGGCGCGGTCCCGGTCGACCTCGCCGCGACCGACGCCTACTACTTCGCGCCGCAGAAGGCGTTCGGGGGCGACGGCGGCCTGTGGGTCGCCACCCTCTCCCCCGCCGCGGTCGCGCGGGTCGAGGAGCTGACGGCGAGCCGCTGGGTGCCGGCGTTCCTCGACCTCGGAGCGGCGCTCGCGAGCTCGCGCAAGGACCAGACGGTCAACACCCCCGCGCTCGCCACGCTCGTCCTGCTGGCCGAGCAGCTCGACTGGATGCTCGAGCGCGGCGGGCTGGAGTGGTCCGCCGGACGATCGGCCGAGAGCTCCGCGCACGTGTACGCCTGGGCGGAGCAGCGCTCGTGGGCCGCGCCGTTCGTCGAGGAGGCGTACCGCTCCCCCGTCGTCGCGACCGTCGACCTCGAGGGCGTCGACGCCGCCGCGGTCGCCGCGGTGCTGCGGGAGCACGGGGTGGTCGACGTCGAGCCGTACCGCAAGCTCGGGCGCAACCAGCTGCGGTTCGGCCTCTTCCCCGCGGTGCCGCTCGCGGACGTCGAGGCCCTCACGGCGTGCATCGACCACGTCGTCGAGTCGCTGGGCTGACCCGCGCCTCAGGCACGGCCTCGGCGCAGGCTCCCGGCGCACCCGGGCGTCCTCAGGTCTGACGCCCCTCCTCGGCGGCGCGGGCCGCACGCTCGCGAGGCCCCTCGTAGGTGAGGTGCCGGCGCGGCTCGCGGTCGAACCCCACCCGCACGTCCCACGCGCGCCGCACCCACAGGGCGGCGATCGCGGCCACGAGGATCGAGGGCACGGCCCCGACGAGGATCGAGGTGCGGGCGCCGAACTGCTCGGCGATCCAGCCGACCAGGGGCGCGCCGAACGGGCCGGTGCCGAGCAGCACCATCATGTACAGGCTCATCACGCGACCCCGGTAGGCGGGGTCGGTCGACGTCTGCACGGTGGCGTTCGCGGACGTGAGCATGGTCAGCACCGTGAAGCCGACGGGCACGAGGGAGGCCGCGAACCACCAGAAGCTCGGGGCCAGCGCGGACAGCAGCGAGGACACCCCGAACGCGAACGCGGCGAGGATGACGGTCCGCACCCGCGGGTTGCGTCGTCGGGTGGCCATGAGCGCCCCGAGGAGCGAGCCGACCGCCATGACCGACCCGAGCACCCCGTACTCCTCCGGGCCGCGCTCGAAGACCTGCCGTGCCATGACGCCCTGGGTGACCGCCTGGTTCATCCCGAGGCTGGAGACGACGCCGACGGTCACCATGACGACGACGAGGTCGGAGCGGTGGCGCACGTAGGCGAGCCCCTCGCGGAACTGGCCGCGGGCGCGGGGCACGACGTCGCGGGGGTTGAGCTCACCGACCCGCATGAGCGTGAGGGCGAGGATCGTCGCGCCGAAGAACACGCCGTTGCCGACGAACACCCAGCCCGTCCCGACCCAGGCGATCGCGAGGCCCGCCAGGCCCGGACCGACCATGCGGGCGAGGTTGAACGACGTCGAGTTGAGTCCCACGGCGTTCGGCAGGTCCGCGGGCTGGACCATGTCGGAGACGAAGGTCTGGCGCACGGGCCCGTCGAACGCCGAGGCGCAGCCCAGGGCGAACGCGAAGCCGTAGACCATCCACAGCTCGACCGCGCCGGAGAGCACGAGGATCCCGAGGCCGAGCGCGAGGGCGCCCATCGCCCCCTGGGTGAGCATGAGCATCTTCCGCCGGTCGACCCGGTCGGCGGTCACGCCGGCGATCGGGCTGAGCAGCAGCGCGGGCAGGAACTGCAGCCCGGTGACGATGCCCATGGCGATGCCGGAGTCGTCCGTCAGCTCGGTGAGGACGAGCCAGCCCTGGGCGACGCGCTGCGCCCACGTGCCCGTGTTGGCGATCATCGACCCGAAGAACCACAGCCGGTAGTTGAAGTACCGCAGCGAGTGGAACGTCGAGCCGAGGAACCCGCGCCTCGGGCCCGTGGACGCCTGCGTCATCGATCGATCAGATCCCCAGCAGGTCCTGGATCGGGCCGAGGGCGAAGTAGATCGCGAACGCGACGACGACGCCCCACATGAGCGGGTGCACCTTGCGCACCTGCCCGGTCGCCGCCATGAGGATCGCGTAGGCGACGACGCCGACGCCGATGCCCACCGCGATCGAGTAGGAGAACGGCATGAAGATGATCGTGAGGAACGCCGGGATCGCGAGCGACAGGTTCTTCCAGGGGATGTCGACGACCTGCTGCATCATGAGGAACCCGACGACGACGAGCGCGGGGGTGGCCGCCTCGTAGGGCACCGCCTCCGCGAGCGGCGCGAGGAACGTCGCGAGCAGGAAGCAGGCGCCCGTGACGATCGTCGACAGGCCCGTGCGGGCGCCGTCGGCCACGCCGGCCGCGGACTCGACGAAGGACGTGTTCGAGGAGACACCGCCCGCGCCACCGGCGGCGGCCGCGATCGAGTCGACGACGAGGATGCGACGCGTGGCCGGCGGGTTGCCGTCGGCGTCGAGCAGGTCGCCCTCGGAGGCGACGGCGACCATCGTGCCCATCGTGTCGAAGAAGTCGGCGAGCATGATCGAGAAGATGAGGACGAGGACGGCGACGAAGCCGATCTTCTCGAACGCCCCGAACAGGGAGAACTGGCCGAGCGTGGCGAAGTCGGGGACCTGGACGATGCTGCCCTCGATCGCCGGGACGGTGAGGCCCCAGCCGCCGGGGTTCGACCCGTCGGGGGTCTGCGCGCCCGGGCTCGCGACCGCCTCGACGATCACCGCGATCACGGTGGCGACGACGATGCCGATGAGGATCGCGCCGCGCACGTTCCGGGCCATGAGGACGAGGATGAGGAGGAGCCCGATGATGAAGACGACGAGCGGCCAGGAGGCGATCGAGCCGCCGATGCCGAACTCGAGCGGCGTGCCCGCGCCGGGGCGGACGATGCCCGCGTTGACCACGCCGATGAGGGCGATGAACAGACCGATGCCGACCGAGATGCCGGTCTTGAGGGACGATGGGACGGCGCGGAAGATCGCCTCCCGCAACCCGGTGAGCACGAGGACGAGGATGACGATACCCTCGAGGACGATGAGGCCCATCGCGTCGCCCCAGGTCATGCCCTCCATGCCGACGACGGTGTAGGCGAGGAGGGCGTTGATCCCGAGTCCGGCGGCGATCGCGAGCGGGAAGTTCGCGACCGACCCCATGAGGATCGACATGATGCCGGCGACGAGCGCGGTGCCGGCGGCGATGGCGGCGAAGTTCGCGCCCTCGGTGCCGCCGCCGAGGTAGTGGCCGGTCGAGTCCGGCGTCGAGAGGATGATCGGGTTGAGCACGATGATGTAGCTCATCGCGAAGAACGTGACGAGGCCACCACGGACCTCGCGCCACGGGGTCGAGCCGCGCTGCCGGATCTTGAACAGTCGCTCGAGCATGTTGTCCGCCGGTACTGGGGTTGCGCGGCCGGAGGTGGGCTCCGGGGCGGTCGCGTCTGCGTCGGGGGTCACAGTCGGTCATTATGGACGCCTCCGGCCGTTCTCCCTAGTCCCTGACCACGGCGGGGGCCGGCGCGCCGCCGTCGGTCGTCCCCGGCCGCCGCCCCCTCGCACTGCCTGCCCACCGCCCGCGCACCCCGGTCCCGACGGAGGAAGTCGCCATGAAGCTGCTCGTCACCAACCGCTCCGACCTCGACCTCGAGATGCCCGACGGCGTCACCGTCGTCCCCCTCCGCGAGGGCCACGAGATCCCGCCGGAGGACCGCGACGCCGAGGGCGTCGTCGCGTGGGGCACACCGACGCTGCTCACCTCGGTGGCCCGCGACCTGCCGGACCTGCGCTGGGTGCAGTCCCTCGCGGCCGGCACCGACCTGTTCGAGGCGGCTGGCCTGCCGGACGACGTCGTCCTCACCTCGGGGCGCGGGCTGCACGACGCGACCGTCGCCGAGCACGCCGTCACCCTCGCGCTCACCGTGCTGAGGCGGATGCCGCAGCTGCTCGCGGCCCAGCGGGAGTCGCGATGGGCCGACGAGCTGCGCCGCCCCCGCTCGATCCAGCCGCCCGAGCGGGTCGCCTCGCTCATCGACGCGCGCGTGCTGATCTGGGGCTTCGGGTCCATCGGGCAGCGGCTCGCCGGGATCCTCACCGCCCTGGGCGCGAGCGTGCGCGGGGTGGCCCGGTCGGCCGGCGAGCGGGGCGGGTACGACGTCGTCGCCCAGGACGGGCTCGACGCGGCGCTGACGGAGACCGACATCCTCGTCATGGTCCTGCCCTCGACCCCGGAGACCGAGCACGCCCTCGACGCACGGCGGATCACCCTGCTCCCCGACCGCGCGATCGTCGTCAACGTCGGCCGCGGGGCCACCCTCGACGAGGACGCGCTCGTCGACGCCCTCGAGGCCGGCACCCTCTCCGGTGCCGGGCTCGACGTGAGCGAGCAGGAGCCGCTGCCGCCGGAGTCACGGCTGTGGCAGGCGCCGAACCTCGTCTACACGCCGCACGTGGCGGGCTACCGGGCGCACGGCGGGAAGCAGCTGATCGAGCACAACCTGGGCGCCCTGCTGGCCGGGGACGTCTCGGCCATGCGCAACGTCGTCGACCGCGGCTGAGCAGCCCCCCGTTCGTCGAGATTGCGGTTGGTGCTCGCCGAGATTGCGGTTGGGGCCCCAACCGCAATCTCGATGAGCTCGCCCGCTCACTCGTCGAGGCGGGTGGGGGTCGAGCCGTCGGGGTTGAGGCCCGCAGCCCGCCGCGTCGACCGGCTAGCGTGCACGGAGTAGCGCGGCAGCCACCGCCGCTGCACCGCGATGGACACCGCCGCCACCCCCGACGTCACCCACACGGCCACGGCCAGAGAACCCAGCGCCGGCCCCGCGGCGAGCACGAGCGGGCTCGCCGCCGCGCCGAGGTCGCCCTGCAGCCGCCACGCGGCGAGGAACTGGGCCTGGCCCTCGCGAGGGGCCGCGTCTGAGCCGATCGTCATGAGGATCCCCGAGGTCAGCCCGTTGCCGATGCCGAGCGCGAGGCCGGCCGCACCCAGCTCGGCGGCCGAGTCCGTCAGCGGGATGCTCGCGAGCGCGAGGCCCATGATCGCCATCCCGGGCACGCCCACCCACAGCCTCCCGAACCGGTCCATCACCTGCCCCGAGGGGTAGAAGAGCAGCATGTCCATCCCCGCGGCGACGCCGAAGATCACCGAGGTCGTGGCACCGTCGAGCCCGATGTGCTCCGCCCAGATCGGCAGCACCGTCTGCCGCGCGCCCCGCACCGCCGCGACCGTCACGGCCACGGCGCCCAGGCGCGCGAGCACGGCACGGTGCCGGCGGACCACCGAGCGCATCGTCGGCCGACCTGCCGTCCGCGCCATCACCGCGGGACGGTCGGCCTCGGACCCGCCGGCGAGCAGGACGACCGCCACCGCGAGCAGCGACGTCACCACGCCGACGGCGAACGCCCACCTCGTCGAGGCCGCAAGGAGCACGGCCGCACCGACGAACGGCCCGACGAACAGCCCGGCGCGGAAGACCCCGGCGATCGTCGACAGGACGCGCGCACGGCGTTGCGGCGCCGTCGTGCTCGTGAGGTACGCGTGACGCGCGATCGCGAACACGGACTGCGCACCACCGAGCAGGAGCGCCGCCACGCCGAGCGCCACGACCGATCCGGCGACCACCCCGAGGACGAAGCCGACGACGGCGACAAGACCCGCCGCGACCATCGCCCACCGGTCCCCCACCCGCGAGGTGAGGCCGCCCGCCGGCAGGTCCGCGAGGATCTGACCGACCGGGACGAGCGCGGCCAGGAGGCTCGCGACGCCGAGCGAGGCGCCGAGGTCCGTGGCCCGCGTGACGATGACCGGAAGGGCGGCGCCGATGCCGACCTCGAGGAGGAAGGTCGGCACCATCGCGCCGAGGACGACCGACCGGAACGGGAACATCGGCCCGTCCGCGGCCGGTGGCGCGGAGGAGGGGCTCACCGCGGGATGTCGTCGACCATGACGGCGATGTCCTCCGCCGTGTACAGCGCGTTGATCTGTGCGTCGTTGGCGCCGCCGTACCCGTTCGACTCGAACAGGCCGGTCTGCCAGGGCCGCTCGATCTCGCGGAAGTCCCGCGGCCGGTTGTGGACCTGGCGGACGCGGGTCCCGGTGCGCAGGGAGTGCCAGTGCAGCCAGATGTCGTCCGCCTTGGGGCAGCGCTCGGTGAAGGTCGTGCCCGACTCCCTCAGTGCCTCGAGCATGGCGGGCGGGTGGAGGACGCCCGAGACGCCGGTGGCGAAGTGCCGGTGCGAGGCCTGGGTCGAGCGCACCGGGTGCCACGTGAGGTACGGGGTGAGGATCTTCCCCTGCAGCCGGACGCGGTGGGCGCGCATCGCCACGACGTCGCCGGGGTGCTGGGTGTGCACGCCCCAGATCTGCTCGAGCCACCGGTAGGGGTAGATGACGTCGTCGTCCGCGGTGACGAGCGGGAGGTCGTGGTGCTCCCGGCTCGCGACGTACGGGTAGTACTTCTTGTGCGGCCCGTAGTTCTCGCACGGGAGGACCTCGACGCCGCGGGCCATGAGGCGGCGCAGGGTCTGCGGCGGGTCCTCGAGGACCTCGGGCTCGTCGACCCAGAGGATGAGGCGGGAGGGCCGCACCGAGCCGCGGGCGATCGACTCGAGCGCGAGGTAGGCCGTGCGGCGCAGGCGCTTGCCGTAGCTCGTCATCGACACGACGGCGGGGATCGTGCCGACCGCCGGCTCGTCCCGGTCGAGCACGTTGCGCACGCCGAGGCGGATCTCGTGCCCGGTCGCCGTCCAGCGGTGCCGGATGAAGCCGCCGGCCCAGCCGGCGACGTTCTTCAGCGCCAGCTTCTGGCGCTCCTGCTCCTGGGCCTCCCAGTCCGGAGCATCCCCCTGCTGCGGATCGGTCACGTCGGGTCCGACACCTCGGGCCCGTCCTGCGGGGCCGGATCGTCCCCGGTGGCCGGCTCCTCGGCCCCCGCCGGCTTCTCGACCGACGACTTGCCGGACGCCTCGTCCGTCTCCTCGACCTCCGCCGGCTCCTCGGGCACGGGGTTGAGCGGCGGGAGGACGATGAGGTCGGCCTCGTCGCGCACGGGCGGGGTCGCGTCCCACAGCGGGGCGGGCTCGGGCGCGCGGGTCTCGGAGTGGGCGCCGCACCCGTGGTCGAGGGCGACCACCCGGCCGTCGTCGGGCGACCACTCGTTCGCGCACACGCCGAACATCGTCCGCGCGGTGCCGGCGAGCTGCATGAAGAACCCGCACGACGAGCAGGGGCCCGCCGCGTTCTTCGCCACCGGCGCGTCGGGGCCGGCAGCCCCCTCGTACCACCGCTGCATGGCCTCGGCGCGGCCACGGGGCGAGAGCACCCGGGCGCGCGCGAGGCCGAGGTCCTCGGCGACCTGCCGCTCGGCGTCGTCCTCCTCGCCCGTGAACTCGTACCCCTGGACGAGCCGGTCGTCCTCGGCCACGTAGGGCAGGACGTCGTTCGTGCCGAGGTCGCCGGGGCGCAGGCGGTCGGCCCACGGCACCCACGCCGGGGCCAGCAGGGCGCCGTCTCCGGGGACGAGCTCGACCTCGCTCACGCTCGGGGTCCGGCCGCGCGGTACGCGGGCGACGGTCACCGCCCAGCGCCACCCCTGGTAGCCGGGGACCTGCGAGGCGAAGTAGTGCGTGCCGACCCGGTCGGCGTGGAGCTCGAAGCCCGTGTGGTCGCCGACGTGACCGCCGATGGCGACATCCTCGGCGGCAGAGCGGGCCACCTCGACGGCCCCGGACAGGACCTGATCCTTCGAGGGGGCACGGGCGGTGCGGGCTGCAGACACCCGGACAGTCTAGGCGTGACGCCGCGGGCAGGCGGCCCCGGGGTCGGCCGTGGGGGCGCCGCCGCGCATGCGGTCGGTCACCCGCGCGGGGGGCTCAGCCGTCGAGACGGATGGCCCAGAGGTCGAGACGGGCGTTCAGGCGTCGAACTGGTCGGCCACCGCGCGGAGCATCGCCGCGAGCTTGGCCCCGTTGTCCGGGTAGCGCCCGCGGTTGAGCGAGCTCGAGGCGCGGTCGAGAGTCTTGATGAGGTCCTCGACGATGGTCGCCATGTCCTCGGCCGGCCGGCGGTGCGCCTTGGCGACCGACGGCGGGGCCTCGAGCACGGTGACCGACAGGGCCTGCGGGCCGCGGCGGCCGTCCGCCACCCCGTAGTCGACGCGTGCCCCGGCGCGCGGGCTGGCACCGGCGGGCATGGCGGAGGCGTGCAGGAAGACCTCGGAACCGTCGTCCCCGGCGATGAAGCCGAACCCCTTGTCGGGGTCGTAGAACTTGACCTTGCCGGTGGGCACCGCGGAACCTCATTCGTCGATCGGGGCCGACGGCTGTCGGCGTGCGTGGGCGGGCCCGCCTCGGCCCGACCGGCACATGATACCCGCGGCCGCCGACACCCCGCCGTGCCTGGTCCGGCACCACACCGCCCGTCGTCGCGTGCCTCGGCCTACGTGGTCGCGCGTCGTCGTCCGTCCCGACGGACCGGGACCGGGCACGACGACGAGGGCCGGACCCGCCGGGGGCGGACCCCCGAGCGGCACCGACCGGGCAGGACGTGTCCGCCCGCGGCGGAAGGCGACGGACCCTCGTTGCGACGGCGGCCACATCACGCCAAGATCGTTGGGTGAGACCTGCCTCTCGTCGCCCCCGCCGCCTCGCCGCCCCGCTCGGTATCGCCGCGCTCGCGCTCGGCCCCGTCCTGCTGGCCGGACCGGCACTGGCGGCGGACCCGTCGAACCTGCCGGACGGCGTGCTCGACGAGGCCGACGTGCTGAGCGATGCCGAGGAGGCCGACCTCGAGGCGCTGTTCGACCAGATCGAGGCGGAGCACGACGTCCAGCCGTTCATCGTCTACGTCTCCGACTTCGGCGGGACGTCCGCGCCGCAGTGGGCCGAGGAGACCGCGCAGCTGTCCAACATGTCCGACGACGAGGTCCTCCTCGCGATCGCGGTCGACGAGTCCGCGTACGGGGTAGCCGTCGGCGAGAACGCACCGGTGTCCGACGGCGAGGTCCAGTCCGTCATCGACGGCGACGTGGCCGACCATTTCAACGCCGGGGAGTGGTCCGAGCTCGGCACCGCGTGGGGCGAGGGGCTCGGCGACGCGACGGGCGGCATCGGGATCGGTGGGTTCCTCATCGGCGGCGTCGCGGTCGTCGCCGTCGGGGCCGTCGGTTTCGCCGCGTGGCGCCGGAAGACCGGGAAGAGCGGCGCCAAGGACCCTCTCGAAGGGCTGCCCGAGAACCACCCGGCGCGACTCCCCCTGCCGGAGCTGCGGAAGGAGGCCGGGTCCGCGCTCGTCGGCGCCGACGACGCCGTGCGCTCCTCCGCCGCCGAGCTCGAGTTCGCCAAGGCCCAGTTCGGCCTGCGTCGCACGGACGAGTTCACCGAGGCGCTCGCCGCGGCGCAGAAGGCCGTCGACGAGGCCTTCCAGGCGCGGCGCACCCTCGACGACGAGCACCCGGAGTCCGAGGACGAGGAGCGCCGGCTGCTCCTGCGGATCCTCGACCGCAGCGAGGTGGTGCGCACGACGCTCAGCTCCCAGCAGGAGGAGTTCGAGCGGCTGCGCAACATCGAGTCCCGGGTCGAGGAGGTCCTCGAGGAGACCCGGACGCGTGCCGAGGAGGTGCGCGGCGAGGTCGAGAACTCCCGCATCCACCTGCGGGCGCTGACCGGCCGCTACCCGGCGTCCGCGCTCGCCTCCGTCAAGGACGACCCCGAGCAGGCCGAGCAGCTCCTCGACTCGGCGCTGCGCAGCGTGGACGAGGGGCTGGCCGCCGCCACCCGCAACCGGCGCGCCGCCGTCACCCACGCCCGCGTGGCCGAGGAGGCCGTCCACCAGGCCGCCGAGCTCGCGGACCGCGTGGCCGGCGCCGGCCAGCAGCTCGAGCACGCCTCGGCGAACCTCGCCAAGGCGATCGCGTCGATCTCCTCCGACGTCGAGGACGCCGACCGCCTCGCCCGCGACAACCCGGGCGTCCGCTCGGCCCGCGAGGAGGCGGTCGCCGCGATCGCCCAGGGCGAGGAGGCGCGTCAGGGCGGCGACCCGCTCGCCGCGCTCGACCGGCTCACCAGCGCCGAGACCGCGATCGACGAGGTCCTCGCCCCCATGCGCGAGCGCGCCGAGGTGGTGCGCCGCAACCGCTCGATCGCCGAGGGCCGGATCGAGGCGGCGGAGCGGCTGCACCGCTCGGTCGACCAGCTCATCAACACGCGGCGCGGCGCGGTGGGCCAGCACGCCCGCACGCAGGTCCGCGGCGCGGAGGACGAGATCCTGCGCGCCCGGTCCCTGCTCGACTCCTC
The DNA here is from genome assembly GCF_055326485.1 of Georgenia sp. G2120. Classification (NCBI taxonomy): domain Bacteria; kingdom Bacillati; phylum Actinomycetota; class Actinomycetes; order Allobogoriellales; family Allobogoriellaceae; genus Georgenia; species Georgenia sp. G2120. The sequence continues at coordinate 214,834 of NZ_JBUZNL010000001.1, read as the reverse complement.
CCCCGACGAGTCGATCCGCGCGGCCGGACGCGCCACGACGATGCTCCGCGAGGCGCAGCAGGACGTCGAGCGGGACCTCGCGTCCCTCCAGCTCGGCTCCGGCTACGGGGCCGGCAACCCGTACGGCCGCGGCTACCACCCGCGCCGGGGCGGGGTCGACGTCGGCTCCCTCGTCATCGGCGGCATCATCGGCGGGCTCCTCGGCGGGGGTGACGACCACCACGGCGGCTGGGGCGGCGGAGGCGGCTTCGGCGGAGGGTTCGGCGGCGGCGGCGGAGGCGGCTTCGGCGGCAGCAGCTTCGGCGGGCGCTTCTGACCGGCGTCGTCGACCGACCCCCGGCCGGGCCGTGACCGTCCCGGCCCCACGACCGGCCGGCACCCGCCGGCCCTGACAGACGGCGTCGCGAACGCGGCGCGGTAGGTACGACCGACAACCGCGACACCACCGACAGGGAGATCACATGGCTGAGAAGCAGAGCATCCTCGGGCGCATCGCCCAGCTGACGCGCGCGAACGTCAACGCGCTGCTGGACCGCGCCGAGGACCCGCAGAAGATGCTGGACCAGATGGTGCGCGACTACACGAGCTCCATCAAGGAGGCCGAGGACGCCGTGGCCGTGACCATCGGCAACCTGCGCCTCGCCGAGCGCGACTACCAGGAGGACGTCCGCGACGCCCGCGACTGGGGCCAGAAGGCGCTCGCCGCCTCGAACAAGGCCGAGGAGCTGCGCACCTCCGGGGACGCCGCCGGCGCGTCGAAGTTCGACAACCTCGCCAAGATCGCGCTCAACAAGCAGATCACCGCCGAGGGCGAGGCCCAGTCCGCCAAGCCGATGATCGACTCGCAGAACGAGGTCGTCGAGAAGCTCAAGGCCGGGCTCGTGCAGATGCGCGGCAAGCTCGAGGAGCTCAAGGGCAAGCGTGACCAGCTCGTCGCCCGCCAGAAGTCCGCGTCCGCGCAGAAGCAGGTCCAGGGCGCGATCTCGTCGATCAACGTGCTCGACCCGACCAGCGAGATCTCCCGCTTCGAGGACCAGGTCCGCCGCGAGGAGGCCTACGTCGCCGGGCAGGCCGAGATCAACGCCGGCTCGATCGAGGACCAGTTCGCCGAGCTGGCCGACCACAGCAAGGACATGGAGATCGACGCGCGCCTCGCCGCGCTCAAGGCGGGCCGCTCGCCGCAGGCGATCACCGCCGACGCCGGGTCCGAGGCCGGCGAGTACGTCCCCGGCGACGCCGCGACGAACGAGCCGCAGGCCGAGGACCGCACGGCCTACTGAGGCTCCGGCCGCCCGGACCCCGGCACTCTGGGGTTCGTGCCGGCGACCACCCACGAGGCGCCCGTGACCGTCGAGGTCACGGGCGCCTCGTCGTCCCGGCCCCGGCGGCTCGTCGTCTCACCTTCCGCAGTACCGGTTGTCCACCGTCCCCAAAGTTGTGACAATCGGGACGAAGGTGGCGCGCGGGACGCACAGCCGTCCGTCGGGCCGGCCCGCAGCGGAGCGGATCCGGCAGCCACAGGCATGCCGAGGCACAAGGAGACCCCCGCACGATGACGTCCCGCACACGCAGCACGACCACGCTTCTCGCCCTCGCCGCCACCGCTGCGCTCACCCTCGCCGCCTGCTCCGGCGGTGACGACGACGGCGCGGAGGGCGACCCGATCCGGGTCGGTGCGGTCAGCTCCATCACCGGCCCCGCCCCGTTCCCCGAGGTGCCCGCCGCCGCCGAGGCCGTCTTCGAGCGCGTCAACGCCGAGGGCGGCATCGACGGCCGGATGATCGAGCTCATCTCCGAGGACGACGGCGGCGACCCCGCGCAGGCGAGCCAGGCCGCGCGGCGCCTCGTCGACGAGAGCGGCGTCGTCGCCTTCGCCGGCTCCGCGAGCCTCGTCGAGTGCAGCGCGAACGCCGCGTTCTACGCGCAGCGGGACGTGGTGGCGATCTCCGGGACCGGGGTCGAGCCCTCGTGCTTCGAGTCGGCCAACATCGCGCCGGTCAACAACGGCACGATCCGCGGGTACGAGGCCCTGCTCCACTTCGCGTCGGAGGACCTCGGCCACGACCGCGTGTGCCCGGTCATCCAGGAGAGCGCCGGCCTCACCGAGCCCTACCTCGAGCTCATCGAGCGGTGGGAGGCGGACACCGGCTCCGAGGCCCCGCACGTCGACACCTCGGTGGTCCTCGGCGACGACCCGACGCCGGCCATCCTCGCCGTGCGCGACGCAGGCTGCGAGGCGGTCGTCTTCAACTCCAACGAGCCGGTCGCGGTGGCCTTCATGAACGCCGTCGACCAGCAGGGCCTGCTCGACCAGATCGACTGGCTCACCCTCACCTCGGCCTACAGCGTGAGCGTCCAGGAGTCCCTCGCGGAGCAGGGCACGCTCGGCCTCTACGCGAACTCCGAGTTCCTTCCCTACACCGGGGACGCCCCGGGCCTCGAGGGCTGGCGCACCACGCTCACCGACGCCGACGTCCCGCTCACCTCGCTGTCGATGGGCGGCTACGTGGCCGCCGAGGTCCTCGTCGAGGTGCTCGAGGGCATCGACGGCGAGATCACCGACGAGTCGGTGACCGAGGCGTTCCGCGCGCTCGACGAGATCGAGCACCCGCTCATGGGCATGCCCTTCACCTTCGGCGACGCGACCGAGCACAACCCCAACCGCTCGAGCATGATGGTCCAGGCCACCGAGGAGGGCTGGGAGACCGTCAGCGACTGGGTGCGCCTGCCGTGACGCCAGCGGCGCAGGGGGCCGCCTCGACCCGGGAGCCCTCGGCGACGAGGGCCGCCGCGGCCCCGTCGGCCACGGCGGCCAGGACCCGCTGATGCTCGACGGCGTCGTCTCCGGGCTCGTGTCCGGCTCCGCCTACGCGATCCTCGCGGTCTGCGTGGTGGTGCTGTACCGCCTGGTCGGCGTGCTCAACTTCGGGCAGGCCGCGCTCGGCGCCGTCGGCGCGTACCTCTGCTACGCGCTGCTCGGCTCGGGCGTCCCGCTCCCCCTCGCCGCGCTCGGCGGTCTCGCCGTCTCCGGCGTCGTGGCCGGGTTCGCCGGGTGGGTGATGGCCCGCTGGTTCGGCGAGCCGTCCGTCACCGTGCGGGCCGTCGTCACCGTGGTCCTCCTCGTCGTGCTCCTCACCGCCGGCTTCCAGATGTTCGGCGACTCGCCCCGGGTGATGCCGAGCCTCGTCCCGGACGTCATGTTCGACGTCGCCGGGGTGCGGGTCTCGCTCACCACCGTGGTCGCCCTCGTGCTCACCGTCGCGATCGCGTCCGCCCTCACCCTGCTCCTGCGCCACTCGCAGACCGGCCTGCGCCTCGAGGCCATGTCCGAGCGCCCGATGACCGTCCAGCTGCTCGGGATCGACTCGCGCCGCCTCGCGGTCACCGTCTGGGCGACGACCGGCGTGCTCTCCACCCTCGCGCTCCTGCTCGTCGCCCCGACCCGCAACCCCACCTTCGAGTCGATGTCCTTCCTCGTGGTCCCGGCCCTGGCCGCCGCACTGCTCGGCGCGTTCAGCCACGTGTGGATCGCCGTGCTCGGCGGCCTCGCCGTCGGGGCGGTCGAGGGGGCCGGCTCCCGGATCGACGCGATCGCCGAGTACCGGGGCGCGATCCCGTTCCTCATCATCGCCGTGGCCCTCATGTGGCTCCGGAGGCGGGAGGTCTGGGATGCGCCTCGCTGACGTGCGCACGGTCGCCACCGCGCTCCTCGTCGTCGTGCTCGTGATTCTCGGGCTCGTCCTGCCCGTCTACTGGGTCTACCTGCTGAGCACGGTGGCGATCACGGCGCTGGTCGCGCGCAGCATCGGCGTGCTGACGAACCGGACCGGCCTCATCACGCTGTGCCAGATGTCGTTCGCCGCGATCGGCGGCTGGGTGACGTCGTGGCTCGCGCTCGCCGTGCCCGACCTCCCGTTCCCGCTGCTCGTGCTCGCCGGGGGGCTCGTCGCGGCGCCGGTCGGCCTCGTCATCGGGCTGGCCACCGCCCGGATCCGCGGCGTCGAGCTGGCCGTGGTCACCCTCGGGTTCGCCACCGCGCTCGACCTCGTCCTGCGCCAGGGCAGCTTCCCCGGCGTCGGCTCGGGCACGCCGGTCCTGCCCGCCGACCCGTTCGGCGACCCGCGCTGGTTCTTCGCCCTGTGCTGGGTCCTCCTCGCGCTCGCGCAGCTCGGGCTCTCGGCGCTCGGCCGGTCGCGCCACGGTCTCGGCTGGTCGGCGGTCCGCGAGAGCGAACGCGCGGCGGCGGCCCTGGGCGTCCGGGTCGGCGGCGCGAAGGCGAGCGCGTTCATGTGGGCCGCCCTGATCGCCGGGCTCGCGGGCGGGCTGCTCGCCGGGCAGTACGGGCTCCTCACGCCGGCCGTGTTCTCGCCGATGACCTCGATGGTCCACCTCGTCACCGCGGTCCTGTGCGGGGCGGCGGTGCTCGGCGGCGCGGTCCTCGCGGGCGTCTTCTCGGTGTTCGTCCCCGAGCTCCTGCGCCGCGTCGGACTCCCCCTCGACGCCGCCGACGCCCTCATGGCACTCGGCGCCTTCGAGGTCCTGCGCCAGGGCAACGGCGGGATCATGGAGCAGGTGAGCGACCGCCTCGAGACGCGGGCCGTGCGCGGCAGGCGGCTGACCTGTGACCTCCCGGAGCCGACGACGCCGCCGCACCCCTCGACGTCGCCGACCCCCGTGGCGGACGGACCCGCGGCGGACGGTCCCCGCACGACGACGCCGCACCCCGCCACCTCGCCCATCCGGTCGGCGGACGCGACCGACCGGGGGCCCGCCCTCGAGGTGGCCGGCCTGACGGTGCGGCTCGGGGGCGCGACGATCCTCGACGACGTCTCCCTGCGCCTCGACCCGGCGGGCGTGCACGCGCTCATCGGCTCGAACGGCGCGGGCAAGTCGACCCTCGTCGACGCCGTCACCGGCTTCCTCCCCGCCTACGACGGCGAGGTGCGCCTCGGCGCGGCGCCCGTCGACGCCCTGTCCGCCCGGGCCCGCGCCCGGCTCGGTCTGCGCCGCACGTTCCAGCACGGGCACGCGATCGACGGCCTCACCGTCGGGCAGTACCTGCGGCTGGCCGGCGGGCGCGCGGGCGCGGACCGGGCCGCGCGGGTCACGGAGTTCCTCGGGCTGCCGGACGCCGACGTGCCGATCCGGCTGATGGACGCCGGGTCGCGCCGCATCCTCGAGATCGGCGGGGCGCTCGCCTCGGGCCCCCGCGTGCTCCTGCTCGACGAGCCCGCGGCCGGGCTCGGGGAGGCCGAGAGCCGCGCGCTGGCCGACCGGGTCCACCGCATCCCCGCCGAGCTCGGCTGCGCGACCCTCCTCATCGAGCACGACATGGAGTTCGTGCGGGCGGCGGCCACCCGCGCCACCGCGCTCGACGACGGGCACGTGATCGCGAGCGGACCCGTGGCGGACGTGCTCGACGACCCCCGCGTGGTGGCCGCCTACCTCGGGACGGAGGCGACGGCATGAGCGACGGGCTCGAGGTGGAGGCGCTGACCGTCCAGCGCGGCGACCTGACGATCTGCCGGGACGTCGACCTCGTCGTTCCCCGCGGCGAGATCACGGTGCTGCTCGGCGCGAACGGCGCCGGCAAGACCACGCTGCTCGACGGGATCGCCGGCATGCTCCCCGCCGCGTCCGGGACGGTCGCGCTCGGCGGGCGGCGGATCGACCGACTGGCCGTCCACCGCCGGGCGCGCGCCGGCCTCGGCTACGCCGAGCAGGGCCGCAGCGTGTTCTCCAGGCTCACGGTGGCGCAGAACCTCGTCGTCGTCGACCGGTCCGGGTCCGCCCTCGAGCGGGCCTTCGACCTCTTCCCGCGGCTCGCCGAACGGCGCGACGTGCGCGCCGGACTGCTCTCGGGCGGGGAGCAGCAGATGCTCGTCGTCGCCCGCGCGCTCGCGACCCGGCCGACCGTCCTCATGGTCGACGAGCTCTCCCTCGGCCTGGCGCCGCAGATGGTGCGCACCCTCGTCGACGCGCTGGTCGAGCTGGCGGCGTCCGGCGTCGGGATCCTGCTCGTCGAGCAGTTCGTCGAGATCGCGCTCGCCGTGGGGAGCACCGCCCACGTCATGCACCGCGGCCGGATCGTGCGGACCGACACCTGCGCGGCGCTGCTGGCGGAGCGCACCTCGGCGCTGTCGCCGTACTACCTCGGCGGAGCGGGCGGCAGCAGCGGCGGATCAGCCGGTGGCACGGCCACCCCTGCCGACGACGAGAACTGAGGCGCTCGCCTCATCGCCCGGCGCCCCGGCGGCTCCTCGCGGCCGCCTGGCACACCACGGTCCCGCACCGGACGCCCCGGGTTCGTCGTCGGGCAGAGCCCTGTCCACGATGCGGACGGTCCGTGCGGGTGGTTCCCGTCCGCCGTCGGGTGTGCTTGTATGTGAATCGTCAACTACCTGGTCCGCATCGCGGACCCGACCCGGGAGCATCGGTGGGCAACCTCTGGCACCTCACGGCGCGGCTCGACGTCGACCTCGGTCGGCGCTCGACGTGCTCGTGTCGGCCCGTGCCCGCGCGGCCGGTCCGTTGACCCGCCGCTCCCCCTCCCGCGCGGTACGTCGGCGCTGACCGCCAGGCCTGGGCCCACCCCGGCCGGCCCGAGGTCCCGGGTCCACCGGCACCTCTCCCATCGCGTCGCCCGCACGGGCGTGCGCAGGCGCGCCGTCGCGCCCCCTCCCCACGAAAGGCACCCCTGTGTCCACCCGCTCCACCACCGCGCCCGCGCGCCGCCTCCGGCTGCCGTCCTTCAGCGCGCAGATCGTCATCGGCCTCGTCGCCGGCATCCTCCTCGGCTGGCTCGCCCTCGAGCTCGGGACCGGTCCCGAGGACGAGCCCAACGCCCTGACGACCACGCTCGACACGATCGGCTCGACCTTCGTCGGACTCCTGCGCGCGATCGTCCCGCCGCTCGTGTTCCTCGCCATCGTCACCTCGATCGCCAACCTGCGGGGCATCGCCAACGGCGCCCGACTCGCCGCTCAGACGCTCATCTGGTTCGCGATCACCGCCCTCGTCTCGGTGCTCATCGGCATCGGCCTGGGCCTCGCGCTCCAGCCGGGCAGCAACGCCGGCGTCGACGCCCAGGATGCCTCCGCCCCCGGGCGTCAGGGCGGCTGGCTCGACTTCCTCACCGGCATCGTCCCGGCGAACTTCCTCGGGCTCGAGGTCAACGCCGGGCTCGAGACGGCGGCGGACGGGGCCGTGACCGGCGTCGGCGCGTCGCCGGGCTTCAACGTCCTGCAGATCATCGTCGTCTCCCTCGTCATCGGGATCGCCGCGCTCAAGGTGGGGCAGAAGGCCGAGCCGTTCCTCTCGGTGTCCGCCTCGCTGCTCGCGATCGTGCAGAAGGTCCTGTGGTGGGTCATCCGCCTCGCCCCGATCGGGACGGTCGGACTCATCGGCAACGCCATCGCGACCTACGGCTGGACCTCGATCGGGAGCCTGGGCACGTTCACGCTCGCGATCTACGTCGGCCTGCTGCTCGTGCTGCTCGTCGTCTACCCCGTCATCCTGCGCGCGCACGGCCTGTCCGTCCTGCGCTACTTCCGCGGCGCCTGGCCGGCGATCCAGCTGGCGTTCGTCTCGCGCTCGTCGATCGGCACCCTGCCCCTCACGCAGCGCGTGACCGAGCGGAATCTCGGCGTGCCGCGCGGCTACTCGTCGTTCGCCGTGCCGCTCGGCGCGACCACCAAGATGGACGGCTGCGCCGCGATCTACCCGGCGATCTCCGCGATCTTCGTGGCCCAGTTCTTCGGGCTCTCGCTCGGCCTGACGGACTACCTGCTCATCGCCTTCGTCTCCGTGGTCGGCTCGGCCGCGACCGCCGGCATGACGGGCGCGACCGTCATGCTCACCCTCACGCTGTCCACGCTCGGCCTGCCGCTCGAGGGCGTGGGCCTGCTCCTCGCCGTCGACCCGATCCTCGACATGGGGCGCACCGCGGTCAACGTGGCCGGTCAGGCGCTCGTGCCGGTCGTCGTGGCGCACCGCGAGGGCATCCTCGATCGCGAGCAGTACGACTCCGCCGACGCCGAGGACCTCTTCCGCGACGAGGACGAGGTGGCTGTGGGGGCCGGCGCCGACCGGGGAGCCGACGCCGGGTCCGCCACGGACGGCGACGGTCGGTCCACGGACCGCGAGCAGCCCGCACCGGTGCGCTGACCGGGCGCTCCTGACCGGCCGCCCGCCACGCGGCTGCCGAGATCAGGGGAGGCTCGCCGAGATCAGGGGTGCTCAGCGGCTCCGGGTCACGAGATCGGGGGAAGTGGGCCGAGACCCGGGGAAAAATCCCCGTCTCTCGCCCGCCTCCCCTGATCTCGCCACACGATGGCCGGTGGCCGACCGCCCGCCCGCACCGTCCCCCCACTGGTCCGCCCCACGCGGCACCCACCCCGGGCACGCGCACGCCCCCACCACGCCTAACCTGTCCTCATGAGCGACGCCCCCACCACGTACCTCGTCATCGACGGCGAGAACATCGACGCCACGCTGGGGGTGAGCATCCTCGGCCACCGCCCGAACCCCGAGGAGCGGCCGCGCTGGGACCGGGTCCTCACGCACGCGGGCGACGCATGGGGCGGCGAGGCGCGCGGCCTGTTCTTCCTCAACGCCACCTCGGGCAACCTGCCGACGTCGTTCATCCAGGCGCTGCTCGCGATGGACTACCGGCCGATCCCGCTGGCCGGGTCGACCACGGAGAAGGTCGTCGACATCGGCGTGCAGCGCATGCTCGAGGCGATCCTCGAGCAGGGCCACGGCAACGTCCTCCTCGTCTCCCACGACGGCGACTTCCTCCCCCAGATGGAGGACCTCCTCGACGCCGGCCACCGGGTCGGCATCCTCGCCTTCCGCGAGTTCCTCAACCACGAGCTCACCGCCCTGACCTCGCGCGGCCTGGAGATCTTCGACCTCGAGGACGACGTGCGCGCCTTCACCACCGCACTCCCCCGCGTCCGGGTCATCCCGCTCGCCTCGTTCGACGCCAGCCAGTTCCTGTAACCCGCCCGACGGCGACGTCCGGCGCGCTCCCAGGAATCGTCCAGGATCGGGGTGGATCATGGGTCCTATGCCCACCGCTGCCGGCTCCGGTCCCGCGCCGACCGAGGCCCACCTCCTCGTCGTCGACGACGAGCCCAACATCCGCGAGCTCCTCACCGCGTCCCTGCGCTTCGCGGGCTTCGAGGTGACCCCGGCCGCCGACGGCAACGAGGCGCTGCGCAAGGCCGCCGACAACCGGCCGGACCTCGTGGTGCTCGACGTCATGCTGCCGGACATGGACGGCTTCACGGTCCTGCGGCGGCTGCGTTCGCACGACGAGTCGCTGCCCGTCCTCTTCCTCACCGCGCGCGACGACCTCTCGGACAAGGTCCACGGGCTGACCGTGGGCGGGGACGACTACATCACCAAGCCGTTCAGCCTCGAGGAGGTCGTCGCGCGCATCCGCACGGTCCTGCGCCGGGTCGGCATCACGGGCCCCGAGCAGGACCCGGTGCTGCGGTACGCGGACCTCGAGATCGACCAGGATGCCTACGAGGTGCGGCGTGCCGGGGTCCTCGTCAACCTCGCGCCGACCGAGTTCAAGCTCCTGCGCTACCTGCTCGTCAACGCCGAGCGGGTCGTGTCCAAGTCGCAGATCCTCGACCACGTGTGGGAGTACGACTGGCACGGCGAGGCGACGATCGTGGAGTCCTACATCTCCTACCTGCGCCGCAAGGTCGACTCCGCGGACTTCCTCGGCCTCGAGGGCGAGCAGGCCGAGGCTCTGGTCCCGCTCATCCACACCCGACGCAACTTCGGCTACGTCCTGCGCCGGCCGACCAGCTGATGCACGCGCTCGGACGGCGTCGGGCGGGGCACGCGCCGACGGAGGGCTGGTCGCTGTCGGCGCGCCTCGTCGTCACGACGGTCCTCCTGCTCGGCCTCGGCCTCGGGCTGGCGGGCGCCACCGTGGTCGCGGTGCTGCGCAGCCAGCTGGTCGACCAGCTCGACGAGAACCTCCACGACACGGTCGACACGATCGCCCAGCAGGACCTCGAGGAGCTGCGCGCCGGCGGCGACCAGGTGGTGCCCACCCGCTACGTCGTCAGCATCTCCCTCGACGGCGAGGAGACGCAGACGATCGCGCACCCCCGCACGTCGTCCGCGGTGGGCCTGCCCGTCCTCCCGGACCAGGCCGCCGACCGGCCGACCACGTTGCGCGGCACGCACGACGACGTCACCTGGCGCGCGCTCGCCCTGCCACTGGTCAGCAGCGCCGGCGACCAGGTCGGCGTCCTCACGATCTCCACCCCGATGGACGACGTGGCCGCCACGGTCCGGCAGACCAGCAAGTACGTCGTCCTCATCTCGGTCTCGCTGGTGGTGCTCGGCGCGACGGGCGGGTACCTGCTCATCCGCCACGAGCTGCGCGACCTGCGGGCGATCGAACGCACCGCGGGCGCCATCGCGGCCGGCGACCTCACGCGCCGCGTCGCACCCGGCGTGCCCGGGACCGAGATCGGCAGCCTGTCGGAGTCGCTGAACTCGATGCTCGCCCAGATCGAGCGGGCGTTCTCCGCGCGGTCGGCCTCCGAGCGCCGCATGCGCCGGTTCGTCGCCGACGCCTCCCACGAGCTGCGCACCCCGCTGGCCACCGTGCGCGGCTACGCCGAGCTGCACCGCATGGGCGGCGTCCCCGAGTCGGAGGTGCCCGCCGCGATGGGCCGGATCGAGGCCGAGGCCCGACGCATGGGCACGCTCGTCGAGGACCTCCTCACGCTCGCCCGCATCGACGAGGACCGCCGGCTCACCCTGTCCGACGTCGACGTCACCGACCTCGGGACCGACGCCGTGCGCGACCTGCGGGCGCTCGACCCGACCCGGCGGGCGACGCTCCTGCCGCTCCCGGGTACCGCGGGGCCCACGGTCGTCCGCGCGGACGCCGACCAGCTGCGGCAGGTCTTCGCCAACCTCGTCGGCAACGCGGTCCGGCACACGCCCGCGGGCACCGACGTCGAGATCCTCGTCGGCCTGCGCTCGGCGGCACCGCAGGTGTCAGTCCCCTCGGCCTCGTCCGGGGCGGCGGCCGGGGCCGCTCAGGGGCACCCGGCGGCTCGTCCGGCGTCGTCGGGGGCCACGGCGTCGTCGACGGCGTCGACCGAGCCCGACCCCGCGGCGGCGTCCCCCGGCGCGTGGGCGGCGACGGGGCAGCTCGGTCCCGTACCCGGATCACCGGACCCGGGGACCGGGCACGACGGCGAGCACCCCAGCCGTGCCGCCGGTGCCCCGCCGTCCGAGGACGTGGAGCCGGAGCGCACCGTGCCACGCCGGGCGCCCGGACGCGGGTCGCAGGTCCCCGCGGCGCGACGTCCGCCGGACCGGCGACTGCTCGGGCTGCTCGCGGGCCGCGGTCCGACGCCGCCCGCGACGGCGCCGCTGCCCGCCGAGCCCCCTGCCCAGGACGAGGTGGTGCTGCGCGTGCAGGACCACGGTCCGGGCATCCCGGCGGAAGAGGCGAACCGGGTGTTCGCCCGTTTCTACCGGCTCGACCGCTCACGGGCCCGCTCCGCGGGCGGTGGCTCCGGCCTGGGCCTGGCGATCGTCGCGTCCGTGGCCCGCGCGCACGACGGCCGGGCACGCGTCCTCGCGACCCCGGGCGGTGGCACCACCGTCGAGCTCGTGCTTCCGGTGGCCGGACCGACGGCGGGCGGGATGCTCACCGGCGAGGAGCAGGCACCCCGCCCGGTCTGACGGTCGTCGAGGTCCGACGGACCCGCCGTCCACCGCCCGACGGCGCCATGCGGGCAGGTGCCTCGAGGGACGCCCTGACCGCTCGGGTCAGCGCGTCGCGGTTCCCGTCACCACTCGCGGTGCTCGGGCAGCAGCGTGCCGGGGTTGAGCCGGCGGTGCGGGTCGGCGGAGCGCAGCAGCCCGACCATGAGGTCGATGCCGGCCTCGGAGACGTCCTGCTCCATCCACGGAGCGTGGTCGGTGCCCACGCCATGGTGGTGGGACAGGGTGCCGCCGCCGTCGATGAAGGCCTGCTGGATCGCGGACTTGAGGTGCCAGTACTGGTCGAGCGGTGCCTCGGCGCCCTCGGACTCGTCCGCCGGGAACGCGAAGGTGAAGTAGAGGCAGGCGCCCGAGTGGTAGCTGTGCGAGAGGTGGCACATGATGTAGCCGCGCACGCCGAGCCGGTCGTAGGTGTCCTCGGCGGCGGCGACCACGCCCTGGTAGATGCCGCGCAGCCGCGACCACGGGGCCGCGGTCTCCGAGACGTCGGCCAGCGCCCCCATGTCGAGGAGGAAGTCGCGGATGTAGGGCGTGTCGAACTTCTTCTGGTCGTACAGCGCGCCGGGGCCGGTCCCGAGCGGGATGCCGCCGTGTGCGCCGACGATCTTCCCGACCGCCTTGCGCTGGTAGGCCACGTGCTTGGGCGACCCCTCGTAGCCCACGTAGCTGAGGCAGACCTCGTCGAGGTCCCAGCCGCGCCTGGCCAGCAGGTCGAAGATGCCGGTCGAGATCTTGCCCTTGATGCCGGTCTGCTTCTTCTGGGTGGACAGCGAGAACTGGGTCTCGGCAGGGTCGGAGACGCGGGTGATCGAGGGGTGCACGTCCGAGGTGGAGATGTCGTGCATCGCCTCGAGCGCGGAGGCCCAGTTCTGGTAGAGGTAGGCCACCACGAGGCGCTTCTCGGGCAGGCGGTGGACGTGGATCCACACCTCGGTGATGACGCCGAGGCGGCCCTCGGAGCCGATGATCATCTCGCGCACCGACGGGCCGGTCGAGGTCGACGGCAGCGGGCGCAGCGTGACGACCTTGCCGGGCAGCACCGAGCGCAGGCCGCGGGTGATGTCGGCGATGTCGCCGTAGCGGTCGGACTGCATGCCGGAGCTGCGGGTGGCCACCCAGCCGCCCAGGGTGGAGTGCCGGAAGGAGTCGGGCTGGTGGCCGGAGGTCCAGCCGAGCGCGCCCAGCTGCTCCTCCAGGTCGGGGCCGAGCACGCCGGCCTGCACGCGGGCGAGCCCGGAGTCCTCGTCGATCTCGAGGACCTTGTTCATCCGCCCCATGTCGAGGGAGATGATCGGGCGGGTCTCGGCCGGCTGCGGGGTGAGCGAGCCGGAGATGTTGGAGCCGCCGCCGAAGGGGATGATCACCGCGTCCGCGGCGTCGGCGAGGTCGACGACGGCGCGCACCTCGTCCTCGCTGCCGGGGTAGACGACGACGTCGGGCACGCGCGGGAGGTCGCCGGCCCGGACCCGGACGAGGTCCGAGATGCCCTTGCCGTAGGTGTGCACGACCCGGTCCATGTCCTCGACCGTCACGTGCGCGTCGCCGACGGCACCGCTCAGGCCGGCGGCGAGCGTGTCCGGCAGCCGCGGGGCGGGGACGTCGAGGTCCTCGAACGCGGGCGGCGGGGTGCCGCCCAGGGAGAGGTCGAGTCCGACCTTGTCCAGCACGAAGGGGGCGAAGTTGGGCTTGTTGTCGTGGGTGAACGTCACTCCCTCGACGCCCCACCCCCACCACTTCTGGTGCTGGACCTCGGTCACGATGCCTCCTCCTGGCCGCCGGTGCGGCCGCTGCTCCCGGTGCCCGGTCGGGCGACGACGACGTCGGGCGTCCGCGCCCGGTACATCGCCGCCACCTGGGCCTGGATGCGTTCGTTGAACTCCCGGATCCGCTCGCCGCGCCGGGGACGCAGCGGGCGGCCGATCACGACCTTGAGGTGCGGGCGGCCGCGGGAGACGAACGACTGGCCCACCGGCATCGCCTCGTGGAACCCGATGAGGGCGACCGGGATGCAGGGGATGCGGCGCGTGACGCACAGGGCGGCGACACCGGGTTTGAACCGGGCCATCTCGCCGGTGCGCGAGCGCGTGCCCTCGGGGAAGATGAGCAGCGGCACGCCCGCGTCGACCAGCCGCGCGGACAGGCCCGCCTTGCGGCGGTTGCCGGACCGGTCGACGGGGTAGGTGTTGAAGAACAGGGCGGTGAGCGCCCTCGTCACGCGCTTGGTGTAGAACGTGTCGCCCGCGGCGGCGGTGGCGACCCGGCCGGCGTGCTGCCACGGCATGATCGCGTGGATCACGGCGGCGTCGAGGTGCGAGCTGTGGTTGGGGGCCACGACGAACGGGCCGCGCACGCCCTTGAGGTTCTCGCGCCCGACGACGTCGATGCGCGTGACGGTGCGGACCAGCGCGTTGAGCGGACCCTTCTGGGCGGCCACGCGGCCGACCCGCCACAGGCCGGAGGTGTACTGCAGGAGGCTGTCGCCCGCCGCGTCGACCAGTCGGCCCGCCGCCTTGCGGGCGGCCAGCGCGGCCTGGTGGGCGTGCCTCGTGGAGGGCGCGGGGACGGCGTCCTCGCCCGTCCCGGCCCGCTGCACGGGTGCTGCGGTCATCGTCTGCCTCCCTGGATCACGCGGGACACCGCCCGCACCGCGGCCTTGGGCCCCTTCTCGGCCGCGAAGGCGATGATCTTGTAGCGCCACGACGGGACGACCCGGTAGTCGCCCCGCTCGGCCGCATCGAGCGCCTCGACCACGACCTGGTCGGGGTCGAGCCACAGGGCGTCCGGGATCTTCCCCGTCGACATGCCGGCCCGCTGGTGGAACTCCGTGCGCACCCAGCCGGGCATGACGCAGGTGACCGTGACGCCGGTGCCCTCGAGCTCGGTGGCGAGCGACTCCGCCCAGCTGTTCGTCCAGGCCTTGATCGCCGAGTAGTGTCCGGTGGCGATCGTGCCGGAGATCGAGCCGATGGGGATGATGACACCGTGCCCACGGGCGGTCATCGCCCGCGCGGCGGCCGCGCCCGTGTCGAGGACCGCGCGGATCATGAGGTCGATGGCGGCGTGGTGCGGCGCCGTGTCCTCGGTCGCGAGCGGCTCGTAGAGGCCGTGCCCGGCGTTGGCCACGTACACCTCGACCGGACGCTCCTCGTCGGTGAGGCGCTCACCGACGACGTCGGTCCCCTCCCGGGTGGCGAGGTCGGCGACGATCGTCTCGACCTCGACGCCGAGGGCCGTCAGCTCCGCCGCCGTCGACTCGAGCCGGCCCGGGTCCCGGGCGACGAGCACGACGTCGAGCCCCGCCAGCGCGAGCCTGCGCGCGAACCCGAGCCCGATGCCCGACGTCCCGCCGGTGACGAGCGCACGGCCGTGCAGCCGGGCGGTCACGAGCGTGTTCCCCGCACGGCGCGCCACACGGGGGCGAGCCGCGACTCGGCGGTGCCGGTCCAGCTGACGACCGGCCAGCGCCGGGCGCGGGCGAACGCGTACAGGGCGGAGTCCGGGTTGACGGCGGTCGGGTTCCCCACGACCTCGAGCCACGGCCGGTCGGCGTACGCGTCGCCGTAGGCGAACGAGCCGGAGAGGTCCCAGCCGTTCTCACGGGCGGCGCGCACGAGCCAGGCTGCGCGGGCCTCGCCGACGAGCGGGGAGACCTCGAGGTGACCGGTCCACCGCCCGTCGTCGCCGACCTCCATCCGACCGGCCTCGATGTGGTCGAACAGGTCGTGGAGCGGCTCGACGAAGACGTCGATCTCACCGGTGACGAGCACGGTGCGGTGACCCGCTGCGCGGTGCTCCGCGATGCGGGCGAGCGCCTCGGAGTGCAGGTTCGCGCGCAACGACGGTGCGAGTCGCTCCTGCACGAGCCGGCGCATCCGCTCGTCCGGCACGCCGGCGTAGCGGCGCATGACGCTGCGGATGAACTCGCCGCGGTCGTGCCGGTCAGCCGTGAGGAAGCCGGGGGCCTTGGAGACGACCTCGAGGACCGACCTCGGCCAGGAGCCGGGCGACTTCGCGGTGAGCTCGGCCCACAGGAGGTGCTCGACCGGCGTCGAGCGGGCGATCGTGCGCTGGAGGTCGAAGACGGCGACGACGTCCTCGCGCCGTGCGAGGTCCGCCCCGGCGGGCGGCCGCACGCCCTGGGAGGCCGACCGGCGATCGCGCATGAGCCCGGGCACGTTGGGGATGTGGACGTCCTGCAGGTAGACCCGCCAGTCGATGTCGGTGACGTCGAACCCGAACTCGGCCCGACGCTCCTCGGGGAGCGAGTGGTGGAGCTCCCGCGTGCGGCGGTCGTCGAAGATGACCTCGGTCTGCGTGTAGGGCTGGTAGAGCTCGGTGAACTTGCGCAGGGTGCGCAGGTCGCGGCCGGCCTTGTAGATGGTCGACGACCAGGCGCGCGACCGGTTCGACCCCGGCAGCGCGGAGACCGCCCTGTCGGCGAGCTCGACGAGGCGCTCGCGCCGGGCGAGCCCCCGCTCCACCGCGCGACCGTGGGGGAACGACCACGAGGGGACCGTGACCTCGGACCCCTCGGCGTCGGAGAGCGGGTGCTCCTGGAAGTACTCGCGCACGAGGGAGTAGAGCCGGCCGAACCGCAGCGGGTTCGTCAGCCCCGACCCCACCTGGTAGTACGCGGGTTCGCCACGCTCGGGCGGCGCGGCGGCGGCCGCGAGGATCGCACCGACCACGAAGTCGACCGGGATGACGTCGAGGACCGTGTCGGCGAGCGCCGGGAACTCCGGCAGCAGGCCGCGGCCGTAGGCGGCGATGAGGGGGTCGGCCACCTTGAAGCCGTCGATCCAGCCCGGGTAGGGGTGGCGGAGGGCGGACTCGATGATGGTGGGGCGGACCACGGAGAGCCGGTGCCCGGCACCCCAGCGGCCCTCTGCCACCCGCTCGCCGAGCGCCTTGGTGAACGTGTAGACGTCCGGCCAGCCCAGGGTGCGGGCCCGGTTGCGCCCGGCGGCCACGAGCTCGTCGCGGACGGCGGCCTCGCGGGCCTCCTCGGCGGCGGCGGAGACCGCCTGCGCGCCGGCCCGTCCGTGCTCCTTGGTCGCCCTGTCGAGGAGCCCGCCGAGCCGCTCGGCGTCACGGGAGGCATGGTCGGCGCGCGTACGCGCGACCCGCGAGGCCTCGAGCTCGGTCTCCCAGTCGACCTCGTGCTCGAGGGACGTCTCCTCGGAGACACCCTTGCGCAGGCCGGCGACGTAGGACGTGGAGACGTGCACGACGTGGGGATCGGCCCCAGTCGCGGCGATCGCGTCGTAGAGCGCGACGGGGCCACCGACGTTGGACGCGAACGCCTCGTCGATGGGCAGGTCGAAGGAGACGGTGGAGGCGGAGTGGACCACCACGTCGAGGTCGCGCGGCAGCTCGGGCACGTTCCCCAGGTCGCCCTCGAGGACGGAGACGCGCTCCGCCAGGGCGCGCTCGACGCCGTCGTCGCCGACGCTCTCGCGCCAGGAGGCGAAGACGGGCTTGCGGGTGAGGCGGCGGATCCGGTCGGCGCCGCTGATCTCCCCACGGGGGCGGACGAGCAGCGTCACGCGCGTGGTGGGGTACGCCGAGAGCAGTCGCTCGAGCACGGCCTGGCCGACGAAACCGGTGGCCCCGGTGATGAGGACGTGCGCCCCGTCCAACGGTTGAGTCACGCAGGCACTCTACTGGCCCCGGGCGGGCCCGCGAGGTCCCCGCCGGTCGCGAAGGTCACGCGCGGTCCGCCGGAGTCGCGGCGGACTGCGCCTCGCCCGTCCTCGCGCGGCCGACGGGGAGACCGGCCCGTGCGCGGGTCCCGGGGTGCGCGACTACGATCGTCGGCGCGGACCGCACGGCCCGCGCACGAGGCCCCGACCGGAGGAAGGCGCACGACATGGGCGTCACCGACGCTCCCCAGTGGCTCCCCGCCGCCTTCGCCCGCAGCGCCGCGGCCGTCGGCGCGACCGCACCCGCCGTCGAGCTCGAGGAGCACGCCCGGGACCTGCTCGCCCGGTGGTCGGCACCCGGCCGCCACCACCACGGGGTCAAGCACCTCACCTTCGTGCTGATGAAGGTCGACGAGCTCGCGCAGGAGACCCATCACCCCGACGTCGTACGGCTCGCCGCCTGGTACCACGGGGTCGTGTTCTCGGTGGCCGAGGAGCACGCCTACCGCCGCGCCGCCGGCGAGGACGAGGTGGCGTCCGCGGACGTGGCGCGCGCGGAGCTCGGCCGGCTCGGCGTGGCCGACGACGTCGCGGACCGGGTCGCGGAGCTCGTCGTCCACCTGCGCGGTCACGAGGGCGACCGCGGGGACATCGACCAGCTCGCGCTCGCCGACGCACACCTGGCGGTGCTGGCGAAGCGTCCCCAGGAGTACCGCGCCTACCGGGAGACCGTGCGCGCCGAGTACGCGCACATCCCCGTGCGCCACTACGTCCAGGCCCGCCTGGCGATCGTCGAGGCGCTGCTCGGGCGCCGGCGGATCTACGCCAGCCCGATGGCGGCCGACTGGGAGGACGCGGCCCGCGAGAACCTCACGTCGGAGCACGAGATCCTCCGCTCGGAGCTCGACGGTCTCGGCGCATCCGGGCCGGAGGGTGACGTCGCGGCGGCCGAGGCGGGCGTCGCAGCGGATGAGGCCGGCGGCCGTCCGGCGGCCGAGCACCCGATGCGCGTGCACCCGGACCACGATCTGCACCCGGACCAGCCTGGTCGCCGGCCCGAGGCCGACCGTCCCGGGACGTTCCGCCCCGCACCGGTGCAGCCCGCCGACGCGGCCGAGCCGGAGCCCGCGCGGGTCCCGATCGCCGACCGGCTGCCCGGCACCACCCCCGGCCCCGGACCTGGCCCAGGCCCAGGCCCCGGCCGTCCCGCGGACCGGCCCGGCCCGCTCACCTCGACCCTCGAGATGGGGCCGGACGAGCTGCTCGCCCGCCCACGAGCCGGAGGTGCCCCGCTCCCCCCGCCGCCGAGGCCGTCCCCGCCAGTCCGTCCGACCGAGCCCGAACGCGACGAACCGACCGAGCCCGCCCGCCCGGGCGAGCGACGCGTCCCGACGGACCTTCAGGAGTCCGCCCCGACGCCCGACGACCTCACCACGCGCTCGGGCATGGAGCGCGGGCCCGACGACGCACCCCGCCGTCGGCGTCGCTGACCGTCCGCGCGCCGGGACGGAGCCGCGCCCGGCCGTGCCGAGCCGTGCGGGCCCGAACCTCGCGGTCCGAGACTCGCGGGTCCGGCGCACGCCGAAACGGATCTGTCGGCACGCCGTCTCCACAGCTCGTCCCACGACCACCCTGTCCACCGGTGGGGCGTCGGCGCGCGGCGCCACGTCCGGCGCGTTCGTAGCGTCACCCCCGTTGGCCCCGCACCGGGCGGGGCCGGGACGGGGGAGGTCATGGCACGGTTCCAGGTCGACAGCGGCGAGGTCGCGACTGCGGCGGCGCAGGTGCGCACCACGGCGAGCTCGGTGCGCGGCGAGGTCGCCGCGATGATGGCGCACCTCGTGGCGCTGCAGAGCACGTGGACGGGTGGCGCGTCGGTCGCGTTCGGCACCTGCTCGGACCAGTGGCGCACGGTGCAGTCGCAGGTCGAGGCGAACCTCGACCAGATCTCGCTCGCGCTGGACTCGGCCGCGCGCGGGTACGACGAGGCGGAGACTGCGGCGCACGGCATGTTCGCGGTGTGAGCCGGGCGGCGCGGCCGGCTCGGACCCGCCGGCCGCACGGCCCCCTAGCATCGGGGCATGGCCCTCCTGGTGGACGACCCGCTGTGGCCCGCCCACGGCACCACGTGGTCGCACCTCGTCTCGGACGTCTCGCTCGAGGAGCTCCACGCGTTCGCGCGGGACCAGCGCCTCCCGCCGAGGTCGTTCGACCTCGACCACTACGACGTGCCGGCCGGCGCGCTCGACGCCCTGGTCGCTGCGGGAGCCGAGCGGGTGGACCGCCGCACCCTGCTCCGGCGCCTGTCCGGCTCGGGGCTCCGGGTCGCGCTCGTCCGGCGCACCGAGGAGCGGCGCCGGCGGCTCGTCGCCGACCTGCGCGCACGCTGGGCCGGCCTCGGCGAGCGCATCGCCGGGGTCGGCGCGACCGACGCCTGGGTCGGGCTCGGTGACGACCTTCTCGAGCGGTGGCAGGAGCCGCACCGTCGGTACCACGACGTGCGGCACCTCGACGGGATCCTGCTCGACCTCGACCAGCTGGCGGCCGACGGCGCGGAGGTCTCCCCCGCCGTCGAGCTGGCGGCCTGGTTCCACGACGCCGTCCACGGGGGTCGCACGCCGGACGACGAGCGGGCGTCGGCCGAGCTCGCCTCCGCCGCGCTCGCCGACCCGGCGATCGGCCCGGCCGGCTCCCCCGGGCTCGCGGACGAGGTCGCGCGGCTCGTGCTGACCACGGCGGAGCACGCGGGAGGCGACCGCGACGCCGCGCTGCTCGGCGACGCCGACCTGGCGATCCTCGCCGCGCCCGCGGGCCGCTACGCCGAGTACGCCGCGGACGTCCGGGCCGAGTACGCCCACGTGCCGGACGAGGACTTCGCGTCCGGCCGCGCCGCGGTCCTGCGGGCGCTCGCCGAGGGTGGTCCGATCTTCTCGACCCCCGAGGGTCGTGCCCGCTGGGAGGAGCGGGCCCGGGTCAACGTCGCCGCCGAGATCGCCGAGCTCGGGACGAGCAGCACGGATCCGGCCGGCTAGGTCGGGGGCCGCGGATCCGATCGGCTGGGTCGGGAGCCGCGGATCCGACCCGCGACGTACGTCAGACCGGCCGGTGCGCGCGCCCGCGCACGCCACGCACCCGGTGCGGACCGGGACGTTCCCGCTCGGGCGGTCAGGCCCCTCGCGGGAGGCCGAGCGGCCGGGGCGAGGACGCGGGGAAGCCCGTGACGACGAGGGCGATCGACAGCCCGAGCATGAGCAGGCAGCCGGCCACCCAGTCGCCGGTGAGCCCGTAGACCCGACCGAGCACCACCGGGCCGAATGCGGCGATCGCGTAACCGACCGACTGCGCCATCGAGGACACGCTCCGGCCGTGGACCACGTCGACCGGCCGCACCGCCACGAGGGTGAGGCCGAGGCTGATGCCCATCCCCTGCCCCGCGCCGGCGACGATCACCCACACGAGCCACGCGTCCGGGGCGACGAGCAGTCCGACCATCCCGATCGCCCACCCCGCGCCGGGCACGGGGGACGCCCGGCGGTAGCTCCCCAGCAGCCGCACGACGACGGGGGTGGCGAGCGCCCCGACGACGCCGAGGAGGAAGTAGACGGTGAGCGCGATCCCGCCGTCGGAGCGGCTCGCCTCCGCGCGATCGGCGAGGATCGAGGGCAGCCAGGCCGCCGCGGAGAAGAACAGGGTGGACTGGAGCCCGAAGAAGGCCGCGAGCCACCAGCTCGACCCCTCGGCCCACGCGGACCGTCGCTCCGGGTACGTCTCCACGCTCGGCCGCACGAGGGCTTCGGGGTCCGGCGTCGATCCGGTTGTCTTCGTCGCCTCGGGTTCCGGCGTCGATCCGGTTGTCGTCGTCGTGCCGGCCGGGTCGGCGTCCTCCCCCGAGGTGGCCCGCACCCGGACGGCCCACAGGAGGACGGCCACTGCGATCGGGGCCGCGAGCAGCGCGAGCGTGGCGCGCCAGCCGAGCCACTGCTCGAGGTCGACGGCCACGAGCGAGGCGAGGGCGGCCCCGGTGGACAGGGCGGCGGTCGAGACAGGCATGAGCGTTCCGACGCGCGTGGGAACGTCCCGACGGATGACGACCGGCTGGAGGACGTTGGCGATCGTGATCGCGGCGCCCACGAGGATCGTCCCGGCGAACAGCACGACCGCGCCGCCCCAGGGCCGGGCCGCCACCGCGACCCCGAGCAGGATCAGCCCGACGAGCATGAGCCGGTCCACCCCGAGCCGGCGCACGAGCGCGGGCACCACGAGGCCGACGAGGGAGAAGCAGACGAGCGGCACCGACGTCAGGGCGCCGGTGACCGCCGGGCCCATGCCGAGGTCGGACGCGATGACGTCCTGGATCGGCGGGATGGCCGTGATCGCCGGTCGCTGGTTGAGCCCGATGACGAGGACGGCGACGACGAGGAACGCCACGCTCGCGCCGCGCGGGAGGCGGCGGGACGGGCCGGTCGGTGCGCTCACCCGGCGCACCTCGGCCGGTCCGCCGGCGCGCGGCGGTCGGAGGTCGGGCCCGTCACGGCTCCGGCGCGCCCTTGACGGCCAGGACCGGGACGTCGGCCTTCATGAGGATCTGCTGGGCGTTCGAGCCGAGGATGAGCTTGCTGACCTGGGAGCGCCGGCGCAGCCCGATGACGATCATGTGGGCGTCCTCCGCGCGAGCCACCTCGACGAGGTCGTCGGAGGGGTCGTACCCCCGCACGAGCGTGCGCACCTCGTGCTCGACGCCCGCCGCCTCGAGGTCGGCGCGCACGCGGTCGAGGTCGTCCTCGAAGCGGGCGGCCTCCGCGGGGTCCCACGTGCGACCGCCGTGCTGGGAGCTGACGACGAGCAGCTTGGCACCGCGGACCCGGGCCTCCTCGGCGGCCCGACGCAGGGCGGAGCGCCCCTCGGGCGTCGGCACGTAGCCCACGACGATCGACACGGGACATCCTCTCGGTCGCGGCCGCCGACCGGCGGCCCGGTCGCATCATACGAACGCTCCGACCGCCTCCGTGCGCCGCCGATCTCTGCCACGCTGGGCCGATGAGCCTGCGCCCCCGTCCTGCCGTCGCCGTCGCGGCAGGTCTGCTCGCCCTCGGCCTGGCCTCGTGCGCCGACGACGCCCCGGTCGGGCCCGCCGGGACCGCCGGCGAGGAGGTCCCCGTCGAGACCCCCGACGCCGACGACGCCGACGGCGTCACCCGCTCCACCGCGGCGGACGGGCTCTCCCTCACGGTCGAGCTCGACACGACGGGCGCGGCAGCGGACCCGGCGCAGCCGTCGCTCGAGGCGGTCTACGAGGTGACGAACACCGGCGCGGCCGACATGCTGCTCGTCCGCGGCATCGGCACCGCGAACCCGACCGCCGAGGACCTTGCCTCCGACCCGGCCGCGATCCCGTCCGCGGTCGAGGTCGAGGGCGGGGTGGCCTGGCTGACGAGCCGGGCCGCGCCGCAGACCGTCGTCCCGCTCAACGCCCGCGGCATCGTGCTCGCCCCCGGCGAGACGTACGTGGGCCGGGCGTTCGCGCCGCTCCCCCTCGAGCTCGCCGACGGATCGCGCACGCCGAGCTCGTGGGGCGTGTGCATCGAGCACGGGACGGCCGCCGACGGCGGCGCGACGACCTCCGGCAGCGGGCCGGACCTCGGCACGGCCCCGAACCACGACGGGTCCGGCGAGCATCCGCTCGTCCTGCTCGACATCGAGCCGCTCCCCGGGATCACCGCCGACCCGACACCGATCACCGTCCTGTGCTCGGCCACCGCGCAGATCCTCCCCGCCCACGCGCTGGCGGACGACGCCTGACCGGCTCCTCCTGACTGCCTGCTCCTGACGAGGCGGCGCTGACCGGCCGGCCCCGACGGCCTGGTCCCGGCCACTCCCCGGACGGACGACGGCGGGCCGCCTCCCGCGAGGGGAGACGGCCCGCCGTCGACGTGCTGCCCGGGTGGGCTCAGCGGATCAGAAGCCGCCCATGCCACCCATGTCGTCGCCGCCCGGGACGGCCGGGGCGGCCTTCTCCGGCTTGTCGGCGACGATCGCCTCGGTCGTGAGGAACAGGCCCGCGATGGACGCGGCGTTCTGCAGCGCCGAACGCGTGACCTTCACCGGGTCGTTGACGCCGGCGGCGAGGAGGTCCTCGTAGTCGCCGGTCGCGGCGTTGAGGCCGTGGCCCGCGGGGAGGCCGCGCACCTTCTCCGCCACGACGCCGCCCTCGAGGCCGGCGTTGACCGCGATCTGCTTGAGCGGGGCGTCGACCGCGGTGCGGACGATGTTCGCACCGGTGGCCTCGTCACCCTCGAGCGCGAGCGACTCGAGCGCGGTGGCCGCCTGGATGAGCGCGACGCCACCACCGGCGACGATGCCCTCCTCGACGGCAGCCTTCGCGTTGCGGACGGCGTCCTCGATGCGGTGCTTGCGCTCCTTGAGCTCGACCTCGGTGGCCGCGCCCGCCTTGATGACGGCGACACCGCCGGCGAGCTTGGCGAGACGCTCCTGGAGCTTCTCGCGGTCGTAGTCCGAGTCCGAGTTCTCGATCTCGCCGCGGATCTGCTGGACGCGACCTTCGATGAGGTCCGCCTCGCCGGCGCCCTCGACGATCGTGGTCTCGTCCTTGGTCATGACGACCTTGCGGGCGCGACCGAGGACGTCGAGGTCCGCGCTCTCGAGCGTGAGGCCGACGGTCTCGGAGATGACCTGGCCGCCCGTGAGGATGGCCATGTCCTGCAGCATCGCCTTGCGGCGGTCGCCGAAGCCGGGCGCCTTGACGGCGGCGGACTTGAACGTGCCACGGATCTTGTTGAGAACGAGCGTGGTGAGCGCCTCGCCCTCGACGTCCTCGGCGATGATCGCCAGCGGCTTGCCCGACTGGATGACCTTCTCGAGCAGCGGGAGCAGGTCCTTGACGCTGGAGACCTTCGACTCGACGAGCAGCACGTAGGCGTCCTCGAGGACGACCTCCTGGCGGTCCGCGTCGGTGACGAAGTAGGGCGAGAGGAAGCCCTTGTCGAAGCGCATGCCCTCGGTCAGCTCGAGCTCGAGGCCGAAGGTGTTCGACTCCTCGACGGTGACGACACCCTCCTTGCCGACCTTGTCCAGGGCCTCGGCGATGAGCTCGCCGATGGCCGGGTCGCCGGCGGAGATCGCGGCGGTCGCGGCGATCTGCTCCTTGGTCTCGATCTCCTTGGCGTCGGCGAAGAGGCGCTCGACGACGACCTCGACGGCCTTCTCGATGCCGCGGCGCAGCGCGATCGGGTTGGCGCCGGCGGCGACGTTGCGCAGGCCCTCGCGCACGAGCGCCTGGGCGAGCACGGTGGCGGTGGTGGTGCCGTCACCCGCGACGTCGTCCGTCTTCTTGGCGACCTCCTTGACGAGCTCGGCGCCGATCTTCTCGTACGGCTCCTCGAGCTCGATCTCCTTGGCGATCGAGACGCCGTCGTTCGTGATCGTGGGGGCGCCCCACTTCTTCTCGAGGACGACGTTGCGGCCCTTGGGGCCGAGGGTGACCTTGACGGTGTCGGCGAGGACGTTGAGCCCACGCTCCATCCCGCGCCGGGCCTCCTCGTCGAAAGCGATGCTCTTGGCCATGCTGGTGTGTTCCTCCACGGTGTGGTGGCGTTCCGGCCGAGGTGCCCGCGACGGACGACCGCCGCGCGACGCGCTCATGTCCCGCGTCGGCGGACGGCCTCACCGGGCCGGTGGATTGTCACTCTCGGGTCGAGAGTGCTAACTCCGAGTCTGGCACTCTCGATGGTCGAGTGCAAGGAGACCGGGGCGTGGCCCCGCCGCGCGAGCGGCGCACGTAGGGTGCCCCGGTGGCCGCCGACCGACCGACCGCTCCGCAGGGTGCGGAGACAGGCACCGGGCGGGACCACGGCACCGGGCGCAGCTCCGACGCCACGCGCCCCGCACGCCGCCGCACCCGCACCCGGACCCGGGTGGCGATCGCTGCGGTGCTCGCCTTCGTCTCGCTCGCGCTCGTCACGGGCGCGAACGTGGTGCAGGGTCAGCGCGGGGGCACGTCGGCCTACATCGCGCTCTACCAGGACGGCCTCGGCACCGGGGCGGACGGCCTCGTGCGCTCGTTGCCCGCGGGGCGGGACGCCGAGTACCTGCCCGGGTCGCGCGTGGTGGTGCCGGAGAGGGCCACCGACCTCCCGGCCGCCCGCCTCCAGGCGGCGCGCGAGCGGCGGTGGCTCGCGGACGGGATCGTCCCCGGCGACGGCACGCAGTGGGAGGAGCTGGTCGCGGGCGCCCTGCTCGACCTGCACGCGCTCCAGGGCGGCCGCGGCACGTCCGGACCGGTCGCGGACACCGACGAGCGTGTGGTGCTGGCCGCCTGGCATCCGCGGTGGCAGTACGTGTGGCCGCGCGACACCGCGTTCGTCGCCGTCGCGCTCGCCCGGACCGGGCACGTCGAGGACGCGGCGGACGCGCTCGTCGCCGTCGGGGAGGCCCAGGCCGACGACGGGCTGCTCGCGCCCCGCTACCTGCCCGACCTGTCCGGGACGCCGGACGACCGGCCGCCCCAGGGCGACGGCCCCGGGTGGCTCCTGTGGTCCGCCGGGCTCACCGTCGAGGCCTGCGAGGAGCAGGCGGCCGGCGGGGGCGAGGAGGCCGGGACCGACGACGGTGCCGGCGCCGACGCCGACGCCGGGACCGGCGATCCCCCGGACTGCGCTGCGGTCCTCGAGGCGCTCGCACCGATGATCGAGCACTCGGTCACCGCGGTGCTCGCCGCGACCGACGGACCGAGCCCGCTCCCGGAGCCCACGTCGGACTACTGGGAGATCCCCGAGGACCGGCTGCCGCTCGGCGCCGTCGCGCCCCAGTGGGCGGGGCTGCAGGCCGCGCCCGCCCTGCTCGAGGCGCTCGGAGAGGACGAGCTCGCCGACCGGGCGCGAGGGCGTGCGGACGCGCTCGGCCAGGCGCTCGAGGCGTCGTACGGCGTGCGCGGCTGGACGCGGTACGCCTCGTGGGACCCGACTGCGGCGGTTCGCGGGGTGTCGGGCCGGGACGCCTCGACGTCGTTCCTGCTCCCGCCGTTCACCGAGGCACCTCCGGCGGGGGCCGAGGCCGCGTGGCTCGTGTCCGCGGGCGAGATGGCACGGCCCGCGGGCGGGCTGGCGCCGGGCAGCAGCTGGCGGCGGGACGGCATCTCGTGGACCCCGCAGACGAGCCTGTACGCGTGGGTCGCGGCGGTCAACGATCGGCCCGACGACGCCGTGCGTCGTCTCGCGTGGGTCGAGGCCCATCGCACGGCCTCGGGTGCGATCCCGGAGAAGGTCCTCGCCGACGGGTCGCCCGCCGCGGTCGCGCCGCTCGCGTGGTCCGCCGCGAACGTGGTGCTCGCCGTCCTCGCCCTCGAGGAGGCCGGTCAGCTGCCGGCGGAGATCCCGACCGCCGAGGGGCAGGGATCGGCCGACTGAGGTGAGCTGCGGCCGCCCGTGGACGGCCGCAGCCCCGGCTCAGCCCGACTTGCGTCGGAACGTGCGCTTGAGGTCGGGCGCGGCGACGTCATGCGCCTTGCCCTCGCCGTGGCCGCCGTCACCGTGGGCCGCGGTGCCCCGAGCCTTCTTCCGCTCGAGCGCCTCGCGCATCTTCGCCTTGACGTCCTCGGCGGTCGGCTGAGTCTCGCTGTCAGACATGACGCCTCCTCTCGCTCCTCGACGGTCCGGCTCCGCGGACCGGGTCACCCATCCTGCGCGAAGGTCGCAGGGGCGGCCAGCGAATTGAGGACGTCGGGGCCGGCGCGGGCCCGGCGCGCGGCCGGTCCGGGAGGCGGTTACTCCTGGAAGTCGGGACGGAGCACGACGACGACGGACGCCGCCGCGGCCTGCTCGGCGTCCTCCTCGACGGCCTCGATGCCCAGGGCGTCCGCGACCTCCTGCGCCGTGGCCTCGTCCGCGGGGTCCGCGTAGAAGACGGTGGACGTCTCGGGCGGGCCGTCGCCGATGTTGTCGGCCGTCACGTTGGTGAAGCCGGCCGCGCCGAGCGTCTCGGCCGTGCGGCCCGCGATACCGGCCACGCGGGCGCCGTTGAGGACCTGGACGTCGGTCGCGAGGTCGACGTCGCCCGCAGGTGCGTCCTCGCCGCCCTCGGACGGAGACTCGCCGCCACCCTCGGAGGGGGCCTCTCCCCCGCCGTCCGACGGTGCTTCGCCGCCGCCCTCCTCGGAGGGGCTCTCGACCGGTCCCTGGCTCGGGGCCGGGCCGGGCTCGGTCGCGGTCTCGTCGTCGCCCCCGCCGATGAGCAGCGCGGCCACCCACACGACCACCACGAGGGCGGCGAGGACCGCGATGAGCGGGAGCATGGAGGCGCGACGCGCGCGCTCGCGGTGCGAGCCGTGGGCCGCACGCTCGCGCGCGGCCCGGTCGAACTCGTCCTCGGGGTACTGGTCAGGAGCGCTCACGCGGGTCACGCTACCCGGCGACGGCGGGCAGTCACGGACCCTCGCTCAGGGGACACGGACCCGTCTCTCAGGGCAGCTGCAGCCGGCGCACGCTGCGCTCGCGGTGCCGCTCGGACCGGAGCCGGCGGAGCCGCTTGACGAGCATGGGGTCCTGGGCGAGCGCAGCCTCGGAGTCGAGGAGCTGGTTGAGGATCTGGTAGTACCGGGTCCCGCTCATGCCGAGCCGCTCCCGGATCGCCGTCTCCTTGACGCCGGAGTAGCGCCACCAGCGCCGCTCGACGTCGAGCACGCCGGCCTCGACCTCGGTAAGGCCGTCCGCCGCGGCGCGCCCCGTGCCCGATCCGGCCTCGGGTACCGCTGCCGACATGCCACGCTCCTCGTCCGTCCTGGTCGGCCCGTCGGCATCGGCCGGCGGGGGTCTCGCGATGGCCATGGTAGGGGCAGAACGACAGCGTTGTCATTCACCGCGCGGTGGTGCTCGGCACGGGTCTGGCCGACGTCGGGTACCGACCTGACTCCGCGGGGACGCGAACCGCCCGGGCACGGCTGGTGCCGTGCCCGGGCGGTCGCCTGCTCTCCTGGATCGAGGTCAGCTCGTGTAGTCGAACAACGACAGCCAGATCTCCGTGTCCGCGTCGACGTTCTCAAGGTACTCGTCCATCGTCACCCGGTACACACTCTCGTCGTCGAGCGGCGGCATCTCGCTGTCCCCGATCGCCGACGCGACCGCCGCCGTCGACCCCTCCGCCCAGGTCGGCCCGCCGGTCGCGGCAGCGACCGCATGAGCCCGCGCGTCGTCGTCCTCGACGACTGGGAGGGCCTCCTCGCCCGCTCCGAGGGCATCGCGCGCATGCGGACCCGCGCCGACGTCACCGTGCTCGATCGCCCGCTCGCCGAGGTCCCCGACGCGGACCTGGCGGACGTCGAGTACGTCATGGCCGTGCGCGAGCGCACCCGGTTCGACGCCGCCGCGCTCGACCGGCTCCCGTCGCTCAAGGTTCTCCTGCAGTCCGGCGGTCACGCATACCACGTCGACCTCGAGGCCGCGCGCGAGCGCGGGATCGTCGTCACCCACGGCCGGCGCGCGCACGGCCCCCGCGCGGCGGTGCCCGAGCTGACGTTCGCCCTGATGATCGGCGCGCTGCGGCACTTACCCACCGCGGTGCGCGAGATGAGCGCGGGCGGGTGGCCGGCGCTGACCGGCCGCACGCTGGCGGGGCGCCGCCTCGGGCTGCTCGGCACCGGGCGGCACGGAGCGAACGTCGCCCGGATCGCCGAGGCCTTCGGGATGGACGTCGTCGGCTGGGCCCGCCCCGGCGCGACGAGCCCCAACCCCGACATCCCGCGGGTCCCGCTCGACGAGCTCCTGCCCGCCTGCGACGTCGTCAGCATCCATCTGCGCCTCTCCGACGAGGTGCGCGGGCTGCTCGGGGCGGCCGAGCTGGCGTCGATGCGCGAGGGCTCGGTCCTCGTCAACACCTCGCGCGGGGCGATCGTCGACGAGCCTGCGCTCGTCGAGGCGCTGCGCTCCGGACCGCTCGCAGCTGCGGGGCTCGACGTGTTCGCGGACGAGCCGCTGGCCCCCGACTCTCCCCTGCGGACCCTGCCGAACGCCCTCATCACGCCACACATCGGGTGGACTGTCGAGGAGGTCCTCGACGAGTTCGCGACGATCGCGGCCGACCAGCTCGAGGCACACCTCGACGGCACCCTGTCCGACGACGAGGTCAACCCCGGGGCTGCTGGCCTGTGACGGACGGGCGCGGGCGGCTCGCATCCCTCGGCGGCATCGCGCGCGTCCTCGCCGGGGCGGCGGCGGGGGCGGCCCTGCTCGACCTTCTCGGCGTACCGGCCGGGATCCTCCTCGGCTCGGTCATCGGTGCCGCGCTCGCCAACCGGGCGATCCCGGGGACGTCGGCGGTGACGATGCCGCGCGGGTTCCGCGTCGTCGGGTTCGTCCTTATCGGGTGCCTGACCGGGGTGCGGCTCGAGCCGCACGCCCTGTCCGTGCTCGCGCGCATCGCGCTCCCCGTGCTCGCCTCGGTGGCCCTCCTCCTGCTCCTCAACGTCCTGCTCGCGCTCCTCCTCGTGCGCCGCTACAAGGTCGATGCGATGACGGCGGTCCTCGCCACCGCTCCGGGCGGGCTGAGCGAGATCGTCGCCGTGTCGATGGACTGGGGCGCACGCACGTCGGTGGTCGTCGCGATCCACACCGTCCGCGTCATGGTCATCGTGCTCGTGGCGCTCCCGCTGCTCGTCGCCTACCTCTCCACCCGATGAACTGGCTCGAGGTCCTCGCCATCCTCGGCGGCGGCGTGGCGGTGGCCGCGCTGTTCCGCCTCCTGCGCGTCCCCATGTGGCCGATCTCTGGCGGGGTCGTCGGCGCCGCGGCCGCCCACCTCGTCATCGGCGGCACCACCGTCATGCCCGCCCCCATGTCACCGGTCGCGCAGGTGCTCGTCGGGGCGGCGATCGGGGCCACGATCGGCCCCGAGATCTTCAAGGAGTTCGCCCGGCTGCTGACCCCGGGCGTCATCGCGGTCGTCCTCGTGGTCGGCCTCGGCGTCGGCCTCGGGTTCGCCCTGCACGGGCTCGGCCTGCTCCCTCCGGCCGAGGCCGTCCTCGGCATGGTGCCCGGCGGGGTCGGGGAGATGGTGGCGGCCGCGATCTCCCTCGAGGTCGACAGCGCGGTCGTCGCCGGCATGCACCTCGTGCGCCTGCTCGTCGTCATGTGGACGCTGCCGCTGCTCGTCCGCTTCGCCCGGTATCTCGGCGGGGGCGGCGGCGCGGCGGGTCCCGCTCCGGCCACCGGCCCGGACGCCGACCCGCCCCCGGGCTCGGACACCGGACCCGGTCCGGCCACGGGACGCGGCCCAGCCGCCGACCCGGTCCCCGACTAGCCTCGCCGGTATGCCGACCCGCCCGTTGACCGAGCTGATGGATCCCGGCTGGGCCGCCGCGATGGAGCCCGTCGCCCCGCAGATCGCCGCCCTCGGCGACAAGCTGCGCGGCGAGCTCGCCGCCGGCCGCACGTACCTCCCGCCGGCGGAGAACGTCCTGCGAGCGTTCACCTACCCGCTGGCGGACGTGCGCGTGCTCGTCGTGGGCCAGGACCCCTACCCCACGCCGGGGCACCCGATCGGGCTCAGCTTCTCGGTCGCGCCCGACGTGCGGCCCGTGCCGAAGTCCCTGCGGAACATGTTCACCGAGCTGGCCGACGACGTCGGGGCCCCCACCCCCTCGACCGGCGACCTCAGCCCCTGGGCCGAGCGCGGGGTCATGCTCCTCAACCGCGTCCTCACCGTCCGACCCGGCGCCGCGGGCTCGCACCGGGGCTGGGGCTGGGAGGCCGTCACCGAGCACGCGATCAAGGTGCTCGTCCGCCGCGACCAGCCGCTCGTGGCGATCCTCTGGGGGCGCGACGCCGGCACGCTCCGGCCGATGCTCGGCGACACGCCCGTGGTCGCGTCCCCGCACCCGTCGCCGCTGTCCGCCTACCGCGGGTTCTTCGGGTCGCGCCCCTACTCGCGGACGAACGAGCTCCTGGTCGCCGCCGGGGCGGAGCCGATCGACTGGCGGCTGCCGTAGACCTCGGCCCCGCACCCGTCCGCCCGTCGCCCGCCGCCCGTCAGCGAAAATCACCGGCACGTGCCGCGCGCGGCACCTACGATGGGTGCCGTGGCACATCAGCTCCTCTTCCTCTGAGGGACCCCGTCCCCGACCCGCCCGCCCCTGCGGCCCGCGGGTCGGCCGAACGGACCCCACCCGCTGACCGGCCCCGCGGCCGGCACCCGTGAGACGGAGCGCCGCACGCGCCTCCGTCCGGAGGACCTGATGACTCTCACCCCACCCCTGCGACCGACCCTGCCCGCGCGTGACCATGCGCAGCTCGCCGCCACCGACGTCACCCTGGCCCGCGGCGGTCACCCCGTCCTCACCGGGGTCGACCTCGCGGTCACGCCCCGCTCCCGCTGGGGGATCATCGGCGAGAACGGCCGGGGCAAGTCGACCCTCCTGCACGTCCTCGTCGGCGACCTCACGCCCGACACCGGCACGGTCGTGCGGACAGGCACGATCGGCGTCGCCGAGCAGGAGATGCCCTCCGGCGACGGGCGAACGGTCGGCGACCTCGTCGACGACGAGCTTGCCGACTCCCGGCGCGCGCTCGCCGAGCTCGACTCGGCTGCGGCGGAGCTCGCCGACGGTGTGAGCGGCGCCGACACGCGCTACGCCACCGCCCTCGAGACCGCGACCCTGCTGGACGCCTGGGACGCGGACCGCCGGGTCGACGTCGCGCTCGAGCGCCTCAGCGCCGTCACCGACCGCGCACGGCCCCTCGCCGAGCTGTCGGTCGGGCAGCGCTACCGGGTACGCCTGGCCGCACTCCTCGGAGCGGAGCACGACTTCCTGCTGCTCGACGAGCCGACCAACCACCTCGACGCCGCCGGCCTCGACCACCTCACCGAGTCCCTGCGCGGCCATGCGGGCGGTGTGGTGCTCGTCAGCCACGACCGGGCACTGCTCACCGACGTCGCGACGACGATCCTCGACCTCGACCCGAGCCCGGACGGCCGCCCCACCGTCTACGGCGACGGGTTCGCCGGCTACCAGGAGGGCCGCCGGGCCCAGTACGAGCGCTGGGTCGCCGACTTCGAGGCCGAGCGGGCCACCCGTGCACAGCTGAAGCAGGACCTCGCGGCCGCGCAGGACCGCCTCGTCACGGGCTGGCGGCCGGACAAGGGCACGGGCAAGCACCAGCGACAGTCGCGTGCGCCCGGGCTGGTCGCCTCGGTGCACCGGCGGCAGGAGGCCCTCGACGCGCAGGCGCTCTCGGTGCCCGAGCCGCCCCTGCGACTCTCGCTTCCCGAGCTGCGGGGGCGGTCCGGCGTGACGATGCTCCGCGCCGACGAGGTCACCGTCGACGGGCGCCTCGACCGGCCCGTCACCCTCGACGTCCCCTCGGGTGGCCGGCTCGTCGTCACGGGGCCCAACGGGGCGGGCAAGTCCACCCTGCTCGCCGTCCTCGCGGGACGCCTCGAGCCGACGTCGGGCACCGCCCGCCCCGCCCGACGGGCCCGGGTCGAGCTGCTCGGGCAGGAGTCGCCGCGCCCGGGCCGGCGATCCGCGCACGCGGTCTACCGGGACCATGTCGGCCGACTCGTGAGCGACGGCGTGCTGCCGGAGAGCCTGGTGGTCGGCCTGTCGAGCCTGGGTCTGCTGCGCGCCGCCGAGCAGCGCAAGCCCGTCGGCGACCTGTCGATGGGCCAGCAGCGCCGGCTCGACCTCGCGCTGGCGCTGGCCTCGCGGCCGCACGTCCTCCTGCTCGACGAGCCGACGAACCACCTGTCGATCGCGCTCGTCGAGGAGCTGACCGAGGCGCTCGAGGGCACGGAGGCGGCGGTCGTCGTGGCGACGCACGACCGGCAGCTGCTCCGCGACGTCGCGCACTGGCCGCGGCTGGCCCTGGAGCCGACTGCGGGACTCGAACCCGCGACCGTCCGCTTACAAGGCGGGAGCTCTACCAGCTGAGCTAAGTCGGCGCAGGCCCGGCCGGAGCCGGGCCTGCGCCGAGGGTACGCGAGGTGTCAGGGGGCGACCGTCTCGCTCTCACCGCTCGGCGACTCGGCCGGCGCATCGCTCGGCGTCTCGGCGGCGGGCTGCTCGTTGCCGGTGACCTCGAGGTAGAGGCCGCCCGGCGTGTACCGGCCCTCGGTGAACTCGTCGCCGTCGATGAGGATCGTGGGCGTGCCCTCGACCCCGTCGGCGACGGCCTGCTCGGTGGCCGCGGCCACGTACTCGGCGAACTCGTCGTCGGTGATGCTCGACGCCACGTCGGAGGGGACGCCGACGCCCTCGAGCGCGGCGATGATCTGCTCGTCCGTGGGCTCCTGGCCGGTGGACTGGGTGGCCTCGAGGCTGGAGAGCCACAGGTCGAACAGGGCGTCGTTGGCCTCGAAGATGTACTCGGGTGCACCGTCGGCGACCACGTACATCGCCTCGACACCGCGGCCGGAGTAGCCCGAGTAGTCGCCCGAGCGGTCGAGCAGGCCCACCGGGCGCAGCGCCGCCTGGGCCTCGCCCTCGGCCACCAGCATCTGCAGGCCCTCGCCGTTGGCCTCCTCGAAGTTCGCGCAGTAGGAGCACGTGTGGTCGGCGTAGACGTCGACGACCGGCGCGCCGTCGGTCGTAGAGCCGGCCACACCGTCCTGGCCGACCATGATCGCGCCGTCCTCCTCGACGTTCTCCGGCACGGGGCCGGCGTACTCGTCGAGGGGGGACTTCGTCCCCTGCCAGATGATGTAGCCGATGACGCCGACGACGAGCACGGCACCCGCGACCACGGCCGCGATCGTGAGGATGCGGTTCCGACGGGCCCGACGCTGCTGCTCGGCCTTGAGCTTGCGGGCGCGCTCGCGGGCTGCCTCGCGCCGCTCGTTGGCGGTGAGCCGGTCCTTGTTGGCCATGGGTGAAGTCCTCCGTCGTGCCGTGACCTCCCGCGACAGGCCGGAGGCGCCCCCACACTACGACGCGGGCGTCGCGCGGCGGGGCGGCGTCGACCACGCGGACGGATGAACGTGGCCGGTGTCTCAGCCGGGTGGGGGCGGGGGAAGGTCCGGGGAACGATCGCGGGCGAGCCGGCGAGGAGTCACGGTCCGACGGCGACGCGCCCCCGGAGGACGCACCCGGCGCCCGGCGCCGGTCAGTCGGCGACGACGGAGGTGAGGTCGGGAAGGGGCCACCACAGCGGATCGGGTGCCGCGCCGACGAGCGCGGTCCCACCGGCGACGACGGCGACCGCGAGCAGCGCGGCGACCAGGACGATGCGCGCGAGCCGCCCCGGTGCGAGGGTGCCGACGACCGAGCGGAAGCCCTCGCGCGCGTTGGAGCCCGTCGGTGCGAGCCAGACGCCGCAGACGGCGAGAAGACCGGCGAGCAGGAGGATGGGCGGAGTCGCCGGCTCGCCGGTGAGCAGCTCGGCGCCCAGGACGACCGACGCCGCAAGGACGAGGCCGATGACCACGCCGATCGCGCTCGTGAACGCGCCGACCACGAGGTGCCAGGGCATCGCGGCGAGCATCCGCCCCGTGTCCCCCGCCCGGACCCCGCGCCGCAGCCGGGCGTTGCGGCGCCCGCCGTCGGCCTGGCCCCAGGCCGCGAGGAGCACGGCGGAGAGCACGAGGAGCACGAGGAACCAGCCCGGCGCGTGCGGGGCGAGGGCCGCAAGTGCGAGTCCCGCGGCGGCCGCGATCCCCGTCCGCTTCGCGGGGGGCCGGGCCCAGTCCGGCACGCGCCCGTCCTCCCCGAGGAAGGAACGCGCGGTCTGACCGTCCGGGAGGGAGGTGCCCGTGTTGCCGTACGCCGCGATCCCCTCGGCGGTCTGGCCGTAGGGCCCGGCGGCGGGCTCGGGACGGTCGAGCCCGAGCGGGCCGGGGGGACGGCCGCCGGAGCCACCGCGCGACCGACCGTCACGCGTGCGGTCGTCCCGCGCCCGGTCACCGTACGCCGAGCCGCCGACGTCCTGACCGCCGCGCCCCTGGCCCCCGTGCGCCTGGTCGCCCGGCCAGCGGTCGCCCGAGCCGGGCGGGTAGCTGCGCGGTGCCGGGTAGACGGGCGGCGCCTCGCCTCCCGCCGTGGCGAAACCGCCCGCCGCGGCTGATCCGCCGGCGCCGGCCGCCCCGTAGCCGGCGCCCTGGGCCCACCCCTGGTCGGCCACCTGCGTGCGGCCCTCGGCAGCGTGGCCACCAGGGAGGCCACCGTGGTGTGCCGGCGCTTCGACACCATGGCCCTGCCCCGGTTGCCCGTATCCGGCGGGCTCGTACCGGTCGCCGGAGCCGTGGACCGGCCGCCGGGTCCAGCCGTCGCCGGACCCGGGGTCCGCGGCGGGAAGCACGCCCGTCGCGGCGCCGTCGGCGGGCAGCACCCCGTGCACGGCCGACGACGGCGCACGGCGCGCGCTCTCGGCGATCCGCGCGTCCAGGTCCGCCCCGGAGATCTCACCGTCGATGACCGCGAGCACGGTCTCCGGGTCGAGCCGGTGGGCGGGGTCCGGGCTGAGCGCGGCCGCGAGGGCGCGGGAGAGCATCGGGTCGACGCCCTCGAGGTCGACGCGCCCGGTGGCCACCCGGCCGAGGACGGCGGCGGTGGGCCCCTTCCCGAACGGGGGGCGCGCCGTCGATGCGTGGACGAGGACCGCGGCCCAGGCCCACCAGTCGCACGCCGGCGAGGGCTCGGCGCCGGCAAGCACCTCGGGGTCGAGGTAGCCCGGCGTTCCGGTGACGAGGCCCGTCTGGGTGAGGCGCTCGTCGTCGACGACCTGGGCGATCCCGAAGTCGATGAGGACGGGGCCCTCCGGGGAGAGCATGACGTTGCCCGGCTTGAGGTCGCGGTGGACGATGTCCGCCGAGTGGATGGCGCGCAGGGCGTCGGCGAGCCCGTGGGCGAGCATGACGATCTCCTCGCCGGAGAACGCACCGTGCTCCGCGACGTCCGCCTCGAGGGTGGGACCGTCGACGAGCTCGGTGACGACGAAGGCCTCCTCGTCCTCGACCTCGGCGTCGATGACCCGGGCCACCCCGGGCGCGCGGACCCGGTGGAGGAGCTGGACCTCGCGCGCGAGGCGGGCCCGGGAGGCGGCCTCGCGCGCCACGTGCGGGTGGAGCAGCTTGAGGGCCACGCGGTGGCCGTCGCCGTCGACGGCCTCGTGCACCTCCCCCATCCCTCCGGACCCGATCCGGCGCAGGAGCCGGTAGCCCCCCAGCTCCCGGACGTGCTCGCTGCTCCGTGCGCGTCCGGCGTCGCGCGACGTCACGGCGGCCCGGACGGCGGTCACGTCGGGACCGTCCCACCCTCCGGCCGCCCGCTCGGGGCCCGCAGCACTGTCCACGCGCCGAGGCTATCCGTGCCGCGCGCACCGTGCCGGTCCGCCACCCGGCGAGGCCTCCCCGCACGTCGCCCCGTCCTGATGCCCGGCCGGGGCCCGGGTACGGCCCCGCCGGCGCAGGGCCCGCACCCGGGTGCAGCCGCGCACGCGTGGGCCTACGGTGGGAGCGGCCGCCCAGGTGGCGCCGGAGGAGGACGCAGGATGACGCGCAGCACCACGAGCACGAGCACCACGGACGACGACGCGACCACCGGCCCGGTCGACGCGGCCGGCGACGGCTACGACCTCGTCGTCGTGGCCAACCGGCTCGCCGTCGACGCGGTCGAGGGACCGGACGGCGAGACCGAGTGGCGCCGCTCGCCCGGCGGCCTCGTCACCGCGCTGGCACCGATCATGCAGTCGGTCGAGGGCGCGTGGATCGGGTGGACGGGCGCCACCGCCGAGGACGAGGAGACGCCGGCCCCGTTCGACGCCGTCGGCATGCACCTCGTGCCCGTCCCCCTGCGCGCGACGGAGGTCGAGCGCTACTACGAGGGCATGGCCAACGGGACCCTGTGGCCGCTGTACCACGACGTCATCGTCCAGCCCGAGTTCCACCGCGAGTGGTGGGACGCCTACCGGCGGGTCAACCAGCGGTTCGCCGACGCCGCGGTCGAGACCGTCGCCGAGGGCGGCACGGTGTGGGTGCACGACTACCAGCTCCAGCTTGTCCCGTCGCTCATCCGCACCCGGCGCCCCGACGTCCGGATCGGCTTCTTCAACCACATCCCGTTCCCGCCGGTCGAGATCTTCACCCAGCTGCCGTGGCGCCGCCAGGTGGTCGACGGTCTGCTCGGAGCCGACGTCGTCGGCTTCCAGCGCGAGTCCGACGCCGGGAACTTCCTGCGCGCGGTCCGCCGCCTCACCGACCACCCCACGCGCGGCGACCAGGTCCGCGTCCGGCCGAGCTCGCTGCTGCCGGAGGAGCGCTCGGTGCGTGCGCGGGCGTTCCCCATCTCGATCGACTCCGAGGGGTTCGCCGAGAAGGCCGCCCGCCCCGAGGTCCGGGAGCGCGCCCGGGCGATCCGCAAGGAGCTCGGCGACCCGCGCACGGTGCTCCTCGGCGTCGACCGGCTCGACTACACCAAGGGGATCCTCCACCGGATCAAGGCGTACGGGGAGCTGGTCCGGGACGGCCTGCTCAAGGCCGACGAGACCGTGCTCGTCCAGGTCGCCTCGCCCTCGCGCGAGCGGGTCGAGCAGTACAAGGTGCTGCGCGACGAGGTCGAGGTCGCCGTCGCCCGGATCAACGGAGACCACGGCGACATCGGCTCGGCGCCGATCAGCTATCTCCACCAGTCCTTCCCGCCCGAGGAGATGGCCGCCATGTTCCTCGCGGCCGACGTGGCGCTCGTGACCTCGCTGCGCGACGGCATGAACCTCGTGGCCAAGGAGTACATCGCCGCCCGTGAGGACCTCGGCGGCGCGCTCGTCCTCTCGGAGTTCACGGGCGCAGCGGACGAGCTGCCGCAGGCGTTCATGGTCAACCCGCACGACATCGACGGGCTCAAGGCCGCGATCGTCCAGGCCACCCACCTCAACGCGCAGGAGGGCCGCCGCCGGATGCGGTCGATGCGCCGCCGCGTGATGACGCACGACGTCCAGCGCTGGGCCGACGACTTCCTCGGCTACCTCGCGCAGGCCCACCCGCGCGGCCTCGCCGAGGGCTCCGGCCACGGGAACGGCTCCGCCCACGCGGAGGGCTCCGGTCACACGTCCGACGACGCCGGACACGCACCCGACGACGACGGACACGCACCCGACGACGACGGTCCCGCCACCGGGGCCGCGAGCACCCAGGAGGACCGATGAACGAGCAGCCCGACGTGAGCGCCGACCGCGGCGTGCCCGGCCCGGGGATCGACTCCCCGATGTTCACGGTGCGCCTCGACCCCGAGCTCGACGAGGCGGTCGGCGCGCTCGCCCGCCACGAGCACCTCCTCGTCGCCCTCGACTTCGACGGGGTCCTCGCCCCGCTGGTCGACGACCCGCTGACCTCCCGGATGACCGACGCCGCCGTGTGGGCCGTCGACCAGCTCGCCCAGCTGCCGGGCGTCAGCGTCGCGGTCGTCTCCGGCCGTGACGCCACGACGCTCGCCTCGCTCGCCGACCTGCCGGAGGGGACCCGCATCGTCGCCTCCCACGGCGCGGAGCGCGGCCGGATCACCGCCGACGGCGGCATCACCGCGGACCCGATCGACCTCGACGACGAGCTCGTCGCCCTGCGCGCCGAGGTCCTGCGAGAGACCGAGCGGATCGTCGCCGAGCAC
The DNA here is from genome assembly GCF_055326485.1 of Georgenia sp. G2120. Classification (NCBI taxonomy): domain Bacteria; kingdom Bacillati; phylum Actinomycetota; class Actinomycetes; order Allobogoriellales; family Allobogoriellaceae; genus Georgenia; species Georgenia sp. G2120. Next base: position 175,822 of record NZ_JBUZNL010000001.1, on the reverse strand, counting down.
CCGGGCACCCACCTCGAGGCCAAGCCGGCCTCCGTCACCCTGCACACCCGCGGCCTCGGCGAGGACGCAGCACGGGCCGCGACGACCGCGCTGCTCACCGGCCCCGCCGGCCTGCCGGGCGTCCGCGTCATCTCGGGCCACGACGTCCTCGAGATGGCCGTGCTCACCGTGACGAAGGGCGACGGGGTGCTCGACCTGCGGGCCGACACCGGCGCCGACGCCGTGCTCTACGCCGGGGACGACCGCACCGACGAGGACGCGTTCGCCGTCCTCACGGGGGCCGACCTCGGCCTCAAGGTCGGCGACGGGGAGACGGCGGCCCGGTTCCGGGTGGGCGACCCCGACGAGGTCGCCGCGGTGCTCGACCGGCTCGCCCGCCTGCGCGGCTGAGCAGCGGGACCTCCGGCCTGCCGCGGGACCCGGCCGCGTGCCATGATGCTCCTGCGGTCGGCCACGGGGGCGCCCGCGCGTGTCGGTGTAGACACACCCGCGCTCTTCACGACGGATCGTCCGGCACGTACCTGCCGGTGAAGGGATACCACCACCATGGCTTCAGTGACCTTCGACAAGGCCACCCGCGTCTACCCCGGCTCCGACCGGCCCGCGGTGGACGCGCTCGACCTCGAGATCGCCGACGGCGAGTTCCTCGTCCTCGTCGGCCCCTCCGGCTGCGGAAAGTCCACGTCCCTGCGCATGCTCGCGGGGCTCGAGGACGTCAACGCCGGTCGCATCCTCATCGGCGACCGCGACGTCACCGACGTCCAGCCGAAGGACCGGGACATCGCGATGGTGTTCCAGAACTACGCGCTGTACCCGCACATGAGCGTCGCCGACAACATGGGCTTCGCCCTGAAGATCGCCGGGACGCCGAAGTCCGAGATCGCCGCGCGCGTGGAGGAGGCCGCGAAGATCCTCGACCTCACGGACTACCTCGAGCGCAAGCCGAAGGCGCTGTCCGGCGGTCAGCGCCAGCGCGTGGCCATGGGCCGCGCGATCGTCCGCCAGCCGCGCGTGTTCCTCATGGACGAGCCGCTGTCCAACCTCGACGCCAAGCTGCGCGTCCAGACCCGCACGCAGATCGCGTCGCTCCAGCGCCGCCTCGGCGTCACCACCGTCTACGTCACGCACGACCAGACGGAGGCCCTGACGATGGGTGACCGCATCGCGGTCCTCAACTTCGGCGTGCTCCAGCAGGTCGGGACGCCGCGCGAGATGTACGACCGCCCCGCGAACGTGTTCGTCGCCGGGTTCATCGGCTCGCCCGCGATGAACATCGGCGAGTTCACCCTCGACGGCGACCACGCCACCCTCGGCGAGGCCCGCATCCCGCTGAGCCCGGCGAGCCTGGCGGCGCTGCGCGAGGAGGGGGCGAGCACGGTGACGATCGGCTTCCGACCGGAGTCCACGGAGCGGGTCTCGGAGGGCACCCCCGGCGCGCTCCCCGTCTCCGTCAACCTCGTCGAGGAGCTCGGCTCGGACGCCTACGTCTACGGCTCGCTCGTCGGCCGCGAGGCGGCGGCGAAGGTCGGCTCGGGCGAGGACCCCGACCAGGTCGTCATCCGGATCGACCCCCGCGACGTCCCGGACAAGGGCTCGACGATCCACGTGACCATCCGCCCCGAGGAGCAGCACGACTTCTCCCCCTCGACCGGCGAGCGCCTGCCCCACTGAGGCACCCACCCGGGGCGCGGCGCGCACGCCGCGCCCCGGGAACGCCCTCGGGAGCGCCCCAGGAAACGCCCCCGTCGCCGCGCCCCGGCGCCCCGAGCCGGGTCGCCGACGCCCGACCCCCAGCAGGAGGAGCTCCACCAGTGGCCCAGGAACGGCAGATCACCGCGTCCGTGGTCGACGCCGGCCTGCTCGCCCTGCCCTGGGACGTCCCGCTCGAGGAGTGGCCGGAGGACGTCCTCGCGGCACTCCCCCGCGGGCTCTCGCGGCACGTCGTCCGGTTCGTCCGCACCTCGACCGGACTCGTCGCCGTCAAGGAGATCGGCGAGTCGGTCGCCTACCGCGAGTACGAGGTCCTGCGGACCCTGGGGCGCCTCGAGGCCCCCGCCGTCGTGCCCCTCGCCGTCGTCACGGGTCGGACGGGGGCCGACGGCGAACCCCTCAACTCCGCCCTCGTCACCCGCCACCTCGAGTACGCCCTGCCCTACCGCGCGCTGTTCAGCCAACACATGCGCCCGGAGACGATCGGGCGGCTCATCGACGCCCTGGCCGTGCTCCTCGTCCGCCTCCACCTGCTCGGGTTCTTCTGGGGCGACGTCTCGCTGTCCAACACGCTCTTCCGCCGGGACGCCGGTGCGTTCGCCGCCTACCTCGTCGACGCCGAGACGGGCGAGCTGCACCCGCCGCTGTCCGACGCCAAGCGCAGCTACGACCTCGACCTCGCCCGCACGAACATCATCGGCGAGCTGATGGACCTCCAGGCCGGTGAGATCGCCCCGGAGGACATCGACACGATCGAGGTGGGCGACCAGATCGTCTCCCGCTACGAGTCGCTGTGGGCCGAGCTCACCCGGCGCGAGAGCTTCAGCGCCGGCGAGCTGTGGCGGGTCGAGCAGCGGATGAACCGGCTCAACGAGCTGGGCTACGACGTCGACGAGATCGACATCACGACCGACGTGTCCGGCACGACGGTCTCCATCCAGCCCAAGGTCGTCGACGCCGGCCACTTCCACCGGCAGGTCATGCGCCTGACCGGGCTCGACGTCCAGGAGAACCAGGGCCGCCGGATGCTCAACGACCTCGAGCAGTTCCGCGCCACCCGCGGCGGACCCGGGGACGACCTCGCCGTCGTCGCCCACGACTGGCTGGGCGAGGTCTTCGAGCCGACCGTCCGGGCGGTGCCGCGCGAGCTGCGCCGCAAGCTCGAGCCGGCGGAGATCTTCCACGAGATCCTCGAGCACCGCTGGTACATGTCCCAGGCGCACGGGCGCGACGTGCCGACCTCCGAGGCGGTGCAGTCCTACATCGAGACCGAGCTGCGGCACCGGATGGACGAGCGCCGGGTCATCGACACCGACAACCCCTGAACCGGTGCGCGGCCCCTCCGGGGCGCCCGGCCACGGCGCGACGCCCGGGGGCCGACAGCCCCTCGCCGTCAGGCCTCGTCGTTCCGGGTCAGGCCGAGGTGTCGCGCGGGCGCGGCGGCAGGACGAGGCGCCCGGCCCCGTCCGTGTGCCGGCGGGCGTAGGCCTGGAGGAAGAGCTCGCCGACCGCGTCGGCCAGGAGCAGGACACCGGCGGACCGGGCGCCGAAGGACCGCTTGCGCATGAGGAGGCTGGCCCCCCAGAGCTCGGCCGCGACCGCGCCCCGCAGGATCCACGGCCGGTCGACCGCGAGGGCCCGGTAGAAGCCCCACAGGTCGCGCAGCGGGAGCGGGACGTCCGGGTCGCGCTCGTCGAGCACGAGCCCGTCGCCGGCGAGCACCGACTCGGCGGCCTCGTCCAGGTACTGCGCCACGCCCGCGTCGCTCATCGCTGCTCCTCCGACCCCGCTGCCGGCCCCGCGTCCGCCGCGCGGTCGTCGAGCGCCTCTTCTCGTCGTCGGGAGATCTCGTAGAGCGCCACGCCCGTGGCGACGGCCGCGTTGAGGGACTCGACGTCGGGGGCGATGGGGATCGACGCGACGACGTCGCACGTGTCGCGCACGAGCCGCGAGAGCCCCTTGCCCTCCGAGCCCGTGACGAGCACGAGGGGCTCGGTCGCGAGCTCGAGGTCCCGGATCGAGGTGGTCGCCTCGCCGTCGAGACCGACGACGAAGCAGCCGGCCTTCTTCGCGTCCGTGAGCGCGCGGGTCAGGTTGGTCTCCCGAGCCACCGGGACGCGGGCGGCGGCGCCGGCCGACACCTTCCACACGGTCGAGGTGATGCCGGCGGAGCGGCGCTCGGGCAGGAGCACGCCGTCGGCGCCGAACGCCCCGGCCGACCGGAGCACGGCCCCGAGGTTGTGGGGGTCGGTGACGGAGTCGAGGGCGACGATCAGCGGCGCTCCCCCGCGGTGCTCGGCCCGGTCGAGGAGGTCGGTGAGGTCGGCGTAGGAGTACGGGGCGACGGCGATCGCCACGCCCTGGTGCACGCCGCCGTCGGTGAGGAGGTCGAGGTCGACGCGGGTGGTCTCGACCAGCGGGGCGCCGAGCGCCGTCGCGGTGCGCACGAGCTCGGCGAGCCGGGCGTCCGAGGCAGCGGCGCCGGAGATGAGGACGTGGGACATCGTCACGCCGGCGCGGACGGCCTCGGCCACGGGGTTGCGGCCCACGACGAGCTCGGCGTCCGCCGCGATGCCCAGGCGGTTGCGCAGCTTCGCGGCACGGTCGGCGGCGAGGGCGGCCTGCGCCTTGGGGTCGTTGGTCGCCCGGCGGCGGTTGGCCTCGGCCCGCTTCGCCGCCGGGTGGTACTCGCGGTCCTCGGCCTTCGGCGTCGGGCCCCGGCCCTCGAGCCCGCGGCGGCGCTGGCCGCCCGACCCCTTGGTGGGCGCCTTCTTCGAGCCTGCCTTGCGTACGGCGCCACGGCGCTGGGAGTTCCCGGCCATCAGGCACCTCCTGCCAGATGCCAGCGGGCCCCGCCCGCACCGTCCTCGACCGAGATCCCGGCCGAGGTGAGCCTGTCGCGCACGGCGTCCGCCCGTGCCCAGTCCTTGTCCGCCCGCGCCCGGGACCGCTCCTCGAGCGCGGACTCGACGAGGGCCGCGAGGGCGTCGTGCGCCGCGTTCCCCCCGGAGGCTCCCCCCGCAGCGCCGGTCGTCCCGGCCCGCCAGGGCTCGGCGAGCGGGTCGAGCCCGAGGACGTCGAGCATCGCGCGGACCCGGACCTGGCCGGTGTGCGCGTCGGCAGGGCGGGCGTCGGCGAGCGCCGCGTTGGCGGCCCGCAGCTCGGCGTGGACGAGGGCCATCGCGGCCGAGACGCCGAGGTCGTCGTCCATCGCGGCGGTGAACTCCGCCGGCAGCGCGTCTGCGGCGGCGAGCTCCTCGGCGCCCGCCTCCCCGGTCGCCTCGGCGGACCGCAGCACGAAGGAGGTGATCCGCTCCCACTGCGCCGCGGCCTCCGAGAGCGAGACGTCGGAGAACTCGACGGCGCCGCGGTAGTGCACCGAGGCGAGCGCGAGGCGGACGACGGGGGCCGGGGCCCGCGTGAGGACCTGCTCGACCGTGAGGGCGTTGCCGAGGGACTTGCCCATCTTCTCGCCGGCCACGACCACCCAGGCGTTGTGCATCCAGATCCGCGCGAACCCGTACCCGGCGGCGCGGGACTGCGCCTGCTCGTTCTCGTGGTGGGGGAAGCGCAGGTCGATGCCGCCGCCGTGGATGTCGAACGTCTCACCGAGGTAGCGGTGCGCCATCGTCGAGCACTCGAGGTGCCAGCCCGGCCGACCGCGGCCGTAGGGGGTGTCCCAGGCGGCCGACTCCGGCTCGCCGGGTCGCGGCGCCTTCCACAGGGCGAAGTCGAGCGGGTCGCGCTTGTCGGGCGCGACGTCCGTCTCGTCCACCACGGAGCTGCCCGCACGCTGGTTGGTCAGGGCCCCGTAGTCGTCGAAGGAGCGGACCGAGAAGTAGACGTTCCCGGCGTCGCCCGCGTAGGCGTGGCCGCGCTCCTCGAGGCGCCGCATGAGGGCGACCATCTCGGTCACGTGGCCCGTGGCCCGCGGCTCGTAGGTGGGCGGGAGGACGCCGAGCGCCGCGTAGGCCGCCGTGAACTCGCGCTCGAACCGGTAGGCCCACGCCCACCACGGGGCGTCCGCCAGCGCGGACTTCTCGAGGATCTTGTCGTCGATGTCGGTGACGTTGCGGACGAGCGTGACGTCGAGCCCGGAGCGCCGCAGCCAGCGCGCGAGGACGTCGAACGCGATCGCGGAGCGCAGGTGCCCCACATGGGGAGCACCCTGCACGGTGGCGCCGCACAGGTAGATCCCGACCTTGCCCGGGGTGACTGGGTCGAGGGGGATCTCCCGTCGGGAGGCGGTGTCGTGCAGGAGGAGGCTCACCGGGACAGCCTAACGACGACGCCGACGAACCCGCCGATGTCACCTTCCCGACACCAGGTGCGGCTAGGTTGCGCGGGTGACCACCCCGGAGCCCCCCGGCCACGACCGCCCCGAGCGGTCCGCGCCCGCCACCACCCCCCGCACCTCGACCACCGGCACCATGCCCGACGACGACGCCGCCCCCGCGGCGGGCCCGGACCCCGCGGCGGCCCGCCTGCGCGCGGAGGCCCGCCGGATCGCCCGCCCGTCGAAGGTTCTCGTCTGGGGGCTGTGGGACTGGGCCTCGGCCGCGTTCAACGCGGTGATCACGACCTTCGTCTTCTCCGTGTACCTGACGAACGAGGACCTGTTCGGGGAGGGGGCCGACGGCATGCTCGCCGCCGTGCTCGCCGTCGCGGGGGTCGTCATCGCGCTCATCGCCCCGGTGACCGGGCAGCGGGCGGACCGGTCCGGGCACCGCGCGCTCAACCTCGCCCTGTACACGGGTGTCATCGCGGTGGTCACCGCGTGCATGTTCCTCGTCGCCCCCGCCGTGCAGGCCGACGGGTCGTTCGAGGCCCAGTGGCTGTGGCTCGGGCTCATCCTGCTCGCGGTCGGCAACGTCGCGTCCGAGCTCGCGGGCGTCAACTACAACGCCATGCTCAACGACATCTCCACCCCGCGGAACGTCGGTCGGGTCTCGGGCTTCGGCTGGGGCATGGGCTACGTCGGCGGCATCGTGCTGCTGCTCGTCGTCTACTTCGGGCTCATCAACCCCGAGGTCGGCCTGTTCGGCGTGACGAGCGAGAACGGGATGGACGTCCGGGTGACCACGCTCGTCGCGGCCGCGTGGACGGTGCTCTTCTCCGCGCCGCTCGTCGTCACCTCCCTGCGCGACTCCGCCCGGCTCCGCGACCGCACCGGCGCCGAGGCCGAGGCGCCGAAGGAGTCGATCGTCCAGTCCTACAAGCGGCTCCTCGGCTCGATCGCCTCCCTCTGGCGCACCGACCGGCGCACCGTGTGGTTCCTCCTCGCCTCGGCCGTGTTCCGCGACGGCCTCGCCGGGGTCTTCACCTTCGGGGGCATCATCGCCGCCGGCACGTTCGGCTTCAGCGCCGGCGAGGTCATCATCTTCGCGGTAGCCGCGAACGTCGTGGCCGGCGTCGCGACCATCTCGTTCGGCCTGCTCGACGACCGGTTCGGGCCCAAGCGGGTCATCGTGATCTCGCTCGTGTCGATGGTGGTCGCGGGCATCGGGATCTTCGCGCTGCACGACCTGGGTGCATCCCTCTTCTGGGTCCTCGGGCTCGTGCTGTGCGTGTTCGTCGGCCCGGCACAGTCCGCCTCGCGCACCTTCCTCGCGCGGCTCATCCCCCCGGGCAAGGACGGCGAGGTGTTCGGCCTGTACGCCACCACGGGTCGCGCGGTGTCGTTCCTCGCGCCCTCGATGTTCGCGGTCGCGCTCTGGGTCGGCCGGCAGGTCACCGACCTGTCCGGCAACGACGTCCAGTACTGGGGCATCCTCGGCATCGTCCTCGTGCTCGCCGTCGGTCTCGCGCTGCTGATCCCCGTCAGCGCCCGCGACCTCACGCCGCCCCGGGACGCCCGCCGCTGACACCTCCCCCCACCCCGTTCATCGAGATTGCGGTTCGTCGCCGTCGAGATTGTGGTTGGGAGCCGCGCACCTGGTCGAGAGTGCGACTCAGTTCCGTCGAGATTGCGGTTCGTCGTCGTCGAGATTGCGGTTGGGGCCCCAACCGCAATCTCGACGAATCGGTCCGGCCGGTCGTCGCCGTGGCAACGGCTCAGCACCCCACCAGTGGTCGAGAGTGCGGTTCAGGGCCGTCAGACGTGCGGTGGGTTCGTGCCGGTCCGGCGTCCGCTCACGCGCCAGGATCCGCTCACGCTCCGGTGCGGGCGACGAGGGCCGTCGCCACCGCCGCCACGCCCTCGCGGCGACCCGTGAACCCGAGACCGTCGGTGGTCGTCGCGGACAACGAGACGGGCGCGCCCAGCGCGGCGGTCATCGCGGCCTGGGCCCCCTCCCGCCTCGGTCCGAGGCGCGGGAACGCGCCGATCACCTGGACGGCGACGTTGCCGATCTCCCAGCCCGCCGCCCGCACGCGCGCCGCCATCTCGGCGAGCAGCTCCGCGCCCGACGCCCCCTTCCAACGCGGCTCGCTCGTGCCGATCTGCGTGCCGAGGTCGGCCATGCCGGCGGCGGAGAGCACGGCGTCGCAGGCGGCATGGGCGGCGACGTCGGCGTCGGAGTGCCCCTCGAGCCCCACGACACCGGGCCACTGGAGGCACGCGAGCATCATCGGCCGGTCGGGGTCGGCCGAGACGGCGTGGACGTCGGTCCCGATTCCGGTGCGGGGCAACGACATGGCGGCCTCAGTCCCCCACCGCAGCCACGGCACCGTCCACGGCACCCGCACCGTCCGCGGCACCACCACGGTCGGCAAGGACGAGCTCGGCCACGCGCAGGTCGAACGGGGTCGTCACCTTGAGGGCGGCGGTCGAACCGGCCACAACCGCGACCGGCCCGCCGAGCGCCTCGACGAGACCCGCATCGTCCGACGCGGCCAGCGCCTCGTCGCCCGCGCGGTGGGCCCCGGTCTCGTGGGCGGACCGCAGGACGCCGATCGTGAAGCCCTGCGGAGTCTGGACGGCTCGCAGCTCGGAGCGGTCCACGGTGGCCACGACCGGCTCGACGCCGCCGAGCACCGGGTCGGCGACCCGCTTGAGGGTGTCGGTGACGGGGACGGCCGGGACGACGGCGCCGTGCCCGGCGCGGACGGCGTCGACCACGCGGCGCACCTGGTCGGTCGGGGTGAGGCAGCGGGCGGCGTCGTGGACGAGCACGACGTCGTCGTCGTCAGGGTTCGCGAGGGTGTCGAGCGCCGCGAGGCCGGCCACGACGGACGCCTGTCGCGTCGCGCCGCCCGCGGTGACGTCGACCCCACCGCGGTACCCGTGCTCGGCGAGCGTCGCCGAGGCGAGCCCGCGCACGTGGTCCGTCCGGTCGACCGGCGCCACGACGATCACGGAGTCGAGCACCCCGGCCAGGGCGAGCCCGCGCAGGGCGTGGACGAGCAGCGGTTCACCGCCGAGCTCGACGAGAGCCTTGGGCCCGCGCGCGCCGAGCCTGGTCCCGGACCCGGCGGCCACGAGGACGCAGTGGACGCGGGTCACGACCTGGTCCGGCCCGTCCCGCTCAGGAGGCGGGGGCGTCGGCGACGGGCTCCGCGGCCGCGGCGGCCTCGGCCCCGACGGCGAGGACCTCGTCGAGCAGGCTCTCGGCCTCTTCCTCGGTGATGTCCTTCGCGAGCGCGAGCTCGGAGGACAGGATCTGCCGCGCCTTGGCGAGCATGCGCTTCTCGCCGGCGGACAGGCCGCGGTCGGTGTCCCGGCGGGAGAGGTCGCGGACGACCTCGGCCACCTTGTTGATGTCACCCGACGCGATCTTCTCGACGTTGGCCTTGTAGCGGCGCGACCAGTTGGTCGGCTCCTCGGTGTGGGGCGCGCGGAGCACGTCGAGCACCTTCTCGAGCCCCTCCTCGCCCACGACGTCGCGGACACCGACGAGGTCGACGTTCTCGGCCGGCACCTGGATGCTCAGGTCGCCCTGGGCCACCTTGAGGTGGAGGTAGGTCTTCTCCTGGCCCTTGATCGTGCGGACCGTGATGTCCTCGATGAGGGCGGCCCCGTGATGGGGGTACACCACCGTCTCGCCCACTACGAACGTCATGTGTGAAGTACTCCCTCAGGCTTGGCGACAGGCCATTCTACCACGCCGTTTCGGCGTGATTCCGCGCCTCGTGAGACTCGACGGACCGCCTGACGGGGCCGACGTCGACGCAGGTCTAGTACCCTCGCGACAGGTCCCGACCACCCCCCTGAAGGAGCCTCACCATGGCCGTTCCCCAGCGCCTGACCCGCGTCGGCGTCGCCGTCGCGTCCGCCGCGCTGCTGTCGTCCTGCATGCTGGCGGCCGACGTGACGACGCTCAACCCGTACGCCCCGTCCGACGGCACGCGGGTCCAGGTCGCCGACGGGGTCGCGGTCGAGAACCTCCTCGTCCTCACCGAGGGCGAGGGCGAGGTCGGCCACGTCGTGGGGTCGATCGTCAACAACACGCTCGAGCCGGTGACGGTCCAGCTCGACGTCGGGGAGACCGGCGCACCAGCGCCCTTCGAGGTGCCGGCCGAGAGCCACATCCCGCTGCACGAGGCGAACGTGACGATCGAGGCGGTCGAGGGCGCTCCCGGCTCGACGCTGCCGACCGCGGTCCAGGGCCCCGGCGGCTTCAGCTCGGTCATCGAGATCCCCGTCCTCGACGGCACGCTCGCCGAGTACTCGGAGTTCCTCGAGCAGGCGGACTCGCCGGAGTCCGGCTCCGAGTCCTCCTCCTGAGTCGCGCCCTCCGCAGGACCGCCGGCCCGGGCGGGGCATCCGCCCCTCCCCTGCGCGACGACGCCGAGCTCAGTCGCCGTCGGTGACCAGCTTGTAGCCGAGCCCGCGCACGGTGTGCAGCATCTGCGGGTGCGCCGGGTCGACCTCGATCTTGCCGCGCACGCGCTTGACGTGGACGTCGAGCGTCTTGGTGTCCCCGTGGTAGTTCGGGCCCCAGATGCGGTCGATGAGCTGGCCGCGGGTGAGCACCCGGTCCGGGTTGCGCAGGAACAGCTCGAGCAGCTCGAACTCGCGCAGCGGCATGGCGACCGACTCGCCGTCGACCGTGAGCTCGTGCCGGTCGACGTCCATCCGGACGCGGCCGACGGTGAGCACGGACGACTCCCCCGCCTCGACGGCCGGGCCGCGCCGCAGGACCGCGTGCACGCGCGCGACGAGCTCGCGATAGGAGTACGGCTTGGTCACGTAGTCGTCGGCGCCGAGCTCGAGCCCGACCACCTTGTCGATCTCCGAGTCCTTCGCCGTCAGCATGATGACCGGGACCTGCGAGCGCTGCCGGAGCTGCCGGCACACCTCGGTGCCGGACAGGCCCGGGAGCATGAGGTCGAGCAGGACGAGGTCCGCGCCGTGCCGGTCGTAGGCCGCCACCGCCTCGGTCCCGTCGCCGACGGCCTCCACCGTGAACCCGTCCCGCTCGAGCTTGAACGTCAGCGTCTCGCGGTAGGTCTGCTCGTCCTCGACCAGCAGGATCTTCGTCATCAGCGCTCCTCCTCGGATGGCGGTCGACCGGGGTCGCCGCCGGTGGCGTCGCCCTCGTCGTCGGATGGTTCGGTGGGGCCCGGCTCCTGGGCCTCGGGCAGGACGAGCGTGAACGTCGAGCCCCGGCCCTCGGTGGACCACAGCTCGGCGCGACCGCCGTGGTCGGCCGCGACGTGCTTGACGATACTCAGGCCGAGGCCGGAGCCACCCGTCTCGCGGGACCGGGCGAGGTCGCCGCGGAAGAATCTCTCGAACACGCGGTCGCGGGCGTCCGCGGGGATCCCGGGGCCCTGGTCGACCACGGCGATGCGGATGAGACCGTCCGCGCGGGAGACCCCGACCGACGCGGTCGAGCCGGCCAGCGAGTACCGCACGGCGTTGTCGAGCAGGTTGCGCACGGCGGTGGTGAGCATGCCCTGGTCGCCGTACAGGCGCAGGCCCTGCGCGCCGCCGGAGCGGATCGACACCTCGCGGGCGTCGGCCTCGACACGGACGCGGTCGACGGCCTCGGCCACGACCTCGTCGACCTCGACGACCGCCGGGTCGACGAGCGCGTCGGGCTCCTGGAGCCGGGAGAGATCGATGATGTCCTGCACGAGCTCGGCGAGGCGCCGCGACTCGGTCTCCATCTTCCCGGCGAAGTGCCGCACGCTGTCCGGCTCGTCGGCGACGTCGTCCATCGTCTCGGCGAGCAGCGCGATGGCGCCGACCGGGGTCTTCAGCTCGTGGGAGACGTTCGCGACGAAGTCCCGGCGCATGTCCTCCACCCGCCTCGCGCGCGTGCGGTCCTCGGCCAGGAGCAGCACCCGGCCGCCCTTGAGCGCGGCGACCCGGACCTGGAGGTGCACCGTGCCGGCACCGGCCACCGGTCCGCGCGGGAGTGCCAGCTCGGCGTCGCGGATCTGCCCGTCGCGCCGCAACCGGGCCACCATCTCGGCGAGCTCGGCGTGCGCGAGGCGGTCGTGGCGCACGAGGCCGAAGCCGTAGGCGGCCGAGGAGGCGCGCACCACGTCGTCGTCGGCGTCGAGCACGACGATCGACTGGGGCAGCACCGTGAGGACCGAGATGACGTCGTCGTCGAGGCCCGGCGCGGTGCCCGCCGGCTCGAGCTCGGCGTCGCGCTCGCGGTCCGACGAGCGCAGGGCGAGACCCGCCCCGAGCCCGACGATCAGTCCGAGCAGGGCGACCACCCAGAGCTGCCAGGAGTCGTGCACGCCCACGAGATTAGGCTGGATCACGGACGTTCACCGACCTCGCCCCGCGGCGTTCCCCCCGGGCCACCGCCCGTCCACCACATGTTCACCGGGCGCGGCTTGGCTACCCTTGGACCGTGGGGCCGCGATGCGGTCGCCATCTCGAGAGCCGCGGAGGCCACCCATGCGCAAGATCTTCACGCACGACCTGGAGCAGCTGCAGGACAACCTCGTCCGCATGGCCGAGGCCACGAGCCAGGCCATGACCAAGGCCGCCGAGTCGCTGCGCACCGCCAACCTGCAGCTCGCCGAGCAGGTGATCGACGCCGACGACCGCATCGACGAGCTCGACCGTCAGCTCAACGAGCAGGGCATCGCGCTCCTCGCGCTGCAGGCGCCCGTCTCGCGCGACCTGCGCCAGGTCATCTCGGCGCTGCGCCTGTCCGGGACGATCGAGCGCATGGGCGACCTCGCCCAGCACGTCGCGTTCGTCGCCCGCGGCCGCTTCCCCGACCAGGTGGTCGGCGGCGCGGCGCACGAGCTGCTCGTCCAGATGGCCGACGAGGCGGTCCGCGTCGCGGCCGACGTCGTCGAGCTCGTCCGCGGGGCCGACCTCGACAAGGCCCGCGAGCTGGAGGAGAAGGACCACATCCTCGACGACCTCCACCTGCGCACCTTCGAGACCGTCCTCGACGACTCGATCGAGCTCAGCCGCCAGGAGATCGTCGACGTCATCCTCATCGGTCGGTACCTCGAGCGCTTCGGCGACCACGGCGTCTCGGCCGCCCACCGCATCAACTACCTCGTCACGGGTACGACGACGGACGCCATCAGCGAGGGGGAGCCCGGCCAGGCCGGGACCACCGACGAGCAGACCGGCGGTCTCTGACCCGTCCGCGCGGCCAGAGCCACGAACGACGGCGCCGCCCACCCGAGAGGGTGGGCGGCGCCGTCGTTCGTGCGTCGGACAGAGCTCGGGGTCAGCGGCCCTGGTTGGCCACGGCCTCGATCGCCGCGGCGGCGGCGTCGGGGTCGAGGTACTGGCCGCCCGGCGTCAGCGGCCGGAGGTCCTCGTCGAGCTCGTAGAGCAGCGGGATGCCGGTGGGCACGTTGAGACCCGAGATCGTCTCGTCGTCGATGCCGTCGAGGTGCTTGATGATGGCCCTCAGGGAGTTGCCGTGGGCCGCCACGAGGACGGTGCGGCCGGCCTTGAGGTCAGGCACGATCGCGTCCTCCCAGTACGGCAGGGCGCGCTCGAGGACGTCCTTGAGGCACTCGGCGGCCGGGATGGGCTCGCCGGCGTAGCGCGGGTCGGCGTCCTGGCTGAACTCGGAGCCGGCCTCGATCGGGGGCGGCGGCACGTCGTAGGAGCGGCGCCACTGCATGAACTGCTCCTCCCCGTACTCGTCGCGGATCTCCTTCTTGTTCTTCCCCTGGAGCGCCCCGTAGTGGCGCTCGTTGAGGCGCCAGTGGCGGTGGACCGGGATCCAGTGGAGGTCCGCGGCGTCGAGCGCGAGGTTGGCGGTCATGATCGCGCGGCGCAGCAGCGAGGTGTGGAGGACGTCCGGGCGCACACCGGCGTCGGTCAGCAGGGTGCCGCCGCGGCGGGCCTCCTCGACGCCCTTCTCCGACAGGGGGACGTCGACCCAGCCGGTGAAGAGGTTCTTGGCGTTCCACTCGCTCTCGCCGTGGCGGAGCAGGACAAGTCGGTAGCTCATGGCTCCATCCTTCCACCGATCACCCGGGAGGGAGGGGCCCGGCCGCGGACGCGGAACGGCCCGCGGACTGATGTCCGCGGGCCGCCCCTCGGCCGACCGGTCGGGTCAGCGGTTGTTGTACTGCTCGACGATCTCGGCCTTGATGCGACCGCGGTCGCTCACCTCGATGTCGTTCTCGCGCGCCCACTCGCGGATGGCCTGCGCCTCCGACGCGCTCTGGCTGCGCGAGCGGCGCTGACCGCCGGAGCGTGCGGCCCCACCGGACCGACGGGCGCCGCCGCCACGCACGGGGCGCGCACCGGCGACCCACGGCGCGAAGGACTCGCGCAGCTTGGCGGCGTTCGCGTCCGAGAGGTCGATCTCGAAACGCTCACCGTCGAGAGCAAAGGTGACAGTGCTGTCGGCGGGCGTTCCGTCGATATCGTCGATGAGCTTGGTAATAGTCTGGCGAACCATGATGCCCCTCCCCGGGATTCATACCGATCACAGGTCGTCAATCGGCTACTTGAAGCATAAACGCATTCATCGATCAGTGTCACGTCGAATGCACGGCATTCGATCGATCGCGGTGCGGGAATGAATTTGCACACACCGGTGAAGGTGTCGGCCACCCCGAACAATATGTGCTTCTCCCGTCCGAGAATCGGCCATCAATGGCATCACGGCAGATCGGGCACGGTTGCTCGAGCACCTCACGGGCGCCATGTGAGCAATTCGACGAACAATTCACGGCCCCGGGGGCTCTCGTTGCGGCGTCCGATCCACGGCGGCCGAATGCCGGGCCCCGGGGTTCCGCAGACGAGCACGTCGGCGGCGGCCGGGCGTTCCCCTCGTCCTCGGACCTAGCGGACGGAGCTCTCGGGGCGCTCAGGAACCGCCGGCTGGTCCGTGGCCTCCGATGCCTCGTCCGCGGCCGCCGACCCCGCAGATCGTCCGTGCGGGGCCTCACCGGCACCCTGCTCCGACGCAGCCCGCTCCTCGGCGGCCAGAGCGCCGGCGACGCTCGACGGCGACGCCGGGAGCGAGGCGAGATCGAGATCGGGGTGCCGTTCCCGGAATGCCTTCTCGGCCTCCCGCTCGGAACGATCCGCACCGAGGAATGCGCGCACGATCACCACGAGCGCGATCAGCAGTCCGATCGGCGGCACCAGGGCGATCACGTAGTCCACGCAGCCAGGATAGTCCCCGGATAACGTGGAGGTCAGGCCGGTGCGCCGAGCAGCGGGCCGTGCGGAGTGCCCGGCGATGCGCGCACGACCGCTCCGGCACGGACCCGGAAACGGTTTCCTCGACCGCCACGACGAGAGCGATCAGCGATTCGCGGTACACGCCGCACGGCAACCACGGGCGGAGTCGACGACGTCGTCGGGCACCGCCCACCGGCGCGCGGTCGGTTTCGGTGACGCGAACGACCCGATGAAGAAGCGCGCCGCGTCACGGCCCGCTGCACCTGCAGCCGGAGGTACCGAGCCTCGACCGAGCCGGGACAGAAATGCCCCTGACCGGCGGGATCGCCGGTCAGGGGCCTGTTCCGAGCCGCCTGGGAGAATCGAACTCCCGACCTATTCATTACGAGTGAATCGCTCTACCGACTGAGCTAAGGCGGCGTGCTGCCGTGGCAGCGCCGTCCATGCTAGCCGCGGACGACGCACCCACGCAGCCGGATCGACGCGCCATGCGTCACACCCGGGCACGCTCCCCGGGCAGGACGCCCGGGCGCTCTCACCGCGCGTCACGCCCGGGGGCACTCCCCCGCGCCGATCAGCAGGTGAGCTCGTCCTCGGGCGGCGTGCCCTCGAGGAAGAACTCGTCGACGGCGCCCTGGACGCACTCGTTGGAACGGCCGTACGCCGTGTGCCCCTCGCCCTCGTACGTGACGAGGACGCCCTCGTCGAGCTGGTCGGCGAGGCCGACCGCCCACTCGTACGGGGTGGCCGGGTCGCCCGTCGTGCCGATGACGACGATGGGGCCGGAGCCCTCTGCGGCCACCGGGCCGGGCTCGCGCTCGGACTCGTGCGGGTAGTTGAGGCAGAGCAGGTCGTTCTCGCCGCCGAAGAACTGGCCGAAGGTCGGGGCGACCTCCTCGAGCTGGGAGACCTGCTCGTCGAGCTCGGCCTGCGTGTGCTCCACGGTCGGGTAGTCGAGGCAGTTGATCGCCCAGTTGGCCTCGGTCGAGTTGTCCGCGAAGCTGCCGTCGTCGTTGCGCGTGTTGTAGATGTCGGCGAACTGGAGCAGCGCGGTGCCCTCGTTGAGGTTGATCGCCGCCTGGAGGGCCGCGGTGAGCATCGGCCAGGACGACTCGTCGTACATCGGCAGGATGATCCCGGTCAGCGCGAGCGCCTGGGTGAGCGGCCGGTCCGGGTCGCTCGTCGGCAGGGGGTTGGCCTCCGCCGACTCGAGGAGCTCGACGATCTGGGCGGCGCCGTCGTCGACCGAGCCGGTGAGCGGGCACAGCGCGCCGGACTGGCAGTCCTCGATGTAGGCGCGCAGGGCGCCCTCGAAGCCGCCGGCCTGGCCGACGGTGATGTCGAAGCCGGACGAGGTCGGGTCGAGCGCCCCGTCGAGGACCATGCGGCCCACGTTCTCCGGGAACAGGTCGGCGTAGGTCGAGCCGAGCAGGGTGCCGTAGGAGAACCCGAGGTAGTCGAGCTGGGTCTCGCCGAGCACCGCGCGCAGGACGTCCATGTCCCGGGCGGCCGAGACCGTGTCGACGTTGCCCGCGAGGTCACCGGACTCCGCCTCGCAGCCGGCGCCGATGAGCTCGGCGTCGGCCTGCCAGTCGGCGTCGCCCTCGGGCGTGTCCGGGTAGTCCTCCGAGAGCAGGCGGTCGAGCTCCGCGTCGTCCACGCAGTCGATCTGGGTCGAGTTCTGCACGCCGCGCGGGTCGAACCCGACGATGTCGTACGCGGCCGTGACCTCCGGCGAGATCGACGAGGTGGCGTACTCGACGAACTCGACGCCGGAGCCGCCGGGGCCGCCGGGGTTGATGAGCATCGAGCCCACCGGCTCGCCGTCGGAGGCCGGGAGCCGCTTGACGGCCAGGGTGATCGACTCGCCGTCGGGGGCGTCGTAGTCGAGCGGCACCTCGATGTCGGTGCACTCGAACTCACCGCAGTCGGTCCACTCGACGTCCTGCTCGTAGTAGGTCTCGAGCCCCTCGGGCACGGGCGGCATCTCCTCGCCCGCGCCGCTGCCGGTTGCGCCCGACCCGGACTCCGAGCCGGACTCGCCACCGCTGCCGGGGTCCGTCGTCGGGTCGTCGACCTCCCCACCACAGGCGGCCAGGACGAGCGTGGCAGCAGCCAGCGCGGGAACGATTCGAAGGAGCCTCGGCATGCCGACCAACCTAAGGCACGTGCCGGGCCGGCGGCGATCAGCCCCGCAGGGCACCACTCCCCGTCCCACCTGCGCGTCCGGGCGGTCGGGGGACGGCGGCTGCGTGCCTGGTGGGGCCGGTCGGCACCGCGCCCGGCCGGGGTCGACGCCACCCCCCGCGGGGGGCCGCCGGCGCCGACGCGTCAGACGCGCTCGAGGTCCGTGCCGGACCACAGCTCGACCATGAGCGCCTCGGTCGCGAGCAGCGGCGGCACGTTGAGCGTGAGCCGCGTGCGGGCGGTGGAGACGGCGTCGAGGCGCCGCAGCGTCGTCTCGGCGGTGGAGCCGCGGGCGAGCTCGGCCACGACGTCGGCGGCCGCGGTGTTGACGGGCTCGACCGTGGACCCGAGCTGTCGCAGGAGCACGTCCCGGTAGAGGGACATGAGCGCCAGCAGGGAGCCGTCGAGGACGTCGCGCTGCGCGCGGGTGGTGCGCCGCTTCTGGTCCTCCTCGAGCTGGCGGACCTGGGCGCGCAGCGCCGGCGGGAGCCGCCCGCCGTCCTCGGCCCCGAGGGTGCGCAGCAGCTCGGTGCGCTCGGCGGCGTTGCGGTTCTCGGTGGACGCCGCGGCGTCGGCGGCCGCAATCTCCACGAGGTGGGCGGCGGCGAGGACGGCGTCGCCCACGGACCGGAGCTCGAGCGGGACCCGCAGGAGGTCACGGCGCCGCTCCCGCGCGTCCTCGTGCAGGGCGAGGCGCCGGGCGAGCCCGATGTGGGACTGGGCGGCGTGGGCGGCCTCGAGCGCGACGTCCGGGTCGGCCCCGTCCCGGCGCACGAGGAGGTCCGCGACGGCGGCCGGGTCGGGGATACGCAGGTGGATCGACCGGCACCGCGAGCGGATGGTCGTGACGACGTCCCGCGGGCTCGGGGCGCACAGCAGCCACACGGTGCGCGGCGGGGGCTCCTCGATCGACTTGAGCAGGAGGTTGGAGGTGCGCTCGACCATCCGGTCGGCGTCCTCGACGACGACGACGCGCCACCTGGACGACCCGGGTGCGCGCTGCGCGAGGGTGACGAGCTCGCGCACCTCGTCGATCGAGATCGTCACCTTCTCGGTGGCCAGCACCGTGACGTCGGCGTGCGTGCCCGCGAGCGCGGTGGTGCAGGCGGCGCACTCGCCGCAGCCGGGCTCGCCCGGGGCGGTGCACATGAGCGCGGCGGCGAAGGCGCGGGCCGCGACCGAGCGGCCGGACCCCGGCGGTCCCGTGACGAGCCAGGCGTGCGTCATCCGTGCACCGACGGTGTCGCCACCCGCGGGGGCCGGGGCCGCTGCGGCGGTGGCCGGGGCGTCGGCGGAACCGGCGGAGAACTCGTCCCCGGTCTCGTCGGCGCCTCGCGCGGCGAGGGCGGCACCGCGGAGCGTCTCCACGACGGCGTCCTGCCCGACCAGGCCGTCCCAGACGCTCACGGCCGGTCACCGTCCCCGCCAGTGTCCGCGTCCGCGCCCGGAACGGCGCCGGGCGCCGCGCCCCCGAGCACCCTCTCGACGGCGACGCGCACCCGCGCGTGCACCTCGTCCGGCGTCCCGGCGGCATCGACGACGACGACCCGGTCCGGCTCGGCCGCCGCGATCCGGAGGAACTCCTCGCGCACGCGGAGGTGGAACGCGTCGCCGGCGCGCTCGAGGCGGTCCGGCTCCCCGCCACGGCGGGCGGCCGCGACGGTGGGATCGACGTCGAGCAGGATCGTCAGGTCGGGCGTGAGCCCACCTGTGGCCCACGCCGAGAGGTCACGCACCTCGCCCGGCCCGAGGTCCCGGGCGGCCCCCTGGTAGGCGACGGAGGAGTCGACGAAGCGGTCCGTGACGACGACCGCGCCGCGCTCGAGGGCCGGGCGGACGAGCGAGGCGACGTGGTGGGCGCGGTCGGCGGCGTAGAGCAGCGCCTCCGCGCGGGGGTCGACGTGCTCGCCATGGAGGATGAGGCGGCGGATCTCGGCGCCGAGCGGCGTCCCGCCGGGCTCGCGCGTGGCGACGGCCTCGCGCCCCCGCGCCACGAGCCAGGTGAGGAGCAGGGCCTGCTGGGTCGACTTCCCCGCGCCGTCGCCCCCCTCGAGGGAGATCAGCAGTCCGACGGGTGCGCTCACCGGGCCAGGGTAACGACGCCGGCCCACACCGATCGCCGCAGCACCGACACCTGTGGACGGAACTACGACGTCCCCGTCGTCGGCTTCTTGGCCGCCGGCTTCCGCGCGGCGGGCTTCTTCGCCGCGGGCTTCTTCGCAGGCGCCTTCCGCGCCGGCTTCTTGGCCGGTCCCTTCGCCCGCTTCTCGGCGAGCAGCTCGTAGGCGCGCTCGTTCGTCAGCGTCTCGATGGGGTCGTCCTTGCGCAGCGTGGCGTTCGTCGTCCCGTCGGTGACGTAGGGACCGAACCGCCCGTCCTTGACGATCACCGGCTTCTCGGAGACCGGGTCGGTGCCGAGCTCCTTGAGCGGCGGCCGGGCGGTCGCTCCCCGGCGGCGCTTGGGCTGGGCGTAGATCTCGAGGGCCTGCTCGAGGGTGATGCCGAAGATCTGGTCCTCGGTCTCGAGCGAGCGCGAGTCGGTGCCCTTCTTGAGGTAGGGCCCGTACCGGCCGTTCTGGGCGGTGATGTCGTCGCCGCTCGTGGGGTCCTGGCCGACCACGCGGGGCAGGGAGAGCAGCTTGAGCGCGTCGTCGATGCCGATCGTGGAGAGGTCCATGTCCTTGAACAGCGAGGCGGTCCGCGGCTTGGGCTGGCCCGGCTTCTTCCGGCCGGACGCGGTGCGCTCCGGCTCGGGCAGGACCTCGGTGACGTAGGGGCCGAAGCGCCCGTTCTTCGCGATGATCGTGTGGCCCGAGTCGGGGTCGGTCCCGAGCTCGCGCCCGTCGTCGGCCTGAGCCTCGAGCAGCTCCTTCGCCTTGGCCACGGTCAGCTCGTCGGGGGCGACGTCGTCGGGGATCGACGCCCGGCGGCCCACCGGCGCGGCGCCGTCCTCCCCCGGCTTCGCGTCCGCGGCCGGCGCCTCCTCGACGTAGGGACCGTAGCGGCCGACCCGGACCGTGATCCCCTCGCCGATGTCGATCGAGTTGACGGCGCGCGCGTCGATGTCGCCGAGGCCCTCGACGAGGGCGCGCAGGCCCTCGCGGCCCTCGCCGCCGCGGTAGAAGTGGGTGAGCCAGTCGACCCGGTCGAGGTCGCCGGACGCGATCTTGTCGAGGTCGTTCTCCATCTCCGCGGTGAAGTCGTAGTCGACGAGCCGCGGGAGGTTCTCCTCGAGGAGACGGACCACGGAGAACGCGAGCCAGCTCGCCACGAGCGCCTGGCCGCGGCGCGTGACGTACCCGCGGTCGGTGATGACGCCGATCGTCGCGGCGTAGGTCGACGGGCGGCCGATGCCGCGCTCCTCGAGCGCCTTGACGAGCGAGGCCTCGGTGTAGCGCGGCGGCGGGGAGGTCTCGTGGCCGGACGCCTCGGCGCCCTGGACCTCGAGCACGTCCCCGGCGGAGACGTCGGGCAGGCGGGCGTCCCCGTCGGCGTCGCTGTGCCGTTCGGCGTCGCGCCCCTCCTCGTACGCGGCGAGGAAGCCGCGCTCGGTGATGACGGTGCCGGACGCGGTAAGGATCGCCCGGTCGGCCTCGGCCGGGCTGCCGGCGAGGTCGGCGGCGACGCGCAGCGTGGCGGTCGACCCGGTGGCGTCGATCATCTGCGAGGCGACGGTGCGCTTCCAGATGAGGTCGTACAGGCGCAGGGCGGCCGGGTCGAGCTGGGTGGCCACCTCGTCCGGGGTGCGCATCTGGTCGCCCGCGGGCCGGATCGCCTCGTGCGCCTCCTGGGCACCCTTGGCCTTGCCCGCGTAGTACCGCGGCTTGTCCGGGATGCTCGCCGGGCCGTAGAGCTCGGTGGCCCGGCGGCGGGCCGCCCCGATCGCCTCGGACGAGAGGTTCGTCGAGTCGGTCCGCATGTAGGTGATGAAGCCGTTCTCGTACAGCCCCTGGGCCACGCGCATCGTCTCGCGCGAGGCGAGGCGGAGCTTGCGGGAGGCCTCCTGCTGGAGGGTCGACGTGGTGAACGGCGCCGCCGGCCGGCGACGGTACGGCTTGGTCTCCACGCCCTCGACGGCGGTGGTCGCCTCCTTGAGCGCCTCCGCCACGGTGGTCGCGGCGGCCTCGTCGAGCACGACGACGTCGCGGGCACGCCCGGTGAGCTCGCCGTCGTCGCCGAAGTCGCGGCCCGTGGCCACGCGGGCGCCGTCGAGCTCGAGGAGCTTGGCGTCGAACGTCTCGGGGGCGTCGGTCGCGGAGTAGGTGCCCTTGACGGACCAGTAGGACGCGGCGCGGAAGGCCATCCGCTCGCGCTCCCGCTCGACCACGAGGCGCGTGGCGACGGACTGCACGCGGCCCGCGGACAGGCCGGAGCGGACCTTGCGCCACAGCAGCGGGGAGACCTCGTAGCCGACGAGGCGGTCAAGGATGCGGCGGGTCTCCTGCGCGTCGACGAGCGGGGCGTCGATCTCGCGCGGGTTCTCGAGCGCGCGGCTGATCGCGTCGTTCGTGATCTCGTGGAAGACCATCCGGTACACGGGGATCTTCGGGTTGAGCACCTCGTGGAGGTGCCACGCGATCGCCTCGCCCTCGCGGTCCTCATCAGTGGCGAGGTAGAGCTCGTCGGCGTCCTTCATCTTGCGGCGGAGCTCGGCGACCTTCTTCTTCTTGTCGGCGTCGACCACGTAGTAGGGCTCGAAGTCACCCTCGACGTCCACGGCGAACTTCCCGTACGGGCCCTTCTTCATGTCCGCGGGCAGCTCGGAGGGCTGCGGGAGGTCGCGCACGTGCCCGATCGAGGCCTCGACCTCGAAGTCGGGGCCGAGATAGCCGCCGATGGTGCGGGCCTTGGCGGGCGACTCGACGATGACGAGCTTGCGGGGCATGCGCGGGAGGGTCCTTTGCTGTGGCGTGAGGGGGCGGGGCGCCGGAGGGTCTGTGGCCGACGGTAACAGCGCGTCGGCGCACCGCTCCCGGTCGCCCGGTTCCTCGGATGGTAGGCGACGGCGTCAAGCGGGTCGTTCGGGGCTACCGTGCGCGGGTGAGGTGCGAGTACTTCGACGACGGCCGCTGCCGCTCGTGCACGTTCCTGCGCACCCCGTACGAGAAGCAGCTCGCCACCAAGGTGGCGGGCCGGCGAGAGCTGCTGGACTCGGTGCCGGCAACCGCGTGGCTCGAGCCGGTCGCATCCGCGGACGAGTGGTTCCGCAACAAGGCGAAGATGGTGGTCGCCGGGACGACCGCGGCGCCGACGCTCGGGATCCTCGACCCGGCGGGCGCCGGGGTGGACCTGCGCGGATGTCACCTCTACCCGCCGCCCATCACCGAGGCCCTGCCGGTGCTGGCGGGCCTCGTCACGCGCGCGGGCCTCACCCCCTACGACGTGCCCGGGCGGCGCGGCGAGCTCAAGCACGTCCTCGTCACGGTCTCGCCGGACGGGGAGCTGATGGTCCGGTTCGTGCTCCGCTCGCGCGACCGGCTCGGCCGGATCCGGCGACACCTGCCGGAGCTGTTCGCGGCCCTGCCGAACCTCGCCGTCGTCACGGTCAACCTGCTCCCCACCCATGTCGCCCTGCTCGAGGGCGACGAGGAGATCGTGCTGACCGAGCGGTCGGTGCTGCCGATGCGGCTCTCGCTGCCCGGCGGACCGCTCGACCTCGAGCTGCCGCCGCGCTCCTTCTTCCAGACGAACACGGCGATCGCCGAGGCCATGTACGGCCAGGCGGCCGCGTGGGCGGCGGAGATCGGGCCCACGACGGCGTGGGACCTGTACTGCGGCGTGGGCGGGTTCGCGCTCGCGATCGCCGGCGGGTCACCCGCCACCCGGGTCGTGGGGATCGAGACGTCGGCGGACGCGATCACCGGCGCGCGCGGCGCCGCCAGGCGCGCCGGTCTCGACTCCCGGGTGAGCTTCCACGACGGCGACGCGACCGCCTGGGCCGCGGCGTCGTCGTCGGCCCCGGACCTCGTGGTGGTCAACCCGCCCCGGCGCGGGCTGTCCGCGGAGCTGGCTGCGTGGCTCGAGGGGTCGGCCACGGGGCACGTCCTCTACTCGTCGTGCAACGCGACGACGCTCGCGCGGGACCTCGCGCTCATGCCGTCGCTCAGGCCGGTGGCGGCGCGGCTGTTCGACATGTTCCCGCACACGGCGCACGACGAGGTGATGGTGCTGCTCGAGCGGGCGTGAGCGGGACGCCGCTATCGTGACCACGACCCCCCGCACCAGCGACGACAAGTGCCCCTCATGACCTCAGTGCTCACCTACGACAGCTACGTCGCGCAGCTCGGCGACCGGGAGGTTCCCGACGAGCTGACCGCGCTCTGGGAGTTCGACACCCGCGAGGACGGGGAGGGCGAGTACTACGCCGAGGGCTTCGAGCTCGAGGTCGTCCCGCAGGAGGCGCTGAGCTCGTGGTCGGACGACCCGGAGTTCCTCGGCGGTCTCGTCCCGTTCGCCCTGGCGACCGGGTCCGGTTCGAGCTACGCCTTCTGGGTCGCCGAGGGTCTCCCGCTCACCGAGTGCCCCGTCGTCGCGCTCGGGGACGAGGGCGGGACCCAGGTGGTCGCCGAGAACCTGCGGGAGCTCCTGCAGCTGCTCGGCTACGACGCCGAGCCGATGATCGATCTCGACGACGTCGACTACTACCGGGAGGACGACGACGAGCACTCCGGGCGCCACCACGAGTACGTCGCCTGGCTGCGCGGCACCCTCGGACTGGAACCGGTGACCGACCCCGAGCCGATCGTGACGGCCGCGCGGGAACGGCACCAGGAGCGCTTCGGCGCCTGGGTGGGGCGCTTCATCCCCTGAACGGGCGGCTCAGTCCCGACCGAGGGCCGGGGCGACGTGCGTGACGATCGACTGCAGCAGCGCCGCGTTGTAGTCCACGCCCAGCATGTTGGGGACCGTGACGAGCAGGGTGTCGGCCGCCTGGACGGCGGCGTCGGCGGCGAGCTCCGCGGCGACGACGTCGGGCTCTCCCGCGTACGTACGGCCGAACCGGGCGCGGACGCCCTCGAGCACGCCGACCTGGTCCTCGCTCTCCTCGCTGCGCGACCCGAAGTAGCGGTGGTCGAGGTCGGAGACGATCGGGAACACCGAGCGCGAGACGGACACGCGCGGGGTCCAGTCGTGGCCGGCCTCGGCCCACGCGTCGCGGAAGACCTGGATCTGCTCGGCCTGGAGCTCGTCGAAGGGCACGCCGGTGTCCTCGGTGAGCAGTGTCGAGGACATGAGGTTGTAGCCCTCCTCGGCGGCCCACCGCGCGGTGGCCCGGCTGCCCGCACCCCACCACAGGCGACGGTCGAGCCCCTCGGACAGGGGCTGGACGGCGAGCGGCACGCTCTCGCCGGTCTGCTTGGGGTCCGACATGACGACCCCGGCGCCGCGGATCGCCTGCCGCGCGATGTCCGCCTTGGTGCGGGCGACGTCCGCCATCGTCCCGCCCTCCGGGGCCCGGTAGCCGAACGCACCGGCACCGTCGAGGGCGGGCTCCGGTGAGCCCCGCGAGATGCCGAGCTGGAGGCGGCCACCCGCGATGAGGTCGGTGGCCGCGGCCTCCTCGGCGAGGTACAGGGGGTTCTCGTAGCGCATGTCGATGACGCCGGTGCCCATCTCGATGCGGGAGGTCCGGGCGGCGACGGCGGCGAGCAGCGGGAACGGGGAGGCGAGCTGCGGGGCGAAGTGGTGCACCCGGAAGTAGGCGCCGTCGATGCCGATCTCCTCGGCCGCCTCGGCGAGCTCGATGGACTGCAGATGGGCGTCGGCGGCCGAGCGGACACCGCTGCCGCCGATGTCCCGCCAGTTGCCGAAGGAGAGGAATCCGATGCGCTTCACGTGAGGGTCAACGGATCGGGCGGCGCGATGTTCCCGGGCGCTCGCAGCGATCAGGCGCCGGTTCGGTCGAGCTCGAGCCCCAGCAGCGCGTTCTCGGTGACCTCGGGCAGGGCCGGGTGGATCCAGTACTGCTGCGTCGCGACCTCACGGACGTCGAGGTCGAACGCGAGGACGGTGATCATCTGCTGGATGAGGGTCGACGCCTGCGGCCCCATGTAGTGCGCGCCGAGCAGCTTGCCCGTGGTCCGGTCGGCGACGAGCTTGGCGATACCCGTGGTGTCCTCCATGGCCCACCCGTAGGCGACGTCCCCGTAGGACTGCACCTTGACCGCCACGTCGTGCCCGGATGCCCGCGCGTCCTCCTCGGTCAGCCCCACGGTGGCGATCTGCGGGTGGGTGAACACCGCGGCGGGCACGTGCTCGTGCGGCATGAGCCGCAGGTCGCCGGGGTGGAGCAGGTTGTGCGTGACCGCCCGGGCCTCGGCGTTGGCCACGTGCTTGAGCATGTGGGGCGAGGAGACGTCGCCGAGGGCCCACACACCCTCGGCCGAGGTCGAGCGGCCGTAATCGTCGACAGACACGCGCCCGTCCGCGGTCGTCGCGACGCCCCCGGCGCCGAGGTCGAGGCGGTCGCCGTTGGGCACCCGCCCGGTGGCGACGAGGAGCACCTCGCCCGTCGCGGTCGTCCCGTCGTCGAGACTCAGGTGCACCGCACCTCCGGACTCGTCGACGCTCGTGACCGTCCGGCCGGCACGAACGTCGTAGCGCGCCTCGGCGAGCTCGTTGAACCGGTCGCGCAGGTCGGCGTCGAGGTGCCGCAGGAGCGGGGACCGGCTGACGATCGTCACCTCGGTGCCGAGCGACTCGAAGACGTGCGCGAACTCCATGGCGATGTAGCCGCCGCCGAGGATGACGATCGAGGCCGGCAGCTCAGGCAGCCGCATGATGTCCTCGTTCGTGCTGTACCGCACGCCCGAGGCCTCGATCGCCTCGGGCACGAACGGCCGCGAGCCCGCGGCGACGACGACCTGGTCGCCGGAGATCACCCTCGACTCACTCCCCTGCCCGGTGCGCAGGGTGCGGTCCCCGACGAACACGGCGTGCTGGTCGTAGACGTCGATGTTCGGGGTGCGCGGGCCGCGGCGGTACTCCTCGCCCCCGGCGGCGATCGGGTCGATGCGGCGTCCGAAGACCCGCTCGACGATGCCGGGCCAGTCCACCGAGTGCACGTGCGCGTCGAGACCGAGCCGGCCGGAGGCGGCGACCTCGTGGGCCACGTCTGCCGCGTAGACGTACATCTTCGTCGGGATGCACCCCACGTTGAGGCATGTCCCGCCGAACCGGCCCTCCTCGACGATCGCGACCGACATCTCGTCCATCTCCGGCCCGGGGATCGAGTTCCCGGACCCGGTCCCGATGATGATCAGGTCGTAGTGGGCGTCCACGGCAGGATCGGCGGGCGCGGAGGATGTGGTGGTCGAGGCGGTCACGGGTGCTCCTTCTCGGTGTGGTCGGTGGTGGGGACGAGCATCCCGGTGACGAGCAGCTCGCGCAGCCACCAGGTCAGCTCGGCCCGCAGGTCCGCGGCGTGAATCTCGAGCAGGCCGGCCACCGCGTCGACGAGGACGCCGAGCGGGAGCTCGCCGTCGCACGCCCCGACGACGGCGGACAGTCCCGTCGTCGCGCGGACCGTGCGCGCGTACCCGCC
The DNA here is from genome assembly GCF_055326485.1 of Georgenia sp. G2120. Lineage (NCBI taxonomy): Bacteria > Bacillati > Actinomycetota > Actinomycetes > Allobogoriellales > Allobogoriellaceae > Georgenia > Georgenia sp. G2120. The sequence continues at coordinate 148,859 of NZ_JBUZNL010000001.1, read as the reverse complement.
GCCCTGGACGAGCTCGATGACCTCGGGCTCGGCCGCGCCGGGGCGGTGGTGGCGGACCTCCGTGACGTCGGGGGCGACGAGGAGGGTCGCGGCGAGCAGTGCGTCGTCGTCGTCGAGGGCGGGCCGAAGGCGCGCGACGGCGTCGAGGACGGCGGCCACGTGGTCGCCGAGCCGTCCGCTGCCGTGGCTCTGCGCGTCCTCGAGGCGCCGCCACTGCGCACCCGCCGGCTCGTCCACGCCGGGCCGGCGCACGGTCACGTGCCCCATCCCGATCGCGGCCACGCCGCGCGCCCCGAGGTCACCGAGCCACCGTTCGGCGGCCGCCTCGAACGCCGCGCGGCCCGCGGCGGGGTGCGTGCCGCCGTCCCGCAGCCAGGTGTCGACGTAGGTGGCCGGGTCGATCGAGTCGCGACGGACGACCCACAGGTCGAGCGCGGGGTCCACCCAGCCGCCGACGCGCGCGGTCCAGTCCTCGCCGGCGCGCTCCTCCCAGTTCGCGAGCAGCTGGGCGGTGCCGCCGGGCTCGAGGTGGTCGCCGACGCCGCGCAGCAGCTCGGCCACGAGCGCGTCCCCGGGGGCCCCGCCGTCGCGGTACGTCGCCCCCTCGCCCGTGCGCCCCGAGACGACGAACGGCGGGTTGGAGACGATCCGGTCGAACCGCCCGCGCGCGGGGGCGAGCAGCGAGCCGAGTCGCGCGTCGACCGCGAGGCCGGAGAGGTCCGCGCCGAGGCCGGTCAGGGCGAGGGCGCGGGGGTTGACGTCGGTGGCGACGACCCGGGCCCCGGCCGCGGCGGCGCGCAGGGCGAGGTAGCCGCTCCCGGTGCCGACGTCGAGCACGCGGTCCCCGGCGGCCGGCCGCACGGCGAGTGCATCGAGGGTGGTCGTGGCTGAACCGATGCCGATGACGTGGTCGGACGCCGGCTCGCGGCCCGGGACGAGAAGGTCGGCGAGCGCCCATCCGGTGCGCTCCCCCAGGTCGACCGGGCGGACGGTCACGAGCGGGGTGACGCTCTCGCCGTCGGACGCCGCGATCCCGAGAGCGACGAGCACGACGACGAGGGACGGATCGTCGGTGCCGTCGCCGGACAGATCCTCGGCACGGACGCTCTCCCCGAGGACGAGCAGCCGCACCCAGGCCGCGAGCTCGCGGTCGCCCACGGCGCTCGCCCCCACCTCCTCACCCGCGCGCTCGAGCGCGCGCAGCGCGGGCGCGCGGTTGCCCGAGGCGAGCAGCGACTCGGCGAGCGGGCCGAGGAGGTGAGCGACGCCGTCGGGCGTGAACCCGACCCGGCGCCAGGCGGCGGCGAGGACGTCCTCGGGAAGCTCGGGCACCCGTCGAGACTACGAGAGTCCCGCCTCGGCGAGCTCGCGCTGCTCCTCGCGCACCGCGCGCCGGCGGGACAGCAGGACGGCCCCGACGGCGACCGCACCGGCCACCGTGGCGAGCACGATCCGCAGGGTGTGGTTGGCGTCCTCGGGCACGGACCACTCGACGACCATCGGAGCGATGAGCAGGGCGACGAGGTTCATCACCTTGATGAGCGGGTTGATGGCGGGACCGGCGGTGTCCTTGAACGGGTCGCCCACGGTGTCACCGATGACGACGGCCTCGTGCTGGGCGCTGCCCTTGCCGCCGTGGTGGCCGTCCTCGACGATCTTCTTCGCGTTGTCCCACGAGCCGCCGGAGTTGGCGAGGAAGACGGCCATGAGGACGCCGGTGGCGATGGTGCCGGCGAGGAACCCGGCGAGCGGGCCGACCCCGAGGCCGAAGCCCACGGCGATCGGGGCGAGGGCGGCCAGAAGGCCGGGGGTGGCGAGCTCGCGCAGGGAGTCGCGGGTGCAGATGTCGACGACCTTCCCGTACTCGGGGCGCTGCTCGCCGGTCATGATGCCGGGCAGGTCGCGGAACTGGCGACGCACCTCGCGCACGATCGCGCCGGCGGAGCGGGTGACGGCGTCGATCGTCAGGCCCGAGAAGAGGAAGACCGTGGCGGCGCCGAGGATGACGCCGACGAGCGTGACGGGGCTGATGAGCTCGTAGCTCATCATCGCGCCGACGATGCCGCCGGCCTGGGCGCGGCCGTCGGCGGCGAGGTCGGCGACGGCGGTGGAGACGACGTCGGCGTAGGAGCCGAACAGGGCGGTCGCCGCGAGGACCGCGGTGGCGATGGCGATGCCCTTGGTGATGGCCTTCGTCGTGTTGCCCACGGCGTCGAGGTCGGTGAGGATCTGCGCGCCGGCCTCGTCCACCTCGCCGGACATCTCGGCGATGCCCTGGGCGTTGTCCGAGACGGGGCCGAAGGTGTCCATCGCGACGATGACGCCGACGGTGGTGAGCAGGCCGCAGCCGGCGAGCGCCACGAGGAAGAGGGCGAGCCAGACGGAGCCGCCGGCGAGCAGGAAGCAGCCGCAGATGGCCGCGGCGATGACGCCGGCGGTGTAGACGGCGGACTCGAAGCCCACCCCGATGCCGGCGAGGACGACCGTGGCCGCGCCGGTCCGGGAGGTGGCCGCGACCCGCTGCGTGGGGCTCGTGCCGGTGCCCGTGTAGAAACCGGTGAGCCAGAGGATGACGCCGGCGAGCGCCACGCCGATGAGGACGGCGAGGGAGGCGACGACCCGGGGGTCGTCGATCGGGACGTCCGTGATCGCCCCCGTGGTCCCGAGCGTGTCGGCGAACGAGGCGGGCAGGTAGGCGAACGCGGCGATCGCGGCGAGGACGACGCCGGCGACGGCCGCCGTGTAGAACCCGCGGTAGATGGCCTTGAGCCCGGACTCCGCCCCGCGCACGCGGGTGGTGAGCACGCCGAGGACGGCGACGACGGCGCCGACCGCGGTGACGAGGAGCGGCAGGATCATGCCGTGCTCGCCGAGGGCGGCGCGGCCGAGGATGAGGGAGGCGACGAGGGTGACGGCGTAGGACTCGAAGAGGTCGGCGGCCATGCCGGCGCAGTCGCCGACGTTGTCGCCCACGTTGTCCGCGATCGTCGCGGCGTTGCGTGGGTCGTCCTCGGGGATGCCCTGCTCAACCTTGCCGACGAGGTCCGCGCCGACGTCGGCCGCCTTGGTGAAGATGCCGCCGCCCACGCGCATGAACATGGCGAGCAGCGCGGCGCCGAAGCCGAAGCCCTCGAGCACCGTGGGGGCCTCGGGGCCGTAGACGATGACCGTGAGCGCGGCGCCGAGCAGCCCGAGCCCGACGACGCTCATGCCGACGACGCCACCCGTGCGGAAGGCGATCCGCGCGCCGTCGGCCCGGCCGTCCGCGCGGGTCGCCGCGGCTGCCACGCGCACGTTGGCGCGGACCGCGAGCCACATGCCGAGGTACCCGATCGTCGCGGAGAACACGGCGCCGACGAGGAAGGCGACGGACCGGCCGATGCGCACGTCCATGTCCCCCGGCAGCAGCAGGAGCAGCCCCGTGATGACGACGACGAACAGCCCCAACGTGCGGAACTGGCGCGCGAGGTAGGCGGACGCCCCCTCCTGGACGGCCCTGGCGATCGAGACCATGTTCTCCGAGCCGGTCTGCTCGGCGAGCACCTGGCGGCGCAGCACGAGGGCGAAGGCGAGCGCCCCGATGGCGAGCACTCCGACGCACACGGCGATGACGAGGGACGAGGTCGACAGATCCTGCACGGGTCCTCCACGGTGAGGTGCGCCGCGGACGGCGCTGACGAGAGCCGTTCCCGGGGGCCGTCGGCGGCATCGTCGCGGCCGCCCCCGGGGCCGGCTGATCTTCGTTGGAGACTAACCGAACTCGGCGGGCGCGTCGTCCCTGGTGGACGTGCCACGCCGACGACGACGGACGCGGCCTGCCGGCCGCAACGCGTGTGGCATGCCGCGGGCGGGGGCAGGGCTCCCCGGTCAGCGCTCCCCCGGGACGGCGTTGTGGAGCCGCGCACGTTCAATCATCCTGCGTCCATGACCCTCCCTCCAGCTCCACGCCCGGGCGCCCGGCGCCCGGCCGTGGTCGTCGCGGCGATCGCCGCGCTGCTGCTGACCGCGTGCGCGGGGGCGGACGAGGGGTCGACCGGCGGCGACGGTGGCGCGACCGCGCCGGGAACCGGCGGGTCGACCGCACCGGGGACCGGGGGGAGCTCCGCGCCGGGAACCGGCGCTGCGTCCGGCCTCCCTGCGCCCTACGGCGAGCCGGTCGTGCCCCGCATCGCGCTCGAGCCCCGCTGCGAGGGCGGGACCGCCATCGACGGGCCGGACACCCAGATCGACCTCCCGGACGCGCCGCGGGACGACGGGACGGAGCCGGAGATGACCTCGACGACTACCGGTTCGACCGGTCGTGTCGTCTCGGCGGTCCAGGCGGCCCACGCCACCACCATCGGTCCACGCACCTTCATCCCCCCTGCCGACGGGGTCGTCGAGCGGGTCGCCGTCGAGGTCGTCTCCCCTCCCACGGACCCGGTGCTCGAGCTCGTCATCACCCTCACCGGGCCTAGCGGAGAGCCCCGCTACGCGGCCGACTCCGCACGGATCTGGTTCCGACCGGCGGACGACGAGGGTCCCAACCGGGGGTTCGTCGTCGTCGACGGTGAGATCGTCGACCTCGTGCCGTTCGACGAGCCGCTCGTCGTCTCACCCGCGGGCGGCACCGCGCGGATCGAGGTGGCCCCGTACGGGTGCCCGGCGGACCCGCCGCCCCCGACCGCGGCGGGCGACCCGTCGCCGGTCCTCATCGCCGAGCCGCTGCCCGACGGGGACTACCTCATGGTCGTCGAGGGAACCGCGGAGCCCGTGGAACGGCAGGACGACGACCCGAGCCTCTACACGAGCTGGGCGGTGGAGCCCATGCCGGTCACGGTGACCGACGGACTGGTCTCGGGCGTCGGCTACGACGGCCCCAACGCGGAGGAGGAGCAGGGCTGATGGGTACCGACACGGGTGGCAGGAACCGGATCGCGCTGCGGCGCCGGGGGTTCGCGGTGCTCGGCGCGGCGCTGCTCCTCGCCGGCTGCGGCGACACGGAGGCACCGGGGACGGGAGGGGGCGGCGGGTCCGGGGGCTCCGGCGGATCTGGCGTGACGAACCTGCCCGCCCCGTACGGCGAGCAGCTAACGATGAGCGGGAGCGCGGACGGTCTGTGCGGCACCGAGACGCGCATGACCGCCGACATGTACATCGACTGGCCCGGCACGACCGGTCCGGGCGGCGGCAGGAGCGGCGAGCAGGACACCGAGCGTGGCCCCGTGCAGGTGGGTGGCCGGCTCCCGGGTGAGGCAGAGGCCGTTCCGGCCGCGAGCGCACAGGCGCACCCGGCACGATCCGCGACGCCCTCCCCGCGGACGCTCATCATGCCGGACGAGGGGATCGTCGAGGAGGTCGGCGTCGAGGTCGTCTCCGACCCGGGCGACCCGGTCCTCCGGCTCGAGATCACCCTCACCGGCCCCGAGCGGGACGACCCCTACCTCACGGAGTCCCTCTCGGTCTCCTTCCTCACGACCGACGACGACCAGCGATGGGTCGGCTTTGCCGCGCACGACGGCGAGCTCACCCAGCGCCTCCCGCTCGACGAGCCGATCGCGCCGTCCCCCGAGGGGACGACCACCACGGTCGAGGTGGTGCCGGCGGCCTGCCCCGACGGCGATGCAGCGAGCTTCACGGCAGACCCCCTCGCCGACGGGAGCTACGACCTGTCGATCTTCGGCAGCCTCGCGCCCGCCGAGGAGCCGGAGGACGGCCGCACCGGGCACGCGATGTGGGGGCAGGACCACACCAGGGTCACCGTCACCGGCGGCGTCGTCGACGGCGCCGGCTACGACGGACCGAACTCGTACGGGTACTGACGACAGGAGACGACGATGTCGAGAGCGATCGCCCGCCGGACGGCGACAGCGCCAGGCCCCGCGTGGACGCGGGGACTTCCCGCGCTGGCTGCCCTCGCTCTCCTCACTGCCTCGTGCGGTGGCGGGACGGACGAGCCCACCACGACCGGAACCGGCACGGGCCCCGCGGAAGGCACGGAGAGCACGGAGGACGGCCCGGAGGAGCCGATGGTCGAGGTCACCGACGTGGCGCGCACCGAGTGCGGCCGGACCTGGGAGGAGGCGTACGGCAGCGGCGCCTCGGACGGCACCGACGGCGAGATCGACGGCTCCGCGCCGGCGGGCACTGACACCGGGGCGGCCGGCGCGCACGCGGGCGGACCGGCCGACGTCGCCGAGGTGGTGGACGACGGGAGCCACCGGGCCGCACCCGTGTCGGCAACGGTGCGCACGGCCGCTCCGCCGCCGGACCCCGAGCTCGTCCAGACCTACGAGCGTCGGGTGCTCCCCGAGCGCACGGCCGACGGCGTGCTCGCGCTCGAGCTCACCCTCCATGGTCCCGAGGACGCGACCTCCACGCAGCGCCTCGAGGAGGTGTCCGTCGAGATCCGCGACGCGGAGGCCCTGCGATGGGTCGGGCACGCCGTCGTCGACGGCGCCGTCAGCGCCGCCGTCCCCGCGGAACCGGCCGTCGACGTCGGCTCCGAGCCGGCAACCACGACCATCGAGATCGAGCCGTGGGCCTGCCCTGCCGAGCTCGCCGCGGAGGACGAGGCGGCCTGGGACCGACTGCCCGACGGCGACTACCAGCTCGTGCTCCGGGGTGACCTGGAGCCGGAGCCGGGGCAGGCGTCCGGCCCGCGAGGAACCTGGTCGACGGACCACATCCCGCTGACGGTCGAGGACGGCGAGCTGCACGTGGCCGACACGAGGTACCCGCACGACAACCAGTACCTCGTCACCGGCACGGGCTGAACGGCGACCGCCGCGCGAGCGTCAGCCACGCGGACGCCGGGCGAGCGAGCGTCAGCCACGCGGACGCCGGGCGAGCGAGCGCCAGCCGCGCGGACGCCGGGCGAGCGAGCGTCAGCCGCGCGCCCGGCGCCTGAAGAGGGACGCCGCCAGGACGACGCCGACGAGCGTGGCGCCCGCGAGCCAGAGTGCGGCGAGCCACCCGGCGTCGCCCACCGGCTGGTCGAGGAGTAGCCCGCGCAGCGTCTGGACCACCGGAGTCATCGGCTGGTGCTCGGCGAAGACGCGCAACGCCCCGGGCATCGACTCCGCCGGGACGAACGCGTCGGACGCGTACGGCAGGAAGAGGGCGAAGAACGCGAACGCGCCGGCGGCCTGCGCCGAGCGCACGAGGAGCCCCCAGACGACCCCGAGCGCCGACAGCGCGAGGATGTAGCCGGTCACCAGAGCGAGCACCAGCAGCCAGTCCGACGGCGAGGCCGCCGGCCGGAACCCGACCGCTACGGCAGTGAGCAGGGCGACCGCCGTCGTCACGAGGTTGCGAACCACCGAGGCGACGACGTAGGCGGACGGCACCGTCCACGACGCGACCGGGAGGGTGCGGAACCGGTCGACGATCCCGCCGGTCATGTCCTCGGCCACGCCGACGGCGGTGTTCGCCGCGCCGTACCCGGCGGCGAGCACGACGATCGCGGGCGCCACGAAGTCCACGTAGGAGAGGTCGGAGCCCCCGAGGTCGATCGCCCCGCCGAACACGTAGACGAATGCGAGCGTGATCATCACCGGCAGAAGGAGCGAGACGATGATGCCGTCGACCTGGCGGAGCTCGCGAAGCAGCGAACGCTGGGTGAGCAGTGCGAGGTCCCCGAGCGCGTGGCCGCGGCGGGACCCGTCCGATCCCGCGTCCGGTGGTCCCGACCGGGAGTCGGTCCGGGACGCGGTGGCGAGGGCAGTGGTCGGCGTGGTCATGCGCGGGCTCCTGTCAGGGTGAGGAAGACGTCGTCGAGGGTGGGGCGGCGCAGGTCGACGTCGTCGACCTGGAGCCCGGCGTCCGCCAGGACGGTGAGCGCCCGGCGGAGGTGGTCGGGGTCCGCGAGCGGGAGCTCGATCCCGGCCCGGTCGCCGATGGATCCCTCGACGGCGACGGCCGCCGGCCCGAGGAGCACGGCCGCCCGGGCGGCATCGCGGATCGGCAGGGTGAGCGCGAGGCGGTCGGTCCCGACCTGTCGCTTGAGGGCCGCCGGGGTGTCGTCCGCGACGATCTGCCCGCCGTCGATGACGGCGATCCGGTCGGCGAGCTGGTCGGCCTCCTCCAGGTACTGGGTCGTCAGCAGGATGGTGGTGCCGCTCGCGCTCAGCTCACGCACGACCGTCCACAGGTCCGCGCGGCTGCGCGGGTCGAGGCCGGTGGTCGGCTCGTCGAGGAAGAGGATGCTCGGACGGGCGACCATCGAGGCCGCCAGGTCGAGCCGACGCCGCATGCCTCCGGAGTAGGTACCCGCCGGCCGGCGTGCGGCGCCCGTGAGGTCGAACGTCTCGAGGAGCTCGGCGGCACGCCGTCGGGCGCCGTTCCGACCGAGACCGGTGAGCCCGCCGAACAGCAGGAGGTTCTCCTCGCCGGTGAGCAGGGGGTCGACCGTGGCCTGCTGGGCGGTGAGGCCGATCCGGGCGCGCACCTCCGGCCCCTCGTCCACGACGTCGAACCCCGCCACGCGCACCGTGCCCGCGTCGGCGGGGAGCAAGGTGGACAGGATCCGCACGGTCGTCGTCTTTCCCGAGCCGTTGGGGCCGAGGAGGGCGAGCAGCCCGCCCTCCTCGACCGTGAGGTCGATGCCCTGCAGGAGGCGTGCGGCGCCGAAGGATCTCTCGAGGCCCACGACCTCGATGGCTGGTGCCGACATAGGTGCTCCTTATTGCGTATTACCTACGGTGTGCTTCATACGCTAATGCCGGTGGCGGGCGACGTCTAGGGTGATCGCGAGGTGAGGAGGGACATGTCCGCAACGGACGACGAGGCGGCGGACGTCCTGGCGGCGATGCCAACGGGCCTCGCCCGGCAGTGGGGGTTCGTCGAGCCCTCCCGCCGTGGGCCGAAGGCCCGCCTGAGCTTCGCCCAGGTCGTCGGCTCCGCCGTGGCGATCGCCGACGAGGCGGGACTCGACGCGGTCTCGATGGCCGCGGTCGCGAGCCGGCTCGGCGTGGCCCCGATGTCCCTCTACCGGCACGTGGACAGCAAGGACCAGCTGCTCGAGGCGATGGCGGACGCCGTCCTCGACGAGCCACCTGAGGTCGGTGACTCGGGCTGGCGCCGCTACCTCGCCGGCTGGACCCGGGCGAGCCGCGACCAGCTGATCACCCGCCCGTGGCTCGTCGACACGCCGCGCAACGGGCCGCCGCTGGGACCGAGGTCGATCGCGTGGCTCGAGCACGGGCTGCAGGGACTGCGTGGCACCCCGCTCGACGGCGGCGAGAAGATCAACGTCCTCACCACGCTCAACGCCTACGCGTTCTCCGACGCGTCCCTCGCCGTGGCCATGGGTCGGGCCGCCGGTGCCCGCGCGGACGCGGGACTCGCCGAGGTCGAGGCGTACGGCAGGCTCCTCGCGGCGCTCGCGTCCACGCGCGGCCTCGACGAGGTGGCGGCGGTCGCGCGGGCCGGGGTGTTCTCGGGCGGTGAGGAATGGCTTCTCGACTCCGACTTCGTGTTCGGCCTCGACCTCCTGCTCGATGGTGTCGAGGCGTTGGTCGCACGCCGGACCGGCTGACGGACCTCTCCCCTCCCACGCCGTGCCACGCGCTGTCGCCCCTCCGGCACGATGACCGCATGGCATCCCACTCGGCACTGCCCACGCAGCGTCCCCGACGCTCCGCCGCACTCCTCGCCGCCGCGGGCTCGGCGCTCGCCCTGGCCGCCTGCACCGGCGGGCCGCAGGGCACGGGCGGACCGGAGGAGCCGGACACACCGTCCAGCGCCGCGCCGAGCGACGTCGCCTGGACCCAACGAGCGGTCGAGGTCTGCGGCACCCCGATCGACGAGGTCTACCGGCCCACGGGGGACACCTCGGCCGTCGACCACGTCGCGGTGACGCTCCTCGACGGCTCGACGTCCGCGCAGCTCGAGATCGAGGTCGAGCTCGGCGGCCCGGGCTACGACTCGATCGACCTGTTCGCGAGCGACGTCTTCGTCGTCCTCGTCGACCCGGCATCAGGTTCCGTGTCCGCCGTCATGGCCGCCGAGGGGGAGGCCGTGACGTTCACCGAGCTCGCGGACCCGATCGAGATCGGGGCCCCGGCCGAGAGCACGACGACCGCGGTCCCGGTGCCCTGCGGGGACCACGCACCGACCGACCAGGTCGGTGTCGAGCCGCTGCCGGACGGCGACTACGAGCTCGTCGTCGAGGGCGATCTCTTCTCCCCCGGCGCGGCGTTCGAGCAGCCGATCAGCTGGGCGGCCGAGCCGTTCCCGATCGAGGTCGCCGGCGGCGCCGTCACCGCCGGCTGAGCCCGACGACGGGCGCAACCGCGGGCGTGGCCACCGGCCGAGCCGACCAGGACGTGCGCGGGTCCGGGGCCCGCACCCTGACCGGCGCTACCGTGTCGGTGTGATGCTCCTCGCGGAAGACCTCACCCTGCTCCTGCTCGACGACGACTCGGGCCGGTTCACGGCGCACTCCTCCCTCGACGCCGCGCTCGGCGGCGCCCTGCTCGCCGAGCTCGCGCTCGGCGGGTGGGTCGTCATCGAGGACCCGTCGGGCATGTTCAAGCGGTCGACCGTCCGCCCGACCGACGCGCCGGCCCCCGGGCACCAGGTCCTCGCCGAGGCGCTCGCCGAGGTCGCGGCCAAGGAGCGCTCGACGAACGAGCTGGTCACCCGGCTCGGCCGGGCCGCCAAGGAGCCGTTGCTCGAGTCGCTCGCCACCCGCGGGATCCTGCGCCGCGAGCGCGGCCGGGTGCTCGGCCTCTTCCCGTCCACGACCTGGCCGACCGCCGACGCCACCCACGAGCAGCAGATGCGTGCGGCGCTCACCGACGGCATCGCCACCGGCAGGGGTGACGAGCGGGTCATCGCCCTCCTGTCCGTCCTCTCGGCGATCGACATGGCGCACAATGTGCTGCCGGTCGACGGGCTCGGCAACCGCGAGATCCGCCGCCGCGTGCGGGAGATGGCCGAGGGCGACCTGTCCGCCAAGGCCGTGAAGGACGCGGTCGGCGCCATCGACGCCGCGGTCACCGCGGCCATCGTCACCACCACCGTCACCTCCAGCTGAGCGCGGCTCAGGCGGGCCGCACGCGCAGCTCGCCCGGCCAGGCCGACCGCACCTCCGCGGTGAGCCGGTCGAACCAGCCCGGACCCACCACCGCCGAGGCGCCCCCGAGCGCGGCGCCGAACTCCTCGGTCGCGCCCCGGGCACGCGCCTCCTGCAGCGCGAGCACGGGCACCCCGAGAGAGTCGAGCCGGCGCGCGAGCTCGACCGCCCGGTCGGCACCGGCCCCGCCGGGGTGGACGGTCAGTCGGACCTCGAGCTCCAGGGGTCTTGCCCGGCGGGCGGCGAGCGCCAGCTCGAGGCTGCGCCACGCACGGCGGCCGGACCCGCCGCGGCCGACCACCACCGGGTAGTCCTCGGGCATCGCCTTGACGTCGAGCCCGAGGAACTCCAGGTGCGGCAGGACGGCGGCGAGCCGGTCTGGGTACGCGCCGGCGGTGTGCAGGCCGACGCCGAGGCCCGCCGCATGCACCTCGCGCACCGCCGGCAGCAGGGCCGGCTGCCGCGTGGCCTCCCCACTGGAGAACACGACGCCGTCGAGGAGGCCGCGGCGCCGACCGAGAAGGTCCCTCACCCGTTCCCACGGGACCTGCCCCGGGATCCGGGGGTCGATGAGCTCCACGTTCTGGCAGTAGCCGCACGCCCACGGGCACCCCTGGGTGAACACCGTGGCCACGAGGTGGTCCGGCCAGTCCACGCCGCTCAGAGGCACGAGGCCGGCGAGCTCGAGGTCGTCAGCGCTCACGGGCGCGCGGCCGGTCGTCATGCGCCCGCGCCCACCAGGTGCGGCTCGGCAGCCGCCTCGGTGAACATCGTCCGCTCGGCGTACTCGCCCTTCTTGCCGAAGTTGAAGCTCGACACGGGCCGGAAGTAGCCCATGACGCGGGTCCAGACCTCGCAGGGGACGGGTTCGGCGTCGGGCCGCTCCGCGGCGCACCGGTCGCAGAACAGGTGCTCGCCCGCGAGGTAGCCGTGCGCCGGGCACAGGGAGAACGTCGGCGTGACGGTGAGGTACGGGAGCCGGAACCGCTCGAGCGCGCGGCGCACGAGGGCGGCGCAGGCCACCCCGGAGGACAGCTGCTCGTTCATGTAGAGGTGGAGCACCGTGCCGCCGGTGTACTTCTGCTGCAGCTCGTCCTGCATCTCGAGAGCCTCGAAGGGGTCGTCGGTGTGCGCGACCGGCACCTGCGAGGAGTTCGTGTAGTACGGCTGCTGCTCGGTGCCGGCCTGGAGGATGCCGGCGAACCGCTTCCGGTCCTCCTTGGCGAACCGGTAGGTCGCGCCCTCGGCGGGCGTGGCCTCGAGGTTGAACATGTGGCCGGTCGACTCCTGCACGTCGACCAGACGCGCGCGCACGTGGTCGAGGATCCGCGCCGTCATCTCGTGGCCCTCCGGGTCGGTGAGGTCGAGCCGGTCGCCGGAGAAGTTGCGGACCATCTCGTTCATGCCGTTGACGCCGATGGTGGAGAAGTGGTTGTCGAGCGTGCCGAGGTAGCGGCGCGTGTACGGGTAGAGGCCACGGTCGATGAGGTCCTGGACGGTGGTGCGGCGCTGCTCGAGGACGTCGGCGGCGAGATCGACGAGCCGGTCGAGCTCGGCGACGAGGGCGCCCTCGTCCCCGGCGAACCGGTAGCCGAGGCGGGCCATGTTGACGGTGACGACACCGACGGACCCGGTGAGCTCGGCCGACCCGAACAGGCCGTTGCCCCGCTTGAGGAGCTCCCGCAGGTCGAGCTGGAGCCGGCAACACATCGACCGGATCATCCCGGGGTCGAGGTCGGAGCTGATGAAGTTCTGGAAGTACGGCAGGCCGTACCGCGCCGTCATCTCGAACAGGAGCCGCGCGTTGTCGCTGTCCCAGTCGAAGTCCTTGGTGATGTTGTACGTGGGGATGGGGAACGTGAAGACCCGCCCGGCGTCGTCCCCGCGGCTCATCACCGTGAGGAAGGCACGGTTGACGACGTCCATCTCCGCCCGCAGGTCGCCGTAGGTGAAGTCGCAGACCTCGCCGCCGATCACCGGGTGGACGTCGACGAGGTCTGCCGGGCAGGTCCAGTCGAGGGTGAGGTTGGTGAACGGGGACTGGGTGCCCCAGCGCGAGGGGACGTTGAGGTTGAAGATCAGCTCCTGCATGCACTGCTCGACCTCGTCGTCGGTCATCGAGTCGAGGCGGACGAACGGGGCGAGGTAGGTGTCGAACGAGGAGAACGCCTGCGCGCCGGCCCACTCGTTCTGGAGGGTGCCGAAGAAGTTGACGATCTGGCCGCACGCCGACGAGAGGTGCCGCGCGGGGGCCGAGGAGATCGCACCGGGCACGCCGTTGAACCCCTCCTCGAGCAGCCGGCGCAGCGACCAGCCGGCGCAGTAGCCGGCGAGCATGTCGAGGTCGTGGATGTGCAGGTCCCCCTCGCGGTGGGCGGCCCCGGCCTCCGGCGCGAAGACGTGGGAGAGCCAGTAGTTGGCGACGACCTTCCCCGAGGTGTTGAGCATGAGGCCACCGAGCGAGTAGCCCTGGTTGGCGTTGGCGTTGACCCGCCAGTCGGCGCGGTCGAGGTACTCCTCGATCGTGCTCCTGGGGTCGACGAGGGGTGCTGCGCTCACGGTGCGTCCTCCTCCGACGGTCCGGCCCATCGGCCGGGTGAGTTCCGCACGCTAGAGGTCACGCCACCAGATCTTGTGGTCAATTCTCTCTGCAACACAAGATGTAGTGGTGCATAACGGTCGCCCCGTGGAATCTCGACGACGGAGCGGGACCTTGGTCCCGGTCCGTCCCGAGGTGTTCACGGCCTCGGCGCACAATGTGCCGGTGACCTCCCTCGTCGACCTCCTGCGCCGCATCGGCGCCGACGACGAGCGCCTCGTCCACCTCGAACACCTGCCGGCGCGACCCGCGCGCACGGCCGACTGGCCCGACTGGGCCGATCCCGACCTCGTCGCCGGGTACCGCCGCCTCGGCGTCGCACGACCATGGACGCACCAGGTGACGGCCGCCCAGGCCGTCCACGAGGGGCGGCACACCGCCGTCGCCACCGGCACCGGATCGGGCAAGTCGATGGCGGTGTGGCTCCCCGTGCTCTCGGCCGTCCGCGCCGGGGCGCTCGCGGCCGTCGGGCCCGACGCCGGGTCGATCGCCCGCCACACTCGCCGCCCCACCGCCCTCTACCTCGCGCCGACCAAGGCCCTCGCCCACGACCAGGCGACGGCGCTGGAGTCCCTCCTCGCCGCGAGCGCACCGGCCTCGGCGCGCGTGGCGACGTGCGACGGCGACACCCCCGACGCCGAGCGGGACTGGGCACGCGAGCACGCCGACGTCGTCCTCACCAACCCCGACTTCGTCCACTACTCGGTGCTGCCCTCGCGCCGCCGTTGGGAGCGGATGCTGCGCGGGCTGTCCGTCGTCGTCGTCGACGAGGCGCACGCCTACCGCGGGGTGCTCGGCGCGCACGTCGCGCTCGTCGTGCGCCGGCTCCTGCGCGTGGCCCGGCACCTCGGCGCGGACCCGACGGTCGTCTGCCTGTCCGCGACGAGCGCGCAGCCCGGTGTCGCGGCGGCCCGGATCGTCGGCACGTCCCCCGACGAGGTGGTGGTGGTCGACGACGACGCCTCCCCCGCCGGCGACCGCTACCTCGCGCTGTGGCAGCCGGCCCCGGCCGACCGCTGGGGTTCCGCCACTGCCGAGAGTGCGGTTCAGGTGGACAACGTCGAGAGTGCGGCTCAGCGGGCGAGGACGGGCACCGCGGGCGGCGGCCTCGTCGACGACGCCCCACGCGGGGGCTCCGACGACGACCCGTGGGCGCTGCCCGCCGACGCCGTCGCCGCCGAGGAGGAGGGACTCGACCGGGACCAGGCCGACGAGGTCGAGCGCCGCTCCGCGCTCGCCGAGTGCGCCGAGCTCGTGGCCGACCTCGTGCCGGCAGGCGCCCGGACGCTCGCGTTCGTCCGCTCCCGCCGTGGGGCCGAGGCGCTCGCCGAGTCAGCCCGCCGGCACCTGGCGGTCGTCTCGCCGGCGCTCGCCGACACCGTCCGCGCCTACCGGGGCGGGTACCTCCCGGAGGAGCGGCGCGAGCTGGAGGCGCAGCTGCGCTCGGGCGAGGTCCTCGCGATGGCCACGACCAACGCGCTCGAGCTCGGCATCGACGTCTCGGGGCTCGACGCGGTCCTGCTGTGCGGGTGGCCGGGCTCGCGCGCCTCGATGTGGCAGCAGGCGGGGCGGGCCGGCCGCGCGGGCGCGGACGGCGTGGCGGTCCTCGTCGCCTCGGCCGACCCCCTGGACTCCTTCCTCGTCCACCACCCGGAGGCCGTCCTCGGGGAGCCGGTCGAGGCCACGGTCTTCGACCCGGCCAATCCCCACGTGCTCGCCCCGCACCTGTGCGCCGCCGCCGCGGAGCTCCCGCTGACGGAGCCGGACCTCGCGCTCTTCGGGATCGACGACGAGCGTGGTCTTGCCCTGCTCGACCACCTGACGAACGCGCTCGGCCTGCTCCGCCGCCGACCGACCGGGTGGTACTGGGACGTGGCCAACAGCGTGCGCGCGCAGGACCTCACCTCGCTGCGCGGCAGCACCGAGCGGCAGGTCCAGATCGTCGAGTCCGCCACCGGCACCGTGCTCGGCACGGTCGACGCGGCGGGCGCCGACACCGCCGTGCACCCGGGTGCGGTCTACGTCCACCAGGGCCGGGTGCTGCTCGTCGAGACGCGGGTCGACGACGTCGCGATGGTCACCGACGGCGCCCACCTCCCCTACCGGACGCGGGCGCGCAGCAGCTCGAGCGTCCGGTTCCTCTCCGAGGAGAGCGTGGTCGAGCGCGGCGGCGTGCGCTGGGCCACCGGCGAGGTCGAGATCACCGGCCGGGTCGACTCGTTCGTGCGCTACCGGGTCCCGGACCAGCGGCAGATCGGGGTCGAGCAGCTCGACCTCGAGGCCCGGACGTTCCGGACCGTGGGGACGTGGTGGACGCTCGACGAGGACACGGTCGAGGCGGCCGGCATCGATCCGGGCCGCCTCGGCGGGGCGCTGCACGCGGCCGAGCACGCCTCGATCGGCATGCTGCCGCTGCTCGCCACGTGCGACCGGTGGGACATCGGCGGGCTCTCGACCGAGGCGCACGACCAGACCGGACGGCCCACGGTCGTCGTCCACGACGGGTTCCCCGGCGGCGCCGGGTTCGCGCGCCGCGGGTTCGACGCCTCGGTCGAGTGGGTCCGCGCCACGCTCGAGACGGTGCGGACGTGCCCCTGCGTCGCCGGCTGCCCGCGCTGCGTGCAGTCGCCCAAGTGCGGGAACGGCAACTCACCGCTCGACAAGGCCGGGGCGATCCGGCTGCTCACCCTCCTGTCCGAGGCCGCCGATCAGCACCCCGACGCCGAGCCGTTCGTCCCGCCCGCCGGCGAGATCTGACCGGGTCCCGACCGACGGCCCGCGGTCGCCGCACAGCTCCCCGGGCGTCGGCGTGCCCCACGCCAGGCACTCACCGCACCGGTCCGGCCCGGGCGTGGGCCACGGCGTCGTAGGTCCCGAGCACGCCGAGGTCGACGACGACGGTCGCCGAGACGACCACCTCCTCGTCCTCGACCGTGCACGAGAGCGCGACCGCGTCGTTCTCCCCGACCACCCGGGCGGACCGCGCGCACGCCTCGGCGGGCACCGTGCCGTGCTGGACGGCACCCGCCGCGGCGAGCGACCCGAGGTCCGCTGCGCCCTGGGCCTCCTGGCGCGCGACCTGGACGCGGGCGAGGGCGAGCACGCCGACGAGGAGCACGAGCATGGCGGCGACGACCCCGGCGACGAGGACGGTCGCCGCTCCCCGCTCGGGGTCCGTCCGGGGCCGGCGCTCGCCACGCGCCTCCCGGGACCCGCCCGTCACGGCGAGCCCCCGACCAACGCCTCCTCCGGGACGGCGCTCGCGCTCGCCGTCACCTGGCCACCGGTCACCGCGAGGGGGCCGGGCCAGCCGGCGACGACCTCGACGACGACGAGGCCCTCGTCCCGCCGGACCGTGATCGTCGCGTCGTCCGGGGCAAGCTGCCGCGCGTGGGCGAGGACGACCTCGGAGCTCTCGCCCGCGGCGGCCGCCCTGGCACCGGCCTGAGCCGCGTCCGTCGCCCGGATGTGCTGCGCCCCGGTCGCGATGGCGGCGAGGACGAGCAGGAGGACGAGGGCGACGGCGGGCAGGACGACGGCGAGCTCGGCGGTGACCATGCCGCGCTCGTCGTCGTCGGGGCGGGGGTCCCCACGGGCGGGAGCCCGGCGCGCGGCCGGGGGCCGGGCACTGGGCCCGACCCCCGGCTGTGGGCGCGTGGACATCAGACCCCGAGCGCCCGCGTGATGAGCCCCGTCACCATGGAGAGGACGGCGTCGCCGTTGAGGATCCCGATGAGGGCGGCGGCCAGGCCCGCCGCCGCCACGGTGCCGATGGCGTACTCGGCGGTCGCCATGCCCGCCTCGGGGTCCTCCGCCGCGAGCTCGTGCCGCGAACGGAGCGTGGTGCTGAGGCGGTGGGCCGCCTGGGTGATCGTGTGCATGTCGTCAGTCCTTCCCCGGTTCCAACCGGTGTGCGCCCGACCCGGTGCCGGGCTCGCAGGACCAGGCTGCCGAGATCGCGCGGTCCGCCGTCGGGCACCCGCCTCGGCCTGTGCACAGGAATGCAGCACGGCAGCCTGTGGGGACCGGAGCGCTCAACCGCCGAGGAGGTCGAGGCCGGCGCCGAGCACCACCGGGAGGATGCCGAGCAGGACGAACGCCGGCAGGAAGCACAGGCCGAGCGGGAGGACGAGACGGACGCCGAGGCGCGCGGCGGCCTCCTCGGCGGCGCGCGCCCGGTCGGCCCGCAGGTTCGTCGCCCGCACGTCGAGGAGCGGGCCGGGGTCGGCGCCGTCGTTCCACGCCGGCTCGAGGCAGTCGGCGAGCGCCCGCGCGTCCGGCGGGACGTCGGCCCACGCCTCCTCCCAGGGCGCTCCGAGGAGCAGGAGCTCGCCCGCGGTGCACAGGGAGCCGGCGACCGTGCCGTCGCCGATCTCGGCCACCGAGTCCCCGAGGGCACGCAGGGCGCCGGGGACCGAGCTCCCGGCCGCGAGCGTCGCCGCGCACAGGTCGAGCAGGACGGCGGGGTCGAGGCGGAGACCGGGCAGCTCCGGGCGGTGGGGCGGCTCCGGCTCCGGGGCCGGACGGGTGAGCAGCCAGGGTGCGACGGCGGCCAGCGCGAGGAGGAGCAGCTGGAGGTTCATGCGTCGGCCGTCTCGGCCCGGCGCTCCTCACGGAGCACCCACCACCAGCCCGCGACGAGGAACGTCAGGCCGAGGACGAGGCAGACGGTACCGATCCCGCCGTCGAGGAGGACCGCGACCGGGTCGGCGCCGACGGCCGCCCCCAGCAGCAGGCCGAGCAGCGGGAGCCAGCCCAGGAGCCGGCCGGTCGCGCGCGGCCCGGCGAGGGCCACGGTGCGGGCGCCGGCGGCGCGGGCGGACTCGGCGATGCCGGACGCGCTGCGGTCGAGGATCTCGGCGAGCGGCGCACCGGTGGCGTGCGTGACGCGGCAGGCCGCCACCACGCCGGCGAGCGCCCCTCGGGCGGAGGCCCGCTCCGCCCGGCTGCCGAGCCTCGGCCCCTCGCGCCGTCCCAGGCCCGGACGACCGCCGGAGGGGTCGCCCCCGGCACCGGGACCGGCACCAGGCCGGGCACCCCGCCGGCCGACCCCGAGCCGCTCGGCCAGAGAGATGAGCTCGACCGGCACGCCGCTGTCGTCGAGCACGGCGCCGCGCACGGGTGTGCCCGACGATGCAGCCCTCGCCCCACCCGACGACACTCCCGACGATGCAGCCCTCGCCCCACCCGACGACGCTCCCGCCGATCCGACCGTCGGCGCACCTCTCGACGCGGCCGACGCACCCACGGTCGACACCCCGGAAGCCGCACCCGCCGGCGTGGCGATCCCGGAGCGGTCGAGCGCGAGCGCCCAGGCCCGGGCGGGGTCCGACCCCGCCCGCAGACGCATCGCCACCTCAGAGACGAGGAGTCCGGGGTCGAGGCGTGCCCGTCGCACGCGCCCGCGACGACCCCGAGCAGCGCCCACCCCGGCCACACCGCTCGCACGCCGGGCGAGCCGGCGCACCCGTCGCGGGGGCGGCGCGAGGAGCAGCACGGCGAGCGCCACGAGGAGGCCCGCACCCAGCGCGCCGGGGCTCATGCGACCGCCACTCTCGCGCCGGCCCCGAGCGCAGCAGCCACGGCCGCATCCCCGACCCGACTGGCCAGCCGGTCCACGCCCGGCCCGGCGCTCACCCGCCCGTCCGCCGCGACGGTCAGCGCCTCGACGCACTCGAGGCGGTCGCCGATCCGGTGCAGCACCCCGACCTGGGCGAGGTGCCGCCGTCCGTCGGTGCGCCGCAGGTGGACGACCGCGTCGATCCCGGAGGCGGCCTGCGCGGCGAGGGTCGACTCGGACATGCCCGCGAGCGCCGCGAGCGCGACGAGCCGGCTCGGCACGTCCTGCGCGGTGTTCGCGTGAACCGTCGCCCACCCGCCCTCGTGCCCGGTGTTGAGGGCGCCGAGGACGTCCCGGATCTCGGCGCCCCGGCACTCGCCGAGCACGATGCGGTCCGGGCGCATGCGCATGGCGGCCCGGACGAGGTCCGCGAGGGTGATCTCGCCGGCCATCTGCACGTTGGGGCGCCGTACCTGGAGGTGGACGACGTGCGGGTGGGCGGGCCGCAGCTCGACCGAGTCCTCGAGGCACACGATCCTCTCGCCGGGGTCGGCGAGGCCGAGGAGCGCGGCGAGCATGGTCGTCTTGCCCGTGCCCGTCGCGCCCGAGAGCACGACGTTGGCCCGCGCGGTCACGAGCGCGCGCAGCACCGGCGCCGCGTGCGCGGGCACGGCTCGCAGCGCCACGAGGTCCGCGAGCGAGAGGGTCGTGTCCCGGAAGGTGCGCAGCGAGATCGTCGTGCCGTCGGCGGCGAGCGGCGGGATGACGGCGTGCAGCCGGGTCCCGTCGGGCAGGGTGCCGTCGACCACCGGAGCGGCGTCGTCGAGGCGGCGGCCGCACGCCGCGGCGAGCCGGGTGGCCAGTCCCCGCACCGCGCCCTCGTCACCGAGGACCCGCCGCGGGTCCGGCACGCGCACGAGCCCGTCGCCACGGTCGGCCCACACGCCGGTGGGACCGTTGACGAGGACGTCCGTGACGTCGGGGGCGGCGAGCAGCGGGGCGAGCAGCGTGCCCGCGCCGAGGAGCTCGGCCCGCAGGTCGTGCTCGAGCCGCAGGAGGGTGCCCGAGCCGAGCGCCCCGGCGGTCCCGGCGTCGAGGGCCTCGCCGAGGGTGCGGCCCGCCGCGACCTCGGCGCGCACCCAGGACGCACCGGACCGGGCGGTCGGGCGCGCCCTCACGAGGCGATCCCCAGCGCCCCGGCGGCCTCCTCGGCGGCGCTCCGCAGTGGGCCGCGCCGCGTGCCCGGCACCACCCCGTGCTCGACCCCGGCCTCGAGGGAGCGCACGTGCTTGACGACGGTGCGCAGCGGCAGCCCGCAGGCCTCCGCGACGTCGGTCGCGAGGACGTCCTCGCCGGCCCGACGGCGCACGACGAGGGACACCTCGGGCCCGCCCGGCGTCGCCGCCAGCGACCTCGCCACGGCCGCCGCCGCACCACCACCCCGCAGGCCGGCGCCAGCCACGAGCAGCAGGTGGTCGAGCTCCTCGACCAGGGGGTGCCGTCCGTCGTCGGAGCGAGCGAGCACGGTCCGCGGCAGGTCGAGGACCATGACGTCGGTGGCCTGGGCGACCGCTCGCACGGCGCGGGTGACGACCGGCTCGTCGACGTCGGCCCCGCCGCGCAGGTCGCCGCCGAGCAGGCGGACGTGCTCGAACGCCGGCAGCGAGGTGGTGAGTCGGTCGGGCAGCAGGGTGCCCTCCTGGCGCCTGAGGTCCGCCCACCGGGTGCCGGGGTCGCGCTCGAGCCCGGTGAGCAGCTCGACGACCCCGCCGGCCGGGTCGAGGTCGACGAGCACCGTCGGGGTCCCGGCCCGCACGGGCACGCGGGACAGCGCGACGGCGAACGTCGTGGCGCCCGCCCCGCCGTGCGCACCGACCACGCCGACCCGGACGGCACGCGCCGTGACGGCGCCCAGCAGCAGGTCGAGCAGCCGCTCCTCGTCCCGGGGCACCTGGAGGCGGGCACCCACCTCGGGTCCGGCGACGACGACGAGCTCCCCCGCGCCCACGTCGTCCAGGACGATCGCTGCGCCCCGCCAGTCGTCGCTCACCCGCAGGCCGCCGAGGTCGGCGAGCCGCCGCACCGCGGCACGACCGGCCGAGTCCGGGTCCCCTCCTCGCACGGCCGCGACCGCCGTCGTCCCACCCATGGTCCTCCCCACTCCCCGGCGCACCCTGCGCCGTCCGGACCGACGCTGCCGCAGCACGAGCTCGGCGCGCTCCCCCGGCGTCCCACCTGTGGACAGATCGCCGTGAGGACGCCCTGTGGACCCGCGTGCCCGTGCGCCGGTCGCCCGCCGACCACCCCGGCGCCGCCGACCGGAGAACCGTCGAGGCGGGGAGCACGGCCCCCTCCCGGCGTCGCTCGGCACCTCGGCCGCGCGACTACCCTGGTCCCGACTCGCCCGACCCGCGGGCGCCCGACCGGAGGGCCAGTGCTCGATGTCGTCGCCGTCGGGAGTCCCTCCCACTCCGGAGTCCGCGGAGACGCCCGACGAGACCGACGGAGACCCGCCCCGCCCCGACACGGACGGAGCCACCACGGTCGGAGCCGCCACCCCCGGTGCCACCGGCACGCGAGCCGCCCGCGCCGGCGCTACCTCGGCCGGACGCGCCCGTCGCCGCCGCCCGTACCGGCGCCGCACCCGGCTGCCCCAGCACGCCTGGGCCGTCGTGTTCGCGATCCTCCTGGTCCCCGGCACGGTCGGGGTCCTCGCGGTCCTGCCGTGGGCCTCGGACCGGGTGGTCGCGGCGTCCGGTACGGGTACCGCGCTCGGCCCGACGGCCGCGCTCCTCGGCCTCACCCTCGCGGCCCTCACGCTCAGCTGGCTCATCGGGTGGGCGACGGCCGTCTTCTCCTCCCTCACGTCCTGGCTGTACGCGCTCGGCGCCTGGCTCGTGGTCTCGCTCTCGTCGGACCGGCTCGCGCAGGCCGAGGTCGCCGCGCCGTTCCGCCGGGCCGCGGACGGCCTGCGCGTCCTCGCCGAGCACGGGACGGCCACGGTCGCGGTCGTCCTCGTCGCGGGCGTCGCGATCGGGACCTCGATCGCCCGCCGCAACGGCCGGTCGGACGAGCGCGCCGAGGCGACGACCGGCCACGAGCGCCCGCGCCGCGGCGACCACGTCCTCGCCACCGCGCCGGCGGTCGCCCTCGGGGCCCTGGGCGCGTGGCTCGTCGCTCTCGCGTCGCCGGGCGTGCCGGACGGCAACGGGTGGACGTCGTGGCTCCTTCTCCTGGGCGCGCTCGTCCTCGCCGCCTGCGCAGCCACCGCCGGCATCTCCTCGATCGGCGGGCAGATCGCCGGCGGCCTGCTCGTCGTGCTCTGCCTCCTGCACACCTCGGTCCTCGGCACCGGCCCCTCCCCGGTCGAGCTGGACCCGGGGCAGTCCTCGAGCGCGCTGGCGGACGGCACCCTGCTCGTCCTCGGCATCGTGCTGGCGATGGGGGTCTCGGGGGCGCACTGGGCGCGCCGCTCCGGGAAGCGCTACGAGCGCACCGAGATGGCCATCGCCCAGGTCTCCCGTCCCGCGCGGCAGACAGGCTCCCGCCGCGTGTGACGCCCGCAACGCGCCGGGGCGCCTCCGCGGTGCGTGCCTGGTGCGGTCGTAGCGTGGCGTGACGAGCGGTGGGAGGCGGTCCCGCCGTACCCACGCCAGGCCGAGGAGGCAGTCACGGTGACGGACAACCCGAGCACGGACGGGTCGCGCACGTCGGCCGACGACGAGCTCGCGGCGGCCCGGCGCCGCGCCCTCCTGCCCACCTCCTCCCCCGAGCGGCTCCGACCGCACGGCGTGGACGACACGCTCGCGCGCATGCCCGCGGTCGGGTCCGACGAGGCGGAGCGGTCCGTGGCAGGCACGAACGCCCCCGACGACGACGCACCCCGCGACGTCCCACCCGCCGGCGACGCCACCGCGCCGGTCGCGGACGACGCCACCGCGCCGATCGACGAGGTCGAGGTGGCCCCCGACGCGCCGCTCGACGAGGTCGAGGTGGCCCCCGACGCGCCGCTCGACGAGGTCGAGGTGGCCCCCGAGGCGCAGGTCGACGAGCCCGGCGCGATCCCGGCCGCTCACGCCGACGAGCCGCAGACCGACGAGCCGCTCGCCGGCGAGCCGCAGGCCGACGGCGCGGTTCCGGCGGACGATCAGGCCCCGCACGGCGCAACCGGGAGCGGTGCGCGCGCGGCCGACCCGGCGGAGGCATGGGAGACGTCGATCGACGCGCCGCCCGCGCCCACCGGCGAGGACCTCGACGAGCACCCGCAGGGCGGTGCCGGTGACGACACCCGGGCCGTCGGCACGAACGAGACGCGGCCGATGACGGCTCCCGCCGGCGACGAGACCCGGCCGCTGGACGGCCCCGCGCAGGAGCAGGACCGGGACGCGGACGCCGCCAGCACGGCCACCCACGCACCCGGCGACGCATCTCCCACCGAGGACGACGTCGACGCCGACAGCTGGGACGCGGCCTTCGCCTCCGGCGGTGACGGGGTCCCCACGGCCACCGACCGCCCCGCCGGTACGGGGGCCGCCGCAGCCGCCGCCGGTGCGACCGCTGCCGGTGCGACCGCGACGGGCGCAGCGACCGCCACGGCCGACGACGGCTCCCCGGCCGACGGCTCGGAGGCCATCGACGCGTCCGGCACCGAAGCGTCCGCCGCCGAGCCCTCCGACACCGACACCTCGGAAGACGACGACTCCTGGACGCCGCTGTTCGCCGCGTCCCGCGCGGCCGTCGCCCGCAGCGGCAGCAGCGCCGGGTCCGCCGACTCGGCCACCGGGCACGCCGCCGGGTCCGCCGATTCCGACGGGACGGCCACGACCCGCACACCGGATGCCGCCGGCGACACCACCACCGACGACCCGGGGACCGGCTCCGGCGCGGCGACCGCCACGCTCGCCACCGGCGCCGCCGGCCTCGCCGCCCGCGGCCGCCGCACGCCCGAGGGCACCGCCGCCGGAGCCGCGGGCGGGACCGGCGCCACCTCGGCCGACGCCCGGACCGCCGGGCGGACGAGCGGCACCCGAGACACCGACGGACGCTCGACCGAGGACGGCCTGCCCGACACGTGGCGCGGGGACGCCCCCCAGGACACCCCTCCGAGCCGCGGCGCCGGCACCCACCTGTGGGTCCTCCTCGCCTCGCTCGTCCTCGCCCCGGTCGCCTGGTACCTCGTCACCGACGCGGGCCGCCGGCTCACCAACGGGGAGAACACCGCCTGGGTGACCGGCGACGTCGTCGTCGAGCACGTGGCCGAGCTCGGGGCGGGCGCCGTCCTCGTCCTCCTCCTCGTCCTCCTCGCCCGGGTCAGCTCGATCGGCGCCTGGGTCTGGGGAGTCGTGGGCACGCTGCTCGGCGCCGCCTGGCTCGTCGTACCCGGCCCGCTGTCCGACCTGATCCAGCCGGTCCTCGACGGGATCAGCGACCTCTCGGGGGTCGGCGCGCTCGGCGAGAACGTGGCCGCCCACCTCGTCACCGACGGATCGTCGGGCCGTCTGCTGCTGTACGGGCTCGCGCTCGTCGGCGTCGCCGCCGCCACGCACGGGGCGCGCCGGGCCGGTCGCGCGGAGGGCGTCTTCGCCGCGGAGGAGCAGCGCGCCACCCGGCCCCGGGGCTAGGCTCGATCCCGGACACGAACCGGGCCCGCGTGGCCCGCAACGGCAAAGGGGCCCCGAATTGACGACCGACGACCTGACCGGCGGCGTGGACAACCTCCTCACCGAGACGCGGACATTCGCGCCCGACCCGGACTTCACCGCGCAGGCGAACGCCGGCGCGGAGCTCTACGAGCGCGCCGCCGCCGACCGCGAGGCGTTCTGGCTCGACCAGGCCCGCGACCTGCTCACCTGGCGCACGGTGCCTACCGAGTCCCTCGACTGGTCGGGCGCGCCCGTCGCCCGCTGGTTCGCCGACGGCACGCTCAACGCGTGCGAGAACGCCGTCGACCGGCACGTCGCGGCCGGCAACGGCGACCGCGTGGCCATCCATTTCGAGGGCGAGCCGGGCGACCGCTACGACCTCACCTACGCGGAGCTCCTCGAGCAGGTCTCGCGCGCCGCGGGCGCGCTGGAGGCGCTCGGCGTCACCACCGGGGACCGCGTGGCGATCTACCTGCCGATGATCCCCGAGGCCGTCGTCGCGATGCTCGCCTGCGCGCGGATCGGCGCCGTGCACTCGGTCGTGTTCGGCGGGTTCTCGGCCGACGCCCTCCACTCGCGGATCATCGACGGCGACGCCCGGCTCGTCGTCACGGCCGACGGCGGCTGGCGCCGCGGCAAGCAGCTCCCCCTCAAGCGGGCCGTCGACGACGCGCTGGCCAAGGGCGGCACGAACGTCGAGCACGTCCTCGTCGTGCGCCGCACGGGGCAGGACACGGACTGGACCGAGGGCCGCGACGTCGAGTGGGCCGAGGCCCTCGCCGCCGCGCCGGCCACCCACGAGCCGGTCGCCGTCGAGGCCGAGCACCCGCTGTTCATCCTCTACACCTCGGGCACCACGGGGAAGCCGAAGGGCATCCTCCACACGACCGGCGGCTACCTCACCCAGGCGCAGTACACGTTCCGCAACGTGTTCGACCACAAGCCGGGCCAGGACGTCTACTGGTGCACGGCCGACGTCGGCTGGGTCACCGGGCACTCCTACGTCGCCTACGGCCCCCTCGCCGACGGCGCCACGCAGGTGGTCTACGAGGGCACGCCCGACTCCCCGCACCAGGGCCGCTGGTGGGAGATCGTCGAGCGCTACGGCGTCACGCTCCTGTACACGTCGCCGACCGCGATCCGCACGTGCATGAAGTGGGGCGAGGAGGTCCCGGGGAAGTTCGACCTCACGAGCCTGCGGCTGCTCGGCAGCGTCGGCGAGCCCATCAACCCCGAGGCGTGGATGTGGTACCGCCGCGTCATCGGCGGCGAGCGCACCCCGATCGTCGACACGTGGTGGCAGACCGAGACCGGCGCCATCATGATCGCCCCGCTGCCCGGCGTCACCGAGACGCAGCCCGGCTCCGCGACCCAGCCCCTGCCAGGCATCTCGGCCGAGGTCCTCGACGACGCGGGCGAGGTCGTGAGCAACGGCCAGGGCGGCTACCTCGCGCTGACCGCCCCGTGGCCGTCGATGACGCGCGGCATCTGGGGCGACCCGCAGCGCTTCGTCGACACGTACTGGTCGCGGTTCCCGGGCCGCTACTTCGCCGGCGACGGCGCCCGGAAGGACGACCGCGGCGACATCTGGTTCCTCGGCCGGGTCGACGACGTGATGAACGTGTCCGGGCACCGCCTCTCGACCACCGAGATCGAGTCGTCCCTCGTCTCGCACCCCAAGGTCGCCGAGGCCGCGGTGGTCGGCGCGAGCGACGACACCACCGGTCAGGCCGTCGTCGCGTTCGTCATCCTGCGCGGGGACGCGGTCCACGAGGCGGACGAGGTCGGGGAGGGCGCCGACGTCGTCGCCGAGCTGCGGACGCACGTCGCCACCCAGATCGGCCCGATCGCGCGCCCGCGCACCGTCCATGTCGTCGCCGAGCTGCCGAAGACCCGCTCGGGGAAGATCATGCGGCGCCTGCTGCGCGACGTGGCCGAGGGCCGCGACGCCGGCGACGTGACGACGCTGGCCGACACCACGGTGATGGACCAGATCGCCAGGGGGATGTCCCAGGCCTGACGGCCCGGACCTCTGCCCCCGGGTCAGGCCACCCCGACGCGGGGGCAGAGGTCCGCGAGCACGCACGCGCCGCAGGCGGGCGCGCGCGACGTGCACACGGCGCGCCCGTGGGCGATGAGCCGGTGGCAGGCGAAGGTCCAGTCCGCCTCCGGGAGCTCGCGGGCCAGGTCCTTCTCGACGGCGAGGGGCGCGTCCGCCGCGGTGAGCCCGAGGCGCCGCGCGAGCCGGCCCACGTGGGTGTCGACCGTGATCGCCGGGACGTCGAAGACGTTGCCGAGGACGACGTGGGCGGTCTTGCGCCCGACCCCGGGCAGCGCGGTCAGGGCGTCCCGGTCGGCGGGGACCTCCCCCGAGTGGTCACGCTCGAGGGCGGCGGCCAGACCGATCAGCTGGCCCGCCCGCCGCGCCTGGAACCCGAGCACGCGCACGACGGCGCGCACGTCGTCCTCGGACGCGGCGGCGAGATCGGCGGGCGTGGGCCAGCGGTCGAACAGCTCGGGGGTGACGGTGTTGACCCGTTCGTCCGTGGTCTGCGCCGACAGCACGGTGGCCACGAGCAGCTCGAACGCGTTGCGGTGGTCGAGGGCGCAGCGGGCGTCCGGGTAGGCGCGCTGCAGTGCGGCGTCGATCTCGCGTCCCCGCCGGGTGCCGCCGCCACGGCCCGCACCACCTCGTTCGCGGCGCCCGACCGTCACCTCGGCTGCCGTCTGCGCAGATCCCCGGACCACAACGCGATGGTACGTCGCGGCGAGGCTGGGTGCCCCGCGTCACAGGTGATGGCAGGATGGGGAGGTAGTGCCCCGAGGTACTGCCGCCGCGAGAAGAAGGAGAAGCGCCGTGGATGGTGACGTCATCGACTCGGTCCCGCTGTTCGAGGACCTCGAGGAGGCCGATCGCGCCGCCCTGTTGCAGGTCATGGGGCAGATCAAGCTGCGCCGTGGGGAGATCCTGTTCCGGGAGGGTGAGCCCGGCGACCGGATGTACATCCTCCTCGACGGCAAGGTGAAGGTCGGGCACCGCTCGGCCGACGGCCGCGAGAACCTCCTGGCGGTGCTCGGCCCCGGCGAGCTCCTCGGCGAGCTCACCCTGTTCGACCCGGGACCCCGCTCGACGACGGCGACCGCTGTGGCGCCGACCCGGATGCTCGTCCTCGAGCACCGCGACCTCATGGAGTACATCGACACCCGTCCGGGCCTGGGCAAGCGCCTCCTGCGCTCGCTGGCCCAGCGCCTGCGCCGCACGAACACCGCGCTCGGCGACCTCGTGTTCTCCGACGTGCCGGGCCGCGTGGCCAAGGCGCTGCTCGACCTCGCCGACCGGTTCGGCGAGTCGACCTCCGAGGGCGTCCACGTCCCCCACGACCTCACCCAGGAGGAGCTGGCCCAGCTGGTCGGCGCCTCCCGCGAGACGGTCAACAAGTCGCTCGCCGACTTCGTCTCCCGCGGCTGGATCCGCCTCGAGGGTCGCGCCGTGCTCCTCCTCGACATCGAGCGCCTGCGCCGCCGCGCCCGCTGACCCGACCACGGCGTGACGGCGCCCCGGCCTGCGGGCCGGGGCGCCGTCGTCGTGCATGGGTCCCGTCGTCCCGCGCAGGCTCCGCCGCCGTGCACGGGTCGGCGTCCACGGGCCGGGCTCAGGCCTCGTCGGGCGAGACCTCGACGAGCAGCTCGACCTCGACGGGGACACCCAGCGGGAGCACCGCGACCCCGACCGCGGAGCGCGAGTGCGTGCCGAGGTCGCCGAAGATCTCCCCGAGCAGCTCGGAGGCGCCGTTGACGACCTGCGGTTGCCCGGTGAAGCCGGGGTCGGAGGCGACGAAGCCGGTCACCTTGACGACCCGCGTGATCGCGTCGAGCGACCCGGTGAGCGAGCGGACCGCCGCCAGGGCGTTGAGCGTGGCCGTGCGGGCGGCGGCGTAGGCGTCCTCGGGCGAGACACCCGCGCCGACGAGGCCGACGTGCGTGGGCTCGCCGCCGACGACGGGCAGCTGGCCCGAGGTCTGGACGTGCGTGCCTGTCCGTACGGCGGGGACGTAGGCGGCGACCGGGGTGGCCACCGGCGGCAGCTGGATCCCGAGCTCGGCCAGGCGGGCCTCGGCGCCCATCAGGCGCCCGTCGGACGCTTGAGGTAGGCCACCGGGTTCGTCGTGCCCTCGGGGCCGGGGACGATCTGGACGAGCTCCCAGCCGTCTGCGCCCCACTGGTCGAGGATCGCCTTGGTCTGGTGGCTGATGAGCGGGATGGTCGCGTACTCCCAGGTAGTCATGCGCCGATCCTATGGCGGCGGGACCTCCGGGGGTACCTGCCGCCCGCCCGGTGGATCAGCTGCCGGCGCGGGCCATGAGCAGGCGTGGCGCCTCGGCCTGGCTGAGCTGTGCGATGACGGCGTCGTCCTCGCGCCGCAGGGCCTCGCTCCAGGACGTGACGGCGGGGTACCGGCGCTGCAGCGCGCGGCGCTCGCGCTCCGTGAGACCGCCCCACACGCCCTGGACCGGTCCCGCCTCCAGCGCGTCGGCCAGGCACTCGAGTCGGACGGGGCAGGCGAAGCACACGGACCGGACCTGCCGTTGCGCGGGGCCCTCGGCGAACAGCACGTCGGGGTCCAGATCAGCGCACGCTGCCCTCATCGTCCAGCTTGCGTCACTCAACGCGATACACCTTTCTTTGCAGCCGGTGCCGCGACGAACCGGGACGGACGTTGCCGGAACGAAACGCGACCCGCCGAAAGTAGCCCGGATTCCTGGGTTATGGGAAGACCCATTCTCACAGATGAGACCAATTCGCCACGAAGTCCTCTCCCCCGCGTGACCTGTCGCTCACCCCGACGGGCACCGCGCTGCGTACCCTGACGCACATGAGTCGCAGCTCCTCACGGCCCCGTCGCGCCCTGCGCGTGGACCAGGCGATCGTCACGCTGCTCGCCTTCGTCCTGGTGTCGGTGATGGGCGGGCTGCTCGGCGCGGCGCTCGTCATGCCGGCCGTGGCGACGACCGGCCAGGTCACGCGGGCCGGGACGGAGCTGTTCAGCGACCTGCCGGCCGAGCTCGGCATCCCCGAGCCCTCCGAGCGGTCGACGATCCTCGCCTCCGACGGCACGGTGCTCAGCACGTTCTACGCGGAGAACCGGATCGTCGTCGAGTCCGAGGCGATCGACGCCGACATGAAGAACGCCGTGGTGGCGATCGAGGACGAGCGGTTCTACGAGCACAACGGGGTCGACCTCCAGGGCATCATGCGGGCGACCGTCAACAACCTCACCGGCGGCGCGCTCGCCGGGGCGTCGACCCTCACGCAGCAGTACGTGAAGAACCTCCTCATCGAGCAGGGCCGCCGGTCCGGTGACGCGGAGGCCATCGAGGGCGCGGTCGAGACCTCGCTCGGCCGCAAGCTCCGCGAGGCCCAGCTCGCCATCGCGCTCGAGCAGCAGCAGTCGAAGGACCAGATCCTCACGGGCTACCTCAACATCGCCCAGTTCGGCCCGTCGGTCTACGGCGTGGAGTCGGCGGCGCAGCACTACTTCAACCACTCGGCCGCCGAGATGAGCGTCGCCGAGTCGGCCCTGCTGGCCGGCATCACGCAGTCCCCGGCCCGCTGGGACCCGGTCGCGCACCCGGACAACGCGGAGGTGCGCCGCAACCTCGTCCTCGACAACATGCTGCGGCTCGAGTACATCACCGACGAGCAGCACGAGGAGGCGGTGGGCACCCCGGTCGAGGAGATGCTCGACGTCACCTACACCCAGAACGGGTGCGGGGCCGCCGGCAACGCCGCCTACTTCTGCGACTACGTGGTCAAGGAGCTCCTCGCGAACGAGTCGTGGGGCGAGTCGCTGGCCGACCGGCAGGGGATGCTCTACCGCGGCGGCCTGACCATCACGACCACCATCGACCTCGAGCGGCAGGCCGCGGCCTACGAGACGGTGACCGCGAACGTCCCCGTCACGGACCCCTCGGACATCCGGATGGCGCTCAGCTCGATCGAGCCCGGCACCGGACGCATCCAGGCCATGGTCCAGAACACGAACTACGGGCCACCGATGGAGACGGACCAGGACGCCACGCTCATCAACCTCAACGTCGGCACGGACCGCGGCGGCGGCAACGGCTTCCTCACGGGGTCGCTGTTCAAGACGTTCACCCTCGTCGAGTGGGTGAACTCCGGTCACTCGATCCGTGACCGCGTCAACGCCACCGACCGCATGTTCCCCCGCGGGGAGTGGAACATCTCGTGCGCCCCGGAGCTGCGGGACAACTACGAGCCCGGCAACCTCGAGAGCGGCCTCGGCGCCGCCAACGGCATGGTCACCGTGCAGGACGCCACGGCCCGCTCGATCAACACCCCGTTCATCGAGATGGCCGCGGACATGGACCTGTGCGCGATCCTCGACACGACGGCCGCGATGGGCGTCGACACCCAGGCCAACGGCACCGAGATGATGCCGCGCCCCTCGATGGTGCTCGGCACGAACCAGAACACGCCCCTGCAGATCGCCGAGGCGTTCGCGACCCTCGCCGCCGGGGGCGTGCACTGCGACCCCGTCGCGATCCTCGAGGTCACCGACTCGGCCGGCAACGACGTGCCGGTGCCGCCCTCGAACTGCGCGGAGGTCCTCGCGCCGGAGGTGGCGGCGGAGGTGACGACGGCCCTGGAGTCGGTCGTCCAGCCCACGGCCACCGGGTCCAACGCCGTGCTCGAGGACAACCGTCCGGCGGCCGGCAAGACCGGTACCGCCAACGCCGACGCCGCCGCCTGGTTCTCCGGGTACACCCCCCAGCTCGCCACAGCGATCTGGATGGGCCACATCGACTCCAACGAGTCGATGTTCGACTCGACGATCAACGGCCAGTTCCACCCCGAGGTCTACGGCGGTCTCTACCCGGCGATGGTGTTCTCCGAGTACACGAACCGCGCCCTCGAGGGCGAGCCGGTGCTGCAGTTCCCGGACGCGACGGCGAACCGGCCCTCCACCTCGGACGACGACGACGAACCCAGCGTCGCCGTGCCCGACGTCGTCGGATACTCGGTCGACGACGCGACGACCCTCCTCGAACGCGCGGGCTTCGAGGTGAGCGTGGGCGCCGAGCGCTCGTCCGAGTGGCGCGCGGGCGGCGTCGCGGCGAGCAGCCCCGCCGCCGGCTCGTCCGCGCCGCGCGGGTCGACCGTCAACATCTACCCGTCCTCGGGCCCGGCGAGCGAGGAGCCGAGCTCCGAGCCGCCGACCACGCCGGATCCCACCACGGAGCCACCGGACGAGGACGACGGGACGGACGAGGACCCGACCACCGAGGCGCCGTCGGGCGGTGACGACTGATGGCCGCACCCTGGCGCGGCGTCCTGCGCAGCGTCGGCCGGGGGGCCGCCACGGTCGGACGCGCGGCGTGGCCGTACGCCCTGGCCGCCGTTCCCGCGGGCGTGGCCACGTGGGGCCTGGCCGAGACCCGGATGTTCACGCTGCGGCACGACCGCGTGACGACCCTGACCGCCGGCAGCGAGCCGCTGCGGATCCTCCACCTCTCGGACCTCCACCTGCTGCCCACCCAGCGAGCCAAGCTGCGCTGGCTGCGCTCGCTCAAGGACGTCGAGGTCGACCTCGTCGTGGTCACCGGTGACCTCATCGCCTCGCCCGACGCGATCGAGCCCCTGCGCCAGGCGCTCGGCGGCTTCCTCGACGTGCCGGGTTTCGTGGTGTTCGGATCGAACGACTACGTCGCCCCGCGCTGGCGCAACCCCCTGCGCTACCTCGCGGGCCCTTCCTCCGAGGACGAGGAGGACCACCCGCCGACGACTCCGCTGCCGACCGACGAGCTGCGCGCGATGCTCACCTCGGGGGCGTGGGTCGACCTGACCAACCGCCGGGGATCGGTCGAGGTGCGCGGCGTGCGCGTGACCGCGGTCGGCGTGGACGACCCCCACCTGGACCGGGACCGCTTCCCCGCCCCCGACGCCGAGGCGGCGGAGGTGCCCGAGGGGCCGAGCGTCCACCTCGGCGTCACCCACGCGCCCTACACGCGCGTGCTCGACGACATGGCCGACGACGGCTGCGACCTCATCCTCGCCGGGCACACGCACGGCGGGCAGGTGCGCGTGCCCTTCTACGGGGCGCTCGTGACGAACTGCGACCTCGACACCGGGCGCGCGTCCGGGCTGCACGGTTGGCCCGGCGAGCGCCCCGACCGCAAGGGCGGGGAGGTCTCGACCTGGCTGCACGTCTCGGCCGGCCTCGGCACGAGCCCCTACGCCCAGGTGCGGTTCGCGTGCCGGCCGGAGGCCACCGTGCTCACGCTCGTCACGCCCCGCGGCGAGGGCTGACCCCCGGAGGCACCGCCCGGGTGGGCGGCACCCGGTGGGCAGCACCGGTCGGTGTCCGCCGGTCGCGCGACGACAGGCGGGCTCGGACGTCACGCGGCCGCGGCATGTGTGGCGTGCCACCTGGTCGGCGGCAGGCGGGTGCCGGTCGAGCGGGTATTCTGGTCCGGTTGCCACGGGGTGTGGCGCAGCTTGGTAGCGCGCTTCGTTCGGGACGAAGAGGTCGCAGGTTCAAATCCTGTCACCCCGACCAGCTGGAGGGCCGTCGGCCTGCCGAGAGGCAGGGAGGCGGCCCTTCGTCATGCGTGGCCCCACGACGAGTCCCGGACACGAACGAGGGGCCGCAGGCTGTGTGCCTGCGGCCCCTCGTGAAGATCTGCGCTGTCCCGACGAGTCCCCCTGCGACCCGTCCGGACGGCGGAAGCAGATCCGTGGCGCATCCCGGCTGTCCCCCCGGATCGTCCGGGACGCGCCACGGTGTACTGCTGCGGACGCCCCCGCGCCCACAACCCATCTTGCCTTCCGCCCGGTCCGCACCTCACCCTCACGAGGGTGAATTCCCGGCCGGAAGTCTCCGTCCCGAGGAGGAGAGACCTCTCCCCACGCTCAGCCGCTGCGCGCGGCGCCGGAATGTGCTAGGAGGGGCAGGATCCGAGCGCCTGGTCGACGGTCGCCGCGTACTGCCGCGCGCCGTCGTTGCCCGGGTGGATGTGGTCCTGGCCGACGAGCTCCGGATCGTCCTCGACGGCGGCGTGCCAGTCGGCGACGACGACGCTCTCGTGCCGCTCGGCCGACTCGTGGATCGCCCCGTTCGCCTCCGGGATCCAGGTCGCGCTGTCCTGCCCGTAGCCGGTGACGAGGACGACGCACCTGTCCCCCGCGGCCTCGACCAGCTGGTCGATCTCGGACTCGCGGACGGTCCCGTTCGTCGCGCCGGCCACGACCACGTGGTCGGCGAGCGTGCCGGCCCGAGCCATCTGCTCGACGATCCCCACCTCGGAGCCGAACGAGCGGGAGACCTCCGCGTCGACGGTCACGCCGGGCAGCACCTCGCCGATGGCCGGACCGGACGCGAGCGTGACGGAGTCCCCGACCACGCTGACGTCGGCGCCGGCCACACCCGACCCGGCGCTGGGCGCGCCGTCTCCGGAGGGGGACTCCCCGGACGCGCTCTCGCCGCCCTCGCGCCCGCCCTGCCCCGGCTCGCCCTGCTCCGAGCGGGACTCACCGGACGGGGGCTCGTCGTCGTCGGGGCTCGCGCCGGTCGTTCCGGGCTCCCCCTCGGCGGACGGGTTCTCTCCGGCCGGGTCCTCGGCGCCGCCGGGCTCGCCGGTCGGGCCGTGCTCGTCCGCCCCGGCAGACCCGTCGCCGGCGCCGTCGTCCGGGGTCTCACCGGCGTCGGACCCGCCGGCGTCCCCGGTCTCGTCGGACTCGCCGGGCGCCGGATACGTCCGCACGCCGCCCGTGCCGGGCCCGGAGGCAAGGAGCTCCTCGGTCGAGGTGCGGTCGGGCGCCTGGTCGACCGCCCACGCGGTGCCGGTGAGGACGACCGCGGACGCGGCCACCACGGGCACGCCGAGGGTGAGAGACCGGCGCCTGAGCGAGGCGGCGGCGCCGCGGACGCCGAGGCGTCGCACGGGGGTCTCGACCCACCGGTAGCTCGCCTCGGCGGCGAGAACGGTGCCGGCGAGCACGCCGGCGGCGACGAGGCGGGGATCGGCGTAGGGCCATTGCGCCTGGGCGAGGACGAGGAGCGGCCAGTGCCACAGGTAGATGGAGTACGACCGCTCGCCGAGCCAGACGACCGGCGGCAGCTCGAGCACGCGGACGAGCGTGCGCCCGGCCGGCTGCTCGAGGACGGCGGGCGTCATCGCCTGCACCACGAGGGCGGCGAGGACCGAGGCGGCCAGCAGGAGCCACGGGGTGGCGAGGTCGCTCGCGGCCGAACCCACGACGGCGAGGACGACGAGGGCGAGCAGGGCAGCCCAACCGGCGCCCCCGCGGACGGCGGCCTGCACCGGACCGACGGTCCCCTCGGCGCTCCGGCGGGCGGGGTGCCCGGCGGGGTACCAGAGGCCGTCCCGGCTGCGCGGCCGGCCCGGGGCGAGCGCGAGGGCGAGCGCGGCGCCGAGCATGAGCCCGTAGAGGTGGGTGTCGGTGCCGAGGTAGGCGCGCGAGCCGCCGAGGCCGGCGGCCAGCGCGACCGAGGCCGCGCCGATCGTCAGCGCGAGCCAGGGGCGGACGCCGCGCGGCGCCTTCCAGACCAGGAGCAGGGCGAGCGGCCACACGAGGTAGAACTGCTGCTCGACCCCGAGGGACCACGCGTGGGTGAGGAGCGCCGGGGTCTGCTGGTCGAAGTAGCTCTGGCCGTCGGCGACCTGGAACCAGTTGGCGGTGAAGGTCAGGGTGCCGACGAGCTGGCGGCCGACCCGGACGAGCACGTCGCCGCCCACGAGCGCGGCGAGCGCGGTGACGGCGAGCGCGCACGTGACGACGGCCGGGGCGAGGCGCCTGACCCGTCGGACGACGAAGCCGGGGACGTCGACGGACCCCGTGCGGCCGATCTCGCGCACGAGCAGGGTGGTGATGAGGAAGCCCGAGACGACGAAGAAGACGTCGACGCCCACGTTCCCCGCCGGGGCGAGCCCGGGCAGCAGGTGGTAGACGAGGACGAGCGCGCAGCCGAGCGCGCGCAGGCCGTCCAGGCCCCGGATCCGTCCACCGATCGCCATGCCGTGTGCTCCCTCCGTTCGGCGCCACCCGCCGGGCGGCGCCCCCCTATGGAACACCATGAGTCACACGAGTAACAGCAGCCACGCTGGTTACGGCGTGCCGGAGCTGGGGACCACATGCGCACCGAGTGCTGCCCGGCCGCGAACGCCGAACGGCCCGTCCCTGCCGAGCTCGGCAGGGACGGGCCGCGTGCGGCTGTCCGGGGTCAGCGGCCGAGCTCGGCGGCGACCAGCTCCCCGATCTGGACGGTGTTGAGAGCGGCTCCCTTGCGCAGGTTGTCCCCGACGACGAACATCGCGATGCCGTGCCCGTCGGGCGCGGCACCGTCGGCGCGGACGCGACCGACCAGCGTCTCGTCGCGGCCGGTGCCCTTGAGCGGGGTCGGCAGGTCGTCGAGCGCCACGCCGGGGGCGGCCTCGAGCACCTCGAGGGCGCGCTCGGGGGTGAGCTCCCGCTCGAACTCGGCGTTGACGGCCATCCCGTGGCCGGTGAACGTGGGCACGCGCACGCACGTGCCGGACACGCGCAGCTCGGGCAGCTCGAGGATCTTGCGTGACTCGTTGCGCAGCTTCTGCTCCTCGTCGGTCTCCCGCGAGCCGTCGTCGACGAGGTTGCCGGCGAGGGCCACCACGTTGAAGGCGATCGGCTCGGCGTAGACCTCGGGGACCGGCAGGTCGATCGCGGAGCCGTCGAGCGCGAGCGCCTCGACGTCCTGCTCGACGCCGGCACGGATCTGGCCGGCCAGCTCCTTCACGCCGGCCACGCCGGAGCCGGAGACGGCCTGGTAGCTGGTGACGGTGAGCCGGACGAGCCCGGCGGCGTCGTGCAGCGCCTTGAGGGCCGGCATCGCGGCCATCGTCGTGCAGTTGGGGTTGGCGATGATGCCGTGCGGGCGGTTCGCCGCGGCGTGCGGGTTGACCTCGGACACGACCAGCGGGACCTCAGGGTCCTTGCGGAACGCCGAGGAGTTGTCGACCACCACGGCGCCGGCCTCGGCGAACCTCGGCGCCCACGTCCGCGAGGTGCCGCCGCCGGCGGAGAAGAGGGCGACGTCGATGCCCGCGAGCTCGGCGGTCTCGATGTCCTCGACCACGACCTCGCCACCGGCGAAGGGCAGCCGCGTGCCCGCCGAGCGCGCGGTGGCGACGAACCGGACCTGCTCCGGCGTGAGCCCCCGCTGCTCGAGGAGCGCGCGCATGACGCGCCCGACCTGGCCGGTCGCCCCGACCACCGCGACCTTGAGTCCTGTCATCGTCATCGTCCGGTCCCTCCGTACACGACCGCCTCGGTGTCCTCCGCGTCCAGGTCGAAAGCCGTGTGGACGGCGCGCACCGCGGCCTCGAGGTCCTCCGAGCGGGTGACGACGGAGATGCGGATCTCCGACGTCGAGATCATCTCGATGTTGATGCCCGCGTTGTACAGGGCGTCGAAGAGCCGGGCGGAGACGCCGGGGTTCGAGCGCATGCCGGCGCCGACCAGCGAGAGGAGTCCGACCTCCTCGTCCGCGCGGAGCTCGCCGTAGCCGATCTCCTCGCGCGCCGCCTCGAGCGCGCGGCGGGCGGCCGCGACCTGGTCGGTCGGCAGCGTGAAGGAGATGTCCGTCGTCCCCGTCGCCTTCGCGGAGACGTTCTGGACGATCATGTCGATGTTCGCCTCGGCGGCGGCCACGACCCGGAACAGGCGCGACGCGGAGCCCGGGATGTCCGGCACGTCGACCACCGTGATCTTGCTCTGGCTCTGGTCGTGGGCGATGCCGGAGATGATCGGCTCTTCCATGTCGTCTCCTTCGTACGTGTTCTCGGAGGTGACCAGCGTCCCCTCCAGGTGCGAGAACGACGAGCGCACGTGCAGCGGCACGCCGTAGCGGCGGGCGAACTCGACGGCCCGCAGGTGAAGGATCTTCGCGCCGTGGGACGCGAGCTCGAGGGTCTCCTCGAACGAGATCCGGTCGATCTTCCGCGCCTTGGGCACGATCCGCGGGTCCGCGGTGAACAGGCCGTCGACGTCGGAGAAGATCTCGCAGACGTCGGCGTCCAGCGCGGCGGCGAGCGCCACGGCGGTCGTGTCGGAGCCGCCGCGGCCGAGCGTGGTGACGTCGTTGTTCTCGTTGACGCCCTGGAACCCGGCGACGATGGCGACCTGCCCGTCGTCGAGGGTCTTGAGGATCCGGCCGGGCGCCATCTTGAGGATCGAGGCTCGCCCGTAGGACGTGTCCGTGACGAGGCCGGCCTGCTGCCCCGTGTAGGAGCGGGCGCTCACGCCCTCGGCGGTCAGCGCCATCGCCAGCAGCGACATGGAGATGCGTTCCCCCGCGGTGAGGAGGATGTCGAGCTCGCGGGCGGGCGGATCGTCCGTCACCTGACCGGCGAGGTCGAGCAGGTCGTCCGTCGTGTCACCCATCGCGGAGACGACGACCACCACCTCGTGGCCGGCCTTCCGCGTGGCGGCGACCCGGCGCGCGACCCGCCGCATCGCCTCGGCGTCACTGACGGAGGACCCGCCGAACTTCTGCACGACACGTGCCACTGGTGGTGCCTCCAAGATCTCGTCGGTGGACCGACGGTCAGGGCACCGCCGACTCCGTCGTGCCGACAAGGATAGGGGGGTGCCCGGAAGGTGGACAGGTGGTCCCGGTCCGCGGACCTGAGTGACGGCTCACGCGGACACCCCGGTGGCTACCACCAGCCGAGCTCGTCGCCCATCTGCCAGCCGAGCCGCAGGACGAGCACCGACACGACGACGACGAACACCACCCGGACGAACCCCGATCCGCGCGCGACCGCCATGCGTGCGCCGAGGTAGCCGCCGGCGAGGTTGCCGACGCCGACGGCGAGACCGGCCGCCCACACCACGTGCCCGGCGGGGACGAAGAAGAGGAGCGCGCCGAGGTTGGTCGCGACGTTGACGATCTTCGCGATGCCCGAGGCCTGGAGGAACGCGTAGCCGAGCAGGCCGACGAGGCTGATGACGAGGAACGACCCGGTGCCCGGGCCGATGACCCCGTCGTACAGGCCGATGACGGCGCCGATCCCGCAGGCGGCCGCGAGGTGGCGCGCACCGGTGAGCCGCAGCGCGTTGTCGCGGCCCACGTTCGGGCGCGCCACGGTGTAGACGAGGACCGCGACGCAGGCCGCGAGGATGATCGGCGTGAACGCCTGCTCGGGGATCGAGGAGGCGATGACGGCGCCGCCGATCGCCGCGAGCAGAGCCGCACCCGCCATCGGGAGGGCGGTGCGCAGGTCGACGTAAACGCGGCGGTAGTAGGTGATCGAGCTGACGGTCGTGCCCATGATCGAGCCGACCTTGTTGGTCGCGACGGCCGCGAGCGGGCTCATGCCCGGCACGAGGAGGAGGGCGGGAAGCTGGATGAGGCCGCCGCCGCCGACGACGGCGTCCACCCAGCCGGCGGCGAGCCCGCCGAGGACCAGCAGGAGGAGGACCGTGAGGTCGATCTCGGGCATGACCGGGGGTCAGGAGGAGATGCGCGTGCGGCCCTCGAACGACCGGCCGAGGGTGACCTCGTCGGCGTAGTCGAGGTCGCCACCGGCGGGGAGCCCGACGGCCAGGCGGGAGACCGGGATCTCGAGCTGGCCGAGCAGGCGGATGAGGTAGGTGGCCGTGGCCTCGCCCTCGATGTTCGGGTCCATGGCGAGGATGACCTCCTCGACCGGGTGCTTGCCGATACGCGTGAGCAGGTCGGCGATCCGCAGGTCGTTCGGCCCGATGCCGCGCAGCGGGTCGATGACGCCACCGAGCACGTGGTAGCGGCCCCGGAACTCGCGGGTGCGCTCGATGGCCACGACGTCCTTGGGCTCCTCGACCACGCAGAGCAGCGCGTAGGTGCGGCGCTCGTCGGCGCAGATGCGGCACAGCTCGGCCTCGGCGACGTTCCCGCACTCGTCGCAGAAGCGGACCTTGGCCTTGACCTCGACCAGCGCGGTGGCGAGGCGGGCGATGTCGTCCGGCTCGGCCGCGAGCACGTGGAACGCGATGCGCTGGGCAGACTTCGGACCGATCCCGGGCAGCTGCCCGAGCTCGTCGATCAGATCCTGAACAGCGCCGTCGTACACGCGGGCAGCCTACGTCCCCGGGGGGACGTCGGAGCTCGGCGACCGCCTCTCGAGGATCCGCGCGCCGAACGCGGAGATCAGCAGGTCCACGCCCATGAGCCCGGACTGCTCGGCGTCCTCGTCGTCCGGCGAGGGCTGGTCGTCCGCCGGGTCGACCCGCGGGACGCCGAACCCGCCCGGGCTCGGCGGCTGCCCGGGTCCCGCCGGGTGGGGGTCGGGGGTCCCGTCGAGCGGGCGCTGGCCGGGCAGGACGACGGGCGCCTCCGGACCGTCGTCCTCGGGCGCGTAACGGTCGTCCGGCGGCGGGTAGTCGTCGTTCGGCCGGTCGGTGCTCTCACCGTCGTCGTCGGTCCCGTGGTCCGGCCCGACGACGGAGCTCTCGTCGACGGCCTCGTCCACCGGTGCGCGGTCGCCGGCCGGCTCCGACCAGCCGTCCTCGGTGGTGATGTCGGGGCCGGGGAGGTCGGCGAGGTCGTCCTCGTCGGGGCTCGGGGCCGCGACGGGACCCGTGGGGGTGACGGTCGAGGCGGGAACGGAGGGCGGGACCGCGGAGGTCGTTGCGGGTGCGGGCGCGGCTGGAACAGTGGCGCCAGGAATGGCGGCGGGGTCAGGGGCGACAGAACCCGCTGCCACGGAGGGTGCGCTCGGTCCCGGATCCTCGGCCGCGGCGGCGCGCAGGGCGCGCCCGGGTACGGCGACGGCGGGCCAACCGTCCGGGCCGACCGGGGCCGGCTCGGGCGCTCGCGGGGCCGGGTCGGGGCGGGCGGGAGCGGCGGGTGCCGGGCCGGCGGTCGGGTCGGCAGTCGGGTCGGCCACACGGTCGTCGTCGGCGTTCGGCTCGGCGTGAGCGTCCGTGGACGGACCATCATCGACGTGCGGCTCGGCGTGGGCGTCGGAGGACGGGCCGCCGTCCGGGTCGACGGCGAGCTCACCCTCGGGCGTCAGCGGGACGCCGGGAGCTGCGCCCGGCGCGTCCGTCGGAACGTCGTCCGGTCGACCATGACCGGTGTCGTCACTGGGCCGGCGATGACCGGGGTCGTCGTCGGACCCGTTGCCGCGCGAGCCGACGGGGCGCTCCGGACGGGGCGAACGACCGCGCGCACCGGCACCCTGGCCACCCGCTCCCCCACCCGGGGCCGGAGCGGCTCCCGCGATGCCGGCGGTCGCCCGGAGCCGCACGCCGAAGGTGCGCCGGAGCGCTTCCTCGACCGGCTCCGCGTGCCCGCCGTTGCGGAACGCGTCGGCCAGGCCGGCGCTCGGGAAGTCGAGCCGCACCTCGTCGGCCGTGACGCCGCCGACGACCGCGTTCTGGGACACGAGCGCCCAGGAGGCACGCCGCAGACCCGCCAGGACCTCGACGACCTCGAACCAGCGTCCGGCCACGGCCTCGGGGCCGATGCCGTCGGCCCCGCCGGCGTCCGGTGGGGTCGCGTCGGCGGGAGCCGGGGCGCCGGCGGTCGCGGAGGTGTCGGGCGCAGGCCGCCCGCCGTCCTGGCCGGTGCTCGGCCCGGGTGCCGGGCCCGGAACCGACGCGGGCTCCTCCTCGCGCGCCGGCGGTGCCGACCGCTCGGGTACCTGTCGGGGAGCTGACGCGGTCTGCTGCTCGGGCGCCGACGGGTCACTCCGGACCAGCGACGGTTCCTGCGCGGACGAGGCCGGCTGCACGGCCGCCGGCGCGGAGTCCGGCGCCGGCCGGCTCGCTCCGGGGGGCGAGAGCAGGTCGCGCCAGTCCGGTGCGGCGGGCGCGGCCGCCTGCGGCTCGGACGTGCCACGGCCCGGGGTCACTGCGCCTCCACCGGCATTCGCACCGACGCCCT
This sequence comes from Georgenia sp. G2120, assembly GCF_055326485.1. Taxonomy (NCBI): domain Bacteria; kingdom Bacillati; phylum Actinomycetota; class Actinomycetes; order Allobogoriellales; family Allobogoriellaceae; genus Georgenia; species Georgenia sp. G2120. Next base: position 107,054 of record NZ_JBUZNL010000001.1, on the reverse strand, counting down.
CCCGCGCGCGGCTCGGCTCGGCCGCGCCACGGCCGCCCGCCGGCGCACCGCCGTGCTCCGACGATGCCTCCGCCCCCGTCGCGCCACCTGGGCCGCCGGGCCCCGCCGTCGGGCGACCGCCAGGTGAGGTCCCGTCGGACGGTCGCCCGCCGTCGAGCGTGCGTCGATCCGAAGGTGCGCTCCCCCCGGCCCTAGAGGACTGCGGGAGCGAGGCTCCGGCGTCGTGCGCGGGAACTGACCCGGAGGCGAGCGCCTGCTCGACCGTCTCGACCCGCGCGAGGATGCCGGCCTCGGCGTCCCCGACGCCGGGCAGGAGGATCCGCGCGCAGAGCAGCTCGAGGTGCAGGCGCGGGCTCGTCGCGCCGGTCATCTCGGACAGGGCGGCGTTGGTGAGGTCGGCCGACCGGCTGAGGCGGGCGGGGCCCATCCGCTGAGCCTGCTCCTGCATGCGCGTGAGCTGGTCCTGGGGCACGCCGCGCAGGACGGTCTCCGCCTGCTCGCCGGCGACTGACAGGACGACGAGGTCGCGCAGGCGCTCGAGGAGGTCCTCGACGAAGCGCCGGGGGTCGTGGCCGGTGGCCACCACGTCGTCCACGACGTCGAAGAGCGCGGCCCCGTCCCGGTCGGCGAGGGCGTCGACGACCGAGTCGAGCAGCGCGGAGTCGGTGAATCCGAGCAGCGCGGAGGCGCGGTCGAGCGCGAGGGTGCCGCCGGACGAGCCCGCGACGAGCTGGTCGAGCACCGACAGGGAGTCCCGGACGGACCCGCCGCCCGCGCGAACGACCATCGGCAGCACGCCCTCGGCGACGTCGACGCCCTCGGCCTGCGCGAGCGAACCGAGGTAGCCGGTGAGGACCCGGGGGCCCACGAGCCGGAACGGGTAGTGGTGGGTGCGCGACCTGATGGTGCCGATGACCTTCTCGGGCTCCGTCGTGGCGAACACGAACTTCACGTGCTCCGGCGGCTCCTCGACGAGCTTGAGCAGCGCGTTGAACCCCTGCGGGGTGACCATGTGCGCCTCGTCGAGGATGAACACCTTGTAGCGGTCCCGCACCGGCGCGTACGAGGCGCGCTCGCGCAGCTCGCGAGCGTCGTCGACGCCGTTGTGGCTGGCCGCGTCGATCTCGACGACGTCGAGCGACCCCGGCCCCCCGCGCGCGAGCTCGACGCACGAGTCGCAGGTCCCGCACGGAGTGTCGGTCGGTCCCTGCGCGCAGTTGAGGCAGCGGGCGAGGATGCGCGCCGAGGTGGTCTTGCCGCAGCCGCGCGGGCCGGAGAACAGGTAGGCGTGCGTGATGCGGCCGGTGCGCAGCGCCGCCATCAGCGGTTCGGTGACGTGCTCCTGACCCACGACCTCCTGGAAGGTGTCCGGGCGGTACCGGCGGTACAGGGCTGTCGTCACGGGGTCGACCCTAACCGGGGGCGGGGACGTCGCGCGGCGCGCAGGGACGACCTGGGGACGAAGGTGCAGCCCGAGTGGTTGTGGAGCCGGGATGTGCGTGCGTCGTCGCACGGGCGTCCGGGCATGAAGGGACCCCCCGCGCACCCGGTAGAGCCCGCCTACCCTTGCTGCCTTCCGGCCCTGGGGGGGTTCAGCGAGATGCCGCCGCACGGGGGGTCTGCCGGGCAGTCTACAAGCCGTCGGGCCCGACGCCGAGGACTGTGGCCCGTCCCTCGCCCGAGGGGGGCGAGGGGGCCGGTCGGCTCGGGTACGCTGGATCCTCGGTACCGCGAGCTCCGGCCCGCGGCCCAGGAGGATTCGCCTAGTGGCCTATGGCGCACGCTTGGAAAGCGTGTTGGGTGCAAGCCCTCGGGGGTTCGAATCCCCCATCCTCCGCAGGGAGAAGCCCCGGATCCGCAAGGGTCCGGGGTTTTTCGTTGCCACGCCGCCGTTTCCGGCCCTCTGTCCTGTTGTCAGTAGTAGGCACTAGTATGCACCTATAGGCAGGATATTAGGACTATGACAGGACGCCGTCAAGGACGGAGCGAGGACCACATGGCGAGCAAGCCGGCGAAGAAGCTGCCGCGGGGCATCGACCGGCGCACCGACGGCATGTTCCGCGCGCGCGTTACGTGGCGCGGGCATCAGTACTCGATTGGTTCGTTCTGGACGATCGGCGACGCACGTGCTGCCCTCGAGATCGCTCGGAGCGAGATCGCCCGGCAGGTGTTCATCCCGCCCGCCGAGCAGCGCCGCACGATCCGGGACGAAGAGCAGCTGGCCCGCCTGAACGCGCTCACCGTCAAGGAATGGTCCGAGGACTGGCTCAAGCGCCTCGAGTCGCTCGACAAGGCCGAGGGCACTCTGAGGTCCTACCGCTCGACCCTCAAGGTCCACGTGCTCGAGAAGCTCGGACGCCGCCAGCTCGTCAGCATCACGCCGGCGGAGATCGACGAGTTGATCGACGAGGTGAAGGCGCGCGGCGGTCCGTGGATGAACGTCGCGCGCACGGTCCGCGCAATGTTCCACGCCGCCGTCGCCGCCCGGGCCGGCGGACTCACCGAGTCGCCCGTGCAAGTGTCCGTCCCGAAGGAGGCCCGCACGGTCGAGCGCATCGACGGCGAGGACATCGCGTCCCCTGCGGACGTCCGTGCCATGGCGGCCGGGATGCCGGAGCACCTGCGCATCGCCGTGATGCTGGCCGCGTGGTGCGCACTCCGCCAGGGTGAGGTGCTCGGGCTGCAGCGGCGCGACTTCGAGCACCTCGACGACCCGACCAGGACCCTGCTGCACGTGCGCCGGCAGTGGAACTCCAAGGCGACCCCGCCCGGCTACACGGCGCCGAAGTCCGGTTCGGTGGGAGCCGTCGCGGTCCCCGCCTCGGTCGTCCCCGAGCTCGCCCGGCACGTCGAGCGATTCGTCGCGCCGGACCCCACCGCGCCGCTGCTGCCGAGCCCACGAGACTCGCGGGCTCCGATCTCACAATCCGCGTTCGACCGCGCGTGGAGGGTCGCCCGGGATGCCGTTCGTCCCGGGTTCCGCTTCCACGCGCTACGACACACCGGCCTCACCGAGTACGGGAAGGCCGGCGCGACGCTCGAGGACCTCAAGCGGCGCGGCCGGCACCGGAACATCGAGACCGCGATGCGCTACCAGCACTCAACCGCTCAGCGGGACCGCGAGCTCACGGACCGGCTGAACGCGACGATCGGGGACGGACGATGAGGGTGACCGCAATGTGGATCGTCTGCGACTCCCCAAAACACCCGGGGAAGACAGCCAACGTGGCACTGTTCGCGCCGGCCGCCGACGTTAGTGCGCGACTGCTCGCCCCTCGCGAAAGCGGGTGGGTCATGGTGAACCACACGCCGAGTGGACCGGCGCGCCCGAACCTCGCGGGCCTCGCTGACGCGCCGAGCTCGTCTACGTGGGTGCTCTCCGAGGACGATGAACGCAACCGGGCCGCGCGGCCACTCCTCGAGGGACTGTTCCCCGGGCAGGCCGCAATCGCCCCTGGGCCGACGCACAATCAGACGTCGCTCGAGTGCCGGTACTGCTCCGAAACAGTCCGGGCCACGTCGTCGGCCCTCGACACCGCGCTCGACCTCGTGCGCACTCAAGGCGTGTCGCGCATCAATCTGCACACCCTTGCGCGTATCCTGACCCGCGTATGACGAGCGGTGGCGACACCACCGCGGTAATGCCTCCTAGTGGACGGCGCTCTTTCAGCGTCCCCAGGAGGCATTTCTCATGTCCCGCCCCACCCCAGGACTTCACGACGAGCTCCTGACGATCCCGAGGTCCGCCGAGATTCTCGGCACCTCGAGAGACACCGTCCGCCGGATGATCTCTCGCGGCGAGCTCAAGGCCGTGAGATTCGGCCGGAACATCCGCATCCGCCCTCACGACCTCGAGAAGGCGCTCAAGCCGGTCACCACGTACCGCGGCGGTGATCGCGTTGCTTGAGCCCAGACATGCCGCCGCCCCCGGCCGCACAACCGGGGGCGAGCGAGAGAACTGCGAAGCAGACCAACCGATCCCAAGCCTAGTCGACGCGGCTGACGTCAGCCCGGCCGCCACGCCCCTGCCGACGATCTCCGAGCACGACGTCGTCGAGCACGTCAGCGACGCGCTCGTCCTCGTCCTCTACTCGCCGAAGAACAACAGGTTCCGCCGGCGCGTGCTGTTCAATCTGCCGGCCGCGCAGGCCGCGGTGCGCAGGGCGGACGAGCGCGGCGACGCGGCGTGGATCGTCCTGTCTCGGATCGTGCCCGAGGCGGTGGTTCGGTGATCTCGCCAGACCTGTGGGCGATGGCCCCGCGCGCGCAGACCATCGCGCTCGAGTGGTTCGAAGCCGGCTACGTGGCCGGGGTCGAGGTCGGTCGTCGTCTCGAGGAGGCCGAGCTCGCAGCGATCCAGCGGGTCGCGGTCGCGTCAGCTCGAGGTGCTGCCGACCGGGGCCCGTTCGCGCTCGCCGCCGAGCGTCGTGGTGAGCACGAACGTGCGGCTCGTCAGCGGGCGTTGCTCGCGGATCGGGGGATCTCGTGAGCGAGCAGAAGAGCATCTACGAGCTGTTCGACAAGCCGGCAGCGGAGGACGTCCCCGGCGGTGAAGACCCGTTCGAGGTCGCGTCGACGTCCGCCGCTTCCGCACGTTCCGCCGCTCCCTCCGGTTCATATGAGGGGGTGGGGGGTGAAGCGGCGGAGACCGGCGGAGCCCTGCTCGACGAGGTGCGGGCGTGGCTCGCCCGGCACATCGTCGTGATGCAGCCCGGAGACCTTGACGTGCTGACCCTGTGGGCCGCACACACTCACGTCGCCCCGAGGCTCTACACGACTCCGCGACTCCAGATCGACTCTCCGGTGCCCGAGTCCGGGAAGACGACCGTCCTGGAGCACCTCGAGCGGCTCACGTACCGGCCCATCCAGGCGTCGTCGCTCTCGTCGCCGGCGCTGCTCGCCAGGGTGGTCGGGGAGGACCCGCGCACGGTCCTGCTCGACGAGGTCGACCGGACGCTCGACCCGAAGAGGGACGGCGTCGGGGAGATCGTCGCGATCCTCAACTCGGGATACAAGGTCGGCGGCACCCGGCCGACGCTCGTCCCGGTCAAGGGCGGCAGCTGGGAGGCCAAGGAGTTCTCGACGTTCGCCCCCGTCGCGATGGCCGGCAACCAGCCCCAGCTGCCCGACGACACCCGGACCCGGATCGTGCGCGTGCTGCTCCTGCCGGACTGGCGCGGACAGGCCGAGGAATCGGACTGGGAGCTCAAGGACGACGAGGCTCGTGACCTCGGCGACCGCCTGTTCCGGTGGGGCGTGACGGCCAACGTCACCGAGCGCCCCGAGCTCCCGCCCGGCGTCGTGGGCCGGTTCCGAGAGAAGTGGCTCCCGCTCGCCCGGGTCGCCAACGCCGCCGGCGGCCGGTGGCTCGAGACCGTGCGCGAGCTCGCCGCCGAGGACGTCGAACAGGTCCGCCGAGATCGAGAGGAAGGACTCGCCGTGGAGAAGCCCGCTGTCCTGCTGCTGCGTCACATCGTCCAGGGCTGGCCCGAGGGGGAGAAGTTCTGGCGCACGACCGAGCTCGTCGACTCCCTGGTCGCCTGGCACCCCGACATGTGGGGCGACAGCTCGAGCTACGGCAAGGCCCTGACCGCTCAGCGACTCGGACGCATGCTCAGCAGTGGCTACGGCATCCGCAGCACGCGCGAGGACATCGCAGTGAAGGACAGCCCACGCGGGTACCGACGCGACCAGTTCGGGGCCGCTGCCGAGGCTCTGACGTCACGTTCCGCCGGTCCGCCGGTCTCCGCCACTACCCCTCCCATCAAACCGGAGGCACCGGCGGAAGCGTCGGAACCGGCGGCACCCGGTTCGACCACCTGCTCGGTCTGCGGGACCGCCCTCGCGTTCGACGACGGCACCGGCACACACCCGTCCTGCGACACCGGGAGGGCGGCATGACGATCCCGCTGCTCGCCACCGAGGACCAGCTCGCCGCGCACGGCCGGCTGCTGGCCCGCGTCGCGGAGCTCGACCCCGAGGACGTGCCGTGCCTGCGCATCCCGGACCCGCTGTGGACGACCGAGGACGCCGACGATGCCCGGTTCGTCGCCCGGCTGTGTGCCGACTGCCCACTGCTGGACCGCTGCCGCGACTACGCCCTGACGTTCCACGAGCCCGTGGGCGTCTGGGGCGGCCTGACCCCCACCGAGAGACGACAGACCCGACGGAGGACCGCATGACGACCACGACGACCGACCACCGCACCGAGGAGAGCCCCGTGACCGACACCGACATCAGCGTCGAGCCCCTGCCGGCCCCGTACATCTGCCGTGGCTGCGCGCACCCGCGCTACGCGCTCGTCACCCTGCGCCGCATGGCCCTCGCGCAGCGTCGCTGCACCAAGTGCGGCGACCAGCTGATCCCGAGCCCCGAGGGACAGGCGTCGTGATCCCCCTGCCAGACCCACAGACCTCCGTCGCCGACCGGCGACGGACCAACCGAAAGGAACGCACGTGAACTTCGACCTCACCAACGAGCGGACCCGTGCCGCAGACCAGGTCCTGCGGGACCTGTCTCGGCTCGGCGTGAAGCTCCCCAAGTCCATCACCACGATCGACGAGGCCTGCCGCGCTACCCTCGCCGACCTCGAGGCCCTGCAGAGCAAGGCCACCGACGAGGCTCTCGTCGGCCTCGTGGGCAGCTACCTCGCCGGGGACAAGATCGACCCCGAGCAGGTCACCGGGGTCATGCTTGTCTCGACGCTCGCCACCCGCCCTGCCGTCCACGCCAGGATCAAGGGCAACGTCAGCCGCCGGCGGGCGGCCGCGGTCAAGAGCCATGTCGACGAGATCATCGAGGCCATGCGACCCGTGTTCGACGCGGCCGCGAAGGCCCTCGACGACGCGGCGAAGATCCTCGGCGACGTCGACCTCGACGACCTCGAGGCCGTCACCCGCAAGGGCGGCGACGCGGCCGAGCAGTGGAAGCGCGCCACCGAGGCCGAGAAGAAGATCGGGGCCGTCACCGACATCATCGGCCGGCTCGGGACCGTCGGCGGCTACCCCGGGTCGAACGATCCTCGCGAGCGGAAGCTCGCCATCTTCGACGCCGAGCTCGACGGGTACAGGCACGTCGGCAACCAGACCCGCGCGTGGGAGCTCCGCAAGCACGGGACCCTCGCCCTGGGCACCCCCGAGGAGTTCCGGCGCCGGAAGGCCGTCATCGACGAGCAGTGGTCCCGCCACCCCGACAACCCCTCCACCCGCATCCCCCGGGGTGTCGGGCAGATCCCCGCTGCCACGATCGGAGTCCAGTGATGAGCACCCCCGCCCCCGACAACACCCCGGTGTCCGACGAGGCCGCACGGGCATTCCTCGGCCTGCCTCCCGCGGCCGAGCGTCCTGAGCGCTCGGCCGAGGAGCTCGTCGCGATGAAGTTCTTCGGTCTCAGGGACAGCGAGGACGACTACAGCTAGACCACTCGCGCGCTGCCGCTGGTCGAGAGACGCACCGGCCGCGCGTGAGGCCCGACCTCGAGGACGGCCACCGCAACGACGCCCACGAGGACGAGGACGAGGACGAGGACGACGAGGATGCCAGCACCAGGTGCTCGAGCGCACCACGATCACCAGCCACGCACCACCGCGACGACCACCTCGACGGAGACCAGCAGCACGTGCGCCTCGGTCATACGCAACGCGCACGAGGTCGACCTCGACGTGCCCGACCCTTACGGACACACACAGGCCGCGTTCGCCCGCGTCGTGCACACCGTCGAGGCCGCCGAGCCCGCCACCATCGCCGAGCTCGACGACGGGGAGGCCGACGGCCGCGCCCTCAGAGGACCCAGGGGACCGAGGCCCCTCCTAGACCTCTCTCGCCTCTACGGGCATAGGCAAGATACCTGACCGCGACCTGAGTGATTCGACCTATTTCCGACCCTCCTGAAAGGAATCGCCGACATGGAACACAAGACACCACCTGGACTCAAGGCCGGTGGCCGGCGCCTGTGGCGCTCGGTCACCGAGGAGTTCGAGCTCGCCGAGCACGAGCTGTCTGTCCTGCTCGAGGCCGCCCGCACGGTCGACGCGCTGGCCGAGCTGGAGAAGATCATCAGGGCCGAGGGCGTCACGAACGTCTCCCCGCAGGGGCTGCGCGCGCACCCGGCGCTCGTGGAGGCCCGGCAGCAGCGGGTCACGCTGGCCAAGCTCGTGGCGTCGCTGCGGATCCCGCTGGACGACGAGCAGGGCGAGGGACGGCTCCCTCAGCAGCGCTCCGGGGTCCGCAAGGCATCGCTGAGCGTGGCCCGATGAGGCGCCGCACCCGTGCCGACCGCGGGCTCGTGCCCGACGTCCCGGTCGAGCTGCGGGAGTTCCGTGACGAGGACTGGCCCCAGGGCACGCAATACCGACGGTTCCAGGCGTGGTTCGACCGTCGACTCGAGTGGGAGCGCGAGCACGACGATCCCGACGTCCGGGCGGCGCTGGACCAGTACCCGGTCCCCGACGGCCCGTTCGACCTCTCGGAGATCTGACGTGCGACGCAAGCGACGCGACATCGGCGGGGTCCCTGCCCGGCTGCTCGTCTTCGATCCCGCGCACTGGCCGGGCCGCTCGTGGCGGGACCGGTTCGATGCCTGGCGCTCCTCCCTCGAGGAGTTCGACGCTGAGCACGGATGGCCCGCCGGCCGGCTGGACATGTTCTACCGGACCGTGATGACCCGACAGCTGCACGAGAAGCGCGCGCTGCACCGTGGCGTCACCGAGCACTTCGGACTGCCGCCCGAGCGGTGACCGCTACGGCCGCGGATCGGTCATCATCCCAGCGTTGGAGCGGCACGCCCTGTTCGTGCACTTCCGCTTGGGCAGCCAGTGACCGCCGGCGTCGGCCAAGCTCGACACGTCGTTCCATCCCACGACCACGACTCGGGAACCGCACACCGCGCAGGGCTCGGGCCTGTAGTTCTTTTTCTCGGCAGTAGTCATCGAGTCGGCCATGCTCGGGACCGTACCGCCCTCCACCGGCTCCCGCGCGATGTCCACCGCGCTCGTGCTGAGCGACGCGGGGCGTCGGGAGAGCGGGCGCTGGAAGCGCGGCAGTGTCGCTATTACCGAATCCGGTAATAGCGGGAGCACGTGGTGCAACGCGATCAACCTGGCGGGCACCGTCCTTGACCACGCTCCCGACTCTATCCGTCACGGCGTGTTCCCTTGTGACGGATGCAGGGCCGTGGCACTATCTGTCACATGCCAGTGACGTGTGACGTTTGTGGGGATGAGTTCGATCCTGTTCGGGCCGATGCGCGGTACTGCTCGGGCCGCTGTCGCACGCAGGCGTACCGGGTGCGCCTCGAGGGAGAGAAGCCCAAGCGTCGGCGCAGGCCGCTGCCGGATGCGTTCCACGATGCGAGCTACGACCTCCGCCGGGTCGTCGAGCGGCTCGAGCGGCTCGCGGGCGACGAGCGCTTGCCGCGCAACCGGGCGGCGCTGTCCGAGCGGGAGTACCACGACCTGGCCCGCAGCCGTGAGGCGATCGACCGAGTCCTCGACATCCTCGGAGAGCCGTCACCGACGACCTGGCCGTGACGGGTTCGGGATCGCTATTAACGGATCCGTGAATAACGCGAGGCTCGGAGGCCGGCGGCACCACAGAGTCGGTCACCGAACGGCGCGGAGCCCTGCGGGCACTCTTCGCCCTGAGCATCCCCCGACCCTTCGGGTCACCCCCGAACTTGCCCACGGACCAGCACCCCTACCGCGTCGGGCCACGACGAGCGGCCCGCCCCCGAATCGGGAGCGAGCTTCGCCGTGACACCCGCTCGGGCCCTGAGCAGGTGAGGCCGCACGCCGTTCGTGCAGCTGATTGACCGGACCCTCCTGAGTTCGCGCGGGGAGGGCAGGAACGCGCCGAGAGACTCACTGCGAGCCGCTCAGGGAGGCCCAGGGGAGTGGATCGAGCCCACACCCCTGGACGACCCTCAGCGGCCCGCTACGGGCGCGCGGAGCTCGTCGACCCGGGCGCGTGCGCTGGCGACGGCGCGCAGGACGGCGTGCGCGTATGCCTCCGCCTCGTCGAGCGTCAGCTCGGTGTTGTGCTCCTCGCTCTCGCAGGCGCCCAGCAGGGCGATGTGCGGGGCGTGGCCGGGAGCGACGACGGGCTCGACGGCGATCCGCTCGAGGTCGGTCCGGCGCACGGTGTCCGGCAGGCCGCCGGGCTCGAGGTCGACGAGGTAGGTCGGTCCCACGATGCCCGTCCACGAGCCTTGCCAGTCCTCCGCGACGTAGGCGCGGGAGACCGGTCGAGGGTCCACGGCGTCCTCGGCCTGCTGGGCGAGCTCGAGCAGGGCGGTCCCGATCTCGCGTGCCTGCGCGGCCGTGATGACGTCCTGTGCGCCGCCCTCGAGCCACACACCGACCGGCTCGTCGGGCTCCACGCCGTCGTGGTTCTCGACGTCGGAGACATACGCCTCGAGGGACCCTCCGCGGTAGGAGAGCCTGACGGGCGTGGATCGGTGGATCGTCCACACCCCGTCGTCGGTCGTGCACACGTCGGGGTCGCACCAGGGTCGGTGCGTCGGGATCGAGGTCGTGGTGGTCACCGGTCCGTCCCCTCGAGCAGGTCCGCGGTCTCCACGATCGACCGGGCCAGCGACCGAGCCTCGGCGGCCGTAAGTCGGAGCTCGACGTCATCGGCCACGCTGTAGAGCACGACCGCCGCCGGCTCGCGAGGCCCGGCCCAGCAGAAGACGTCCACCTGCCGGGCGTGCCATCCGCCCTGGACGTCATCCCACATCGGGGCCAGGCTGCGAACCGTGCTGTCGTCCTCGGACTGACACCGCTGATCGTCGACGTGGACCTCGTCGCCGTGCCCGTCCCCGTCGCGACACCAGGGCTGGCAGACGATCGGCGGAACTTTCGGGCGGGTCGTGGTGGTCGGCATGGTCTTGGTCCCCTCCGAGAGGTTCGGGACCGGAGTAGGACAGCACTTCACGAACCTGCGTTGTCGCAGGTCACGAATGGTTGGCCGGAGAATCCCCCATCCTCCGCCGATGTGACGTCCCAGGACATCGCGAACGGCCGGTCCCCTGCAGCGGGGGCCGGCCGTTTCGTCGTTCGGTCGTACGGGGCCGGGGCGACGGGGCTGCTTCGGACGTCCCGGCGGACCGCGTCGACGGGCGACCGCGCCGCGTGCCCACGCCTGTCGTCGACCCGCGTCCACGACCCGGTCACTGTGCGGCACCCCACTGTTCGCGCTGGTCACAGTTGATAGATTGGACGGTGCTGCACGCACAGGAAGTTCGTCGTCGTCGAGGGAGGCGAAATGACCGCCCAGTCCTCGCAGGCGCCCGTCCTCCTGCCGGTCCCGACGGTGCCGTCGGCCGCAGACCGTGGCACCACGCCCGGCACCCCGCTCCCGGCCGGCGCCCGCGGCCTGCCCGACCGGTTCGGCCGCCGCGCCACCGACCTGCGGGTCTCACTGACGGACCGCTGCAACCTGCGCTGCACGTACTGCATGCCGGCCGAGGGCCTCGACTGGCTCCCCACGCCGGACGTGCTGACGGACGAGGAGGTGGTCCGCCTCGTCACCATCGCCGTGCGCGACCTGGGGGTGCGCACGGTCCGGTTCACCGGCGGTGAGCCGCTGCTGCGGCGCGGCCTCGAGCACATCATCGCGGGCACCGCGGCGCTGCGGGACCACGACGGGAACAAGCCGGACATCGCGCTGACGACCAACGCCCTCGGCCTGGACAAGCGCATCGACTCGCTCGTCGACGCCGGCCTCGACCGCGTCAACATCTCGATCGACTCCCTCGACCGCGAGCGGTACGCCGCGGCCGCGCGCCGCGACCGGCTGCACGACGCGCTGAGGTCGCTCGACGCCGTCGACCGCGTGGGGATCCGACCGGTGAAGATCAACGCCGTCCCCCAGGCCGGCTCCTACCGCGACGACGCGCCCGAGCTCCTGCGCTTCTGCCTCGAGCGCGGCTACCAGCTGCGGTTCATCGAGTACATGCCGATCGGCCCGCGCGAGTCGTGGAAGCGCGGCGAGGTCGTCACCGCCCAGGACCTGCGCGACGCCCTGACGGACGCCGGGTTCACCCTCACCCAGCGGCCCGGCCCCCGGGGCTCCGCCCCCGCCGAGGTCGAGGACGTCACGGCGCCGGGCCTGCCGGACGGGACGGTCGGCCTCGTCGCGTCGGTCAGCGAGCCGTTCTGCGCGGCCTGCACCCGCACCCGCATCACCGCCGACGGCCAGGTCCGTTCCTGCCTGTTCGCCACGTCCGAGACCGACCTGCGCGGCCTGCTCCGCGACGGCTCCGACGACGCCGCCGTCTCGCGCCGCTGGCAGGAGGCCATGTGGGGCAAGCCCCGCGCCCACGGCTTCGGCACCGACGACTCCTTCGCCGCCCCGTCCCGCACGATGTCCGCCATTGGAGGCTGACGTGACCACAGAGGCCACGCCCACGACGACGACAACCCTCACGACCACCGTCCGGTTCTTCGCCGGCGCCGCGGAGGCGGCCGGCACGGGCACCACCACGGTCGAGGTCCCGGCCGGCGCGACCGTCGACACGGTCGTCGCCGCGCTGCGGGAGGGCGCCGACGAGCGCCTGAGCAAGGTCCTCGACGTGGCGACCTGGCTCCTCGACGGCCGCCGCACCGAGGGCTCCGCCGAGGTGCCCGCGGGCGCGACGGTCGACTGCCTCCCCCCGTTCGCGGGCGGCTGAGCACGTGGCACGGCGCGTCGCCGCCGACGTCCTCGACACCCCGCTCGACCCGACGGCCCTAACCGAGGCGTGCGCGGACGACCGCTGCGGCGCCGTCGCATCGTTCTCCGGCGTGGTCCGCGACCACGACGGCGGCCGCGGCGTCACCGGCATCGCCTACAGCTCCCACCCCGACGCGGCGCGGTTCCTCGCCGAGGTCGTCGACGAGTTCCTCGACCGGCCCGGCATCCACGCCGTCGGCGCGCAGCACCGGGTGGGCGACCTCGCGATCGGGGACCACGCGCTGATCGCCGCCGTCGCGGGCGAGCACCGCGCCGAGACGTTCGCCGCCCTGGCCGAGCTGATCGAGCAGATCAAGTCCCGCGTGCCGATCTGGAAGCACCAGGCCTTCACCGACGGATCCACCGAATGGAGCGAACTGCCGTGAGTCCCGCCCCCGCACCGCTGCCGTCGCTCGAGATCCCGCTCGGCCGGCCGCTCGAGCCCCTGCCGCCGGGCGCGTACGACCGCCACCGCCGGTCGCTGCTCGTCGAGGGCTACGGCGAGCGCGGGCAGCAGCGGCTCGCGGCGGCGCGGATCCTCGTCGTCGGGACCGGGGGTCTGGGTTCGCCCGTGCTGTTCTACCTGGCGGCGATGGGCGTGGGCACGATCTACGTCTCCGACGCCGACGAGGTCGAGCTCAACAACCTCCAGCGGCAGTTCATCCACACCGAGGCCACCGTCGGCACGCTCAAAGCCGACTCGGCCGCGGCGGCGCTGCGGGCGCTCAACTCCGAGATCGAGATCGTGCCGATGGGGCCGGCGACCACGGATTCGCTCGACGCGCTGCGCGACGACATCGACCTCGTCATGGAGTGCTCCGACGTCTTCGCCACGAAGTACCTGGTCGGCGACTGGTGCGCCGCGAACGGGAAGCCGCTCGTGTGGGCGAGCGTGATGGCGATGATCTGGCAGGCCTCGGTGTTCTGGACGGCGCCGCCCGCCCCGTGGCGGCCGCTCGGCCTGCGGGACCTGCACGCCAAGGCGCCGGCAGCCGGCACCGTGCAGACCTCCCACGAGATCGGGGTGCTCGGCCCCGTCGTCGGGCAGGTCGCCTCCACCCAGGCCGTCGAGGCCGTCAAGCTCATCGTCGGGACCGGGTCGCCGCTCTTCGGACGGGTGCTCGTCGGGGACGCGCGCACGCAGCAGATCGACCAGCTCGAGTACGCGGTCCCTCGGGAGGACGCATGAGCCCGCTCGTCGACGTCGAGACCCACCTCGGCCGCATCCTCGACACGGCACGCGAGGTCGTCGCCGCCCAGCCGGAGCGCACCCTCGAGCGAGTGCCGCTCGGCGAGGCGCGCGGCCGCGTGCTGGCCGCCGATGTCGAGGCGCTCGCTCCGGTCCCCCCGTTCACCAACTCGTCGATGGACGGGTTCACCGTGCGCGCGGCGGACCTCGCGGACCTGCCCGACGACGCCCTCGAGCTCCCCGTCGAAGGCGACGTCGCGGCCGGCGCCGTCGGCTCCCCGCTCGCGGCCGGCACGGCCCAGCGGATCATGACCGGCGCGCCGATCCCCGAGGGCGCCGACGCCGTGGTCCCCGTCGAGGCCACCGACCACTCCCCCGGGCCCGGGCCCGCCCCCGCGCGCGTCCGCCTGTCCGAGCGGCCGGCCGCCGGCGCCTACCTCCGCCACCGCGGGGAGGACGTGGCCGTGGGCGACCAGGTGCTCACCGCCGGCACCCTGCTCGCGCCTGCCCAGGTCGCGGCCGCGGCGTCGGTGGGGCACAGCAGCCTCACCGTGGCGCGCCGGCCGCGGGTCCTCGTCGTCACCACCGGGGACGAGCTCGTCGCCCCGGGCGAGATCCCCGGCGAGGGCCACATCCCCGACTCGAACTCGCTCCTCCTCGCGGGGCTCGTCGCCGAGGCGGGCGGGACGACCGTGCACGGGCGCAGCCGGGACGACGTCGACGCCTTCCTCACCACCCTCGATACCTCGCTGCCCGAGGTCGACCTCGTCGTCACGGCCGGGGGCGTCTCGGCCGGCGCCCACGAGGTGGTGCGGCAGAGCCTCGAGACTCGCGGCATCGACTTCCTCGGGGTCGCGATGCAGCCCGGCAAGCCGCAGGGCTTCGGGACGGTGGCCGACTCCACCGGACGGCGCGTCCCGGTGGTCGCGCTGCCCGGCAACCCCGTGAGCGTGTTCGTCACGTTCCACGTGCTCGTGCGCCCACTCCTCGCAGTGCTCACCGGCGCGGACCCGGACCGGCGGACGTTCGAGGTCGTGGCCGGCCGCGACTGGCCGACGCCCCCGGGCCGGCGCCAGTACGCCCCGGTGGTCCTCTCCCGCGGGGAGGACGGGGAGATCCTCGCCGAGCCGCCGCACCCGCAGGGCGCCAAGTCGCACTTCGCCGCCACCCTCGCGCTGGCCGACGCGCTCGCGATCGTGCCCGCCGAGGTGGACGGTGTGCGGACGGGGGACCGCCTTGAGGCGTTCGGTGTCCGAGGATGGAGCGCATGAGCGAGCTGACCCACCTGCGCGCGGACGGCACGGCCTACATGGTCGACGTCACCGCCAAGACCCCGACCGTGCGCGAGGCGACCGCCGCCGCCACGGTGACCTGCGCCCCGGAGACGATGGACGCGCTTCGCGCCGGTGGCGTCCCCAAGGGCGACGTGCTGGCCGTCGCGCGCATCGCCGGCATCCAGGGGGCCAAGAAGACCCCCGAGCTCCTGCCCCTCGCGCACGTCATCGGCGTGCACGGCGCGAGCGTGGATCTCGCCCTCGACGACGACGCGATCGCGATCCGTGCGACCGTCCGGACCGCCGACCGCACCGGCGTCGAGATGGAGGCGCTCACCGCTGTGACGGTCGCCGCGCTCACGGTGGTCGACATGCTCAAGGGCATCGACCGCACGGTGGCGATCCGCGACGCGATGATCGTGGCGAAGTCCGGCGGGCGGTCCGGGGACTGGGTGCGGCCCGAGGGCTGACGGTCCTCCCGGGCGACACGGAGCGGGCCGCGCGCCTCGCGCGCGGCGGGCGAACGACGCGGAGGCTGAGGCCCGCGCGAGGGCGTGTGCTCGGGCGACTCCCGTCAGGACGCCGCGACCCGCAGCTTGCTGCGCACCGGCACCTCGGCCGGACCGTGGATCGGCGTGCTCAGCTCGCCGAGCGGCAGGCCGCTGCCGCCCCACCGTGCGGCGACGATCTCCGCGCCGATCGAGACCGCGGTCTCCTCGGGCGTGCGCGCGCCGAGGTCGAGCCCGATCGGCGACCGCAGCCTGGCGAGCTGGCCCTCGGTCACGCCGTGCTCGCGCAGCCGGGCGTTGCGGTCCTCGTGGGTACGCCGGCTTCCCATGACCCCGATGTAGGCGGCGTCGGTCCCGAGCGCCTCCAGCAGGACGGGGACGTCAAACTTCGGGTCGTGCGTGAGGACGCAGAGCACCGTGCGCTCGTCGAGGTCCGTGGCCGAGGCCAGGTAGTCGTGCGGCCAGGCGCAGACGACCTCGTCGGCCTCGGGGAACCGCGCACGGGTGGCGAACACCGGTCGGGCGTCGCACACGGTCACGCGGTAGCCGAGGAACCTCCCGAGGCGGGCGAGCGCGCCGGCGAAGTCGATCGCGCCGAAGACGATCATCCGGGGCGGTGGTGCGTAGGACTCGACGAACACCGTGACGTCACCCTTGCGCCCCTCGCCGTCCCGGCCCAGGTGGATCGTGCGGGTGGCACCGTTCTGCAGGAGACCGAGCGCGTCGCTGACGATCGCCCGGTCGAGGAAGTAGTTCCCCGTCGACCCATGCCGCTCACCGTCGACCATGAGCATCATGGTCCCCGGCCGCTGGCCGTCGACCACGGTGGCGACGACGGCGGGTGTCCGCGCCTCGACCGCCTCGGCAAGACGGGCAACGACACCGTCGGACGGGTCCACCCGGCGCACGAGGACCTCGAGCTCGCCCCCGCACGTGAGCCCGACGGCGAACGCCTCGTCGTCGCTCACCCCGTACCGGACCACCTCGGCGACTCCGGTCTCGAGCGCCTCCTGGCAGCGCAGGTAGAGGTCGCCCTCGACGCAGCCGCCGGACACGCTGCCGACGACGCGACCGTCCGCGTGCACCGCCATCGATGCGCCCGCCTGTCGCGGCGACGACCGCCACGTGTCGATGACGGTGGCGACCGCGTACGGCTCGTCCCAGCCGCGGACCGCGTCGAGGATGTCCTTCATCGAGTTCTCCTTCAACGATTGGTTCGGGCGTGCGGCGGCAGGGAACTGCCGCCGCACGCCCGTGAGATCAGGCCTCCTCGCGGCGCATGAAGTCCTTCGGCTCGAGGACGAGCGAGGTGACGACCCCGATGACGAGCGACCAGAAGGGCGCCGAGATGTGGAACAGGGTCAGTCCGCTCATGGCGACGACGAGTGCGACGAGCGCTCCGATCTGGAAGCGCTTGTCCCGGAAGCTCGACTGGAACGCCTGGAGCAGCACGCCGATCATGGCCAGTCCGGCGAGCGCCGCGGTGAGCTCGGGCGGCAACGTGCTGACCGCCCCGACGGCCACGCTGGCAAGCACACCGAACAGGACGAAGAGGATGCCGTTGATGACGGCGGCGGCGTAGCGACCGTCCTTGTCCTCCCCCGCCTGCTCCGAGGAACAGATCGCGGTCATGGGCCCCGCGATGTTCGCGTTGTGCCCGCCGAAGAGGGGCGCGAGGATGCCGCCCACTCCGCTGATGATCGTCATCGAGTTGAACGGCGGCCGGTACCGCTCGACCATGAGCACACCCATCGCCTGCGCGTTCTCGGCGCCGATGACGAGCAGGGCGAGCGGGACGCCGACGGCGAGGATCGCGCCGAGGCTGAAGGACGGCATGACGAGCTCGGGGGCGGTGAGCACGAGCCCGCCCGGCAGCGGCGTGAACGATCCGGTGATCGCCGCGGCGACCGCGCCGAAGACGAGCGCACCGACGACGCCCGGGACCTTCTTGATGAACCGCGAGAGCAGCAGGTACCCGACGATCGCGGAACCGACCACGACGGGGAGAGCCTGGGCGGCGTCGACGACCCCGGTGCCGAACCTGATGAGCGCCCCGGCGATCATCGCCATGACGATCGGGAAGGGGAGCCAGGTGGCGACCTTCCGCACGAGGCCGGTCAGACCGATGACGAGGACGATGACGCCGGCCGCGATGAACGCTCCGACCATCTCCCCGAACGTGTAGTCGGCCAGCGCTGCGACGACGAGGACAGCTCCCGGGATGCTGTACGCCCCGACGATCGGCAGCTTGTAGTACAGCGCCATGACGAACGAGATGAGCCCGCCGAAGACGTAGATTCCGAAGATCCACGACGAGATCTGGACATCCGTCAGGCCGTTGGCCTGCCCGCCGTTGATGACGATGAGTGCCGGACCGGTGCACCCGAAGATGGCGGCGACGAACGCGGCGCCGATGGTCGAGATGTTGAGGTGCTTGGGCAGGTCACGCAGACCGGACGCGAAGCCGGGCCCACCTTCGACGAGAGTTCGCTCGACGACGGTGGGTGTGGGTTCCTGATCGTGCTCCTGCTCGTGGATCGTCATGATGCGCTGGACTCCTTCGTCTCGATACGCAGCTGGTAGTCGCCGGCCAGGAGCTTGCGGCGCAGGATCTTCCCGACCGGGCTCTTGGGGATGGCGGAGATGACGAGGACCTTCTTGGGCCTCTTGTACTGCGAGAGGGGAGCCTCGTTCCGGCTCCACTCCTGAAGCTCGGCCGCGAAGGCGGTCGGGTCGACCCCGTCGTCGCTGGGAACGACGAACGCGGTGACGGCCTGGCCCCACTTCTCGTCCTTGAGACCGACGACGGCGACCTCGGACACGCCGGGGTGGCGTGAGAGGACGTCCTCGACCTCGATGGGGTGGACGTTCTCCCCGCCCGTGATGATCATGTCGTCGACCCGCCCGTCGACCCAGAGGTCGCCGTCGGCGTCGATGTGCCCGAGGTCGCCCGTGTGGTACCACCGACCGCGGATCGACTTCGCGTCCGCGTCGGGTCGCTTCCAGTAGCCCTGGAACGCCTCGTCGGAGTCGAGTGAGGCGACGATCTCTCCGACGACGTCGACGGGCAGCTGCTCGTGGACGTCCGTCGAGCCGGGGTCGACCACACGGAGGCGGGAGTAGAGCCCGGGACGGCCGGCGCTGCCGGGCTTGCGGGCGGCGTTCTCCTCGATGGCGAAGGTGTAGACCTCGCTGGAGCCGTAGTGGTTGACGAAGACCTCGGGCTCGATGGCCTTCTCGAGCTGCTCGCACAGGGTCGACGTCATCGCCGCACCTGCGAAGGCCAACTTGCGCACGGACCGCCCGACCCGGTCGAGCTGCCCGGTCTGCGCGAGGGCCCAGAAGGCGGTCGGCACGAGGTAGAGGGCCGAGATCTCCTCGGCCTCGATGAGCTCGACAGCCTTCGGGGCGTTGTAGACAGGCATCTCGACGAACGTGCCGCCGACGATGAGCATCGACTGCAGCGAGCGCAGGCCCATCGTGTGGTACATCGGCATGGCGCCGAGCGTGGACTCGCCATACTGGTAGCTGCACTGCATGACGTGCGCTGCCGAGGCGGCGAACTCGTTGCGCTGGGTGCGCGGCACACCCTTGGGCTTCGCCGTGGTCCCGGACGTGTAGAGCATGACGGCCGGGTCGTCCTCGGTGACGACGATGTCCGGGGCCTCGGTACCCGCCTCGGCGACCGCGGTCTCGAAGTCCTGCGCGCCGGCGAGAGGCTCCGAGCCGGCGTGCAGGAGCACCGGGGCGACGGTCGCCATCCCGAGGGCCTCCTCGGCGACGGCCCGGGCAAGGTCGTCGACGACGACCACCTTGGGCTCGGCGTCATCGAGGCAGTAGGCGAGCTCAGGCCCGGAGAGCCGGATGTTGAACGGGGTCGAGAGCACCCCGAGCTTCTGCAGGGCGAGGTGGGTCGAGGCCATGACCTCCGAGTTCGACAGGAACATCGCCACCCGGTCGCCCGGCTGCACGCCGAGCGCCAGCACGGCGTTGGCGATCTGATTCGTGCGCTCGTCCCACTCGCGATACGTCATGCGCCTCGACCCCGCGAATCCGAGCCGGTCGGGGAACCGCTCCGCGGTCCAGGCGAGCGTGCGTCCGATCTCCATCGATCAGTTCCTCCTCGTGATGCGGTTGACGACGCCGCGCAGGCGCGCGGCGGTGAGCTGCGTGACCATGGCGATCGCGCTCGGCGGTGCGGTGGTGACGGGCTCCTCGCCGCGCGCGGTGGCGTCCAGCGCGCGTGTGAACTGCCCGAACATCTCTCGACTCACGTCCCCCGCGAGGGACCGCCCGAACTGGGCGATCCGTCCTGTCATGTGAAGGTCGGCCTCGGCATGGACGGCGCTGCCCTCACCGTCCGGCGAGACGGAGAGGAGGACCTCGGCCTGCACGTTCCCGCCGCCCGCGTCCTCGGCCTGGGCGAGCGCGACGATCCGTCGGTCGGTCTCGTCCCGCTCGGCCACGTGGATGTCCCCGACGAAGGCGAGCTTGACCGGGCCGAGCGCCACACGGATGCGGCCCTTGTAGCGGTCGTCCCCGAGGTCGGCGACGAGCTCGGCGCCCGGCAGGCAGCGGGCGAGCCGATCGGTGTCCGCCATGACGGCCCACAGCTCGTCCGGGGTGGC
This sequence comes from Georgenia sp. G2120, assembly GCF_055326485.1. NCBI lineage: Bacteria > Bacillati > Actinomycetota > Actinomycetes > Allobogoriellales > Allobogoriellaceae > Georgenia > Georgenia sp. G2120. Next base: position 86,744 of record NZ_JBUZNL010000001.1, on the reverse strand, counting down.
CCGGACCTGCTCGTCGACCTCGATCGCCACGGTCGGCTCGGTCTGCGGCATACGGATCTCGACGGGACCGGTGTCCTCGTCCTCCGCGTGCTCCGCGGCGGCGGACGCACGCCCGCCCACGTTGTCGCGCGGGAGGAGCGCGGCCGAGGCGCAGTTGCGGGGCGCCGGGACGCCGTCCGGATGCTCCTCGGCGACCTCGGCGACCGCGTCCATGATGTTGCGATACCCCGTGCAGCGGCACAGGACGCCGGACATCTTCTCCGGCAGCTCCTCGCGGTCGATCCCGGGCTCGTGGTCGAGCAGGTCGTAGGCGCTCATCAGCTGGCCGGGCGTGCAGAACCCGCACTGGAGCGCGTGGTGCTTGCCGAAGGACTCCTGGAGCGGGTGGAGGTCGTCCGGCTTGCCGAGGCCCTCGACCGTCATGATCTCGGCGCCCTCGAGCTGGCAGGCCAGGAGGAGGCAGGCCCGCGCGGCGTCGCCGTCGACCACGACGGTGCACATCCCGCACACCCCGTGCTCGCAGCCGATGTGCGTGCCCGTGAGGCCGAGGTGGTCGCGCAGCGCGTCCGAGAGCGTGACGCGGGGCGCGACGTCGACGGTGGCGGGGCGGCCGTTGACGGTGAAGGAGACCCGCAGGGTCTCCCCCGCCTCGACCCTGAGGGTCTCGGACGCAGCTTCCTCCTGTCGCCCGGAGCGGCCGGTGAGGCGGTCGAGCGTGGCGGACAACGGGCGTGGGGGGTTCATGCGGCGACGCTCCGGAGGGTCGAGGTGTACGCGCGGGCCAGCTCGCGGGCGGCGAGCGTGCGGACGAGCCGACGCCGGTAGGCGGGCGACCCGCTCGAGTCGCCCCCGGTCGTCACGACGTCGGCGGCCATGGCGTCGGTCGCCTCGGTCAGCCGGGACGCCAGGTCGGTGGCCGAGCCGTCGGAACGCGTGATGGCCTCGGCCAGCGCGGGGCCGAGGTCCCGGCGCTGCGGGCGGTCGGAGACACCGAAGCTCGTGACGTGGGCGTCGCGGATCTCGCCGTCGCGGGTCCGCACCCGGACACCGACGCCCGCGAGGGCGAAGTCGCCGTGCCGGCGCGCGACCTCGGAGAACCCGAACCCTTCGCCCCGCCCCGGCAGGGGCATCCGCACCGAGGTCACGACGTCGGTCGGCCCCAGCGCCGTCGTCATCGCGCCGACGAAGAAGTCGTCTGCCGCGACCTGACGCCGGCCGTCCGGCCCTGCGACGTCGAGCGTGGCCCCGAGGCACAGCGCGACCGCCGGGAGCTCCGACGAGGGGTCGGCGTGTGCGAGCGAGCCGCACACCGTGCCCCGGCTGCGGATCTCCCGGTGGCCGATCCACGGCAGCGCCTGGCTGAGCAGCGGAACGGTGCCTCGGTACTCACGCTCGATGCGCCGCTGGCGGACGGCCGCCCCGATCCGCAGGACGCCGTCGGACACACCGACCTGACCGAGCTCGGGGACCTGGGTGATGTCGACGAGGGTCCCCGGCCGGCCGAGCCGCATCGCGAGGACGGGGACGAGCGACTGTCCACCGGCGATGACCTTGCCGCCGCCCTGCTCGTCCGCTGCGACGAGCTCGGCGACGACGTCCGCCAGCCGGGTCGGACGGACGTAGGCGAAGGGGGCGGCCTTCATGTCAGCGGCCCTCGAAGACCGGCGAGCGCTTCTCGGTGAACGCGGCGACGCCCTCGGCGAAGTCGTGGGTCGCGCGCAGCATCGAGTACGACTTGCGCTCGAGCTCGACACCGGTGGCCAGTGGGCCGTCGATCCCGCGGTCGAGGACCTCCTTGGCGGTGCGCAGGGCGACCGGCGAGTAGCCCAGCAGCGTCGACACGATGCGCTCGACCTCGGCCTCGAGCCCGTCCCGGTCCTCGGACACCGACGCGAGCAGGCCCCAGTCGAGACCCTGCTGCGCCTTGATCCGCTCGGCCGTGAGCACGTGGTACTTGGCCCGCGAGAGCCCGATGAGGCGGGCGAGCCGCTGCGTCCCGCCGCTGCCCGGCATCATCCCGAGCCGCATCTCGGGCAGCGCGAACTCCGAACGAGCGGTCGCGAGGCGGATGTCGGTCGACAGGGCGAGCTCGAAGCCGACGCCGAAGCAGTAGCCGTCCACCGCGGTGATGACGGGCTTGGGCGAGCGCGCCGGCGCGGTGATGTCCTGGCCGAGGTCGGTGAGGTCGAACGGCTCGACCTCCATGAAGCCGGCGATGTCACCACCCGAGGTGAAGTGCTCGCCCTCGCCCCGGATGACGACGACGCCGATGTTCTTGTCGGCGTCGATCTCGGCGAACCGCTCCGCCATGAGCGCGCGGGTCTCCATCGTCACGATGTTGAAGCGCCCGTGGTCGAGCGTGAGGTTGGCGACGCGGCCGTCGTGGCTGCGCTCGAGTCGGATGTCTCCACCGGTCAGGGGCATGTCGGCTCTCTTCCTTCGTGGGTCAGCGGGAGGTGGTCAGCAGGTCGTGGATGACGTTGCCGTGGAGCGGGAGGCGCGAGATCTCGACGTCGTGCTCGGACAGCGCGTCCTCGACGGCGTTGGCGACCGCGACGGGGAAGCTCATCGAGCTCCCCTCGCCGGAGCCCTTCGCGCCGAGGCGGGTCACCGGGGACGGCGTGACGATCCGGTTCCCCACGAGGGGGAACATCGCCTCGGCCGACGTCGGCACGAGGTAGTCCATGAACGTCGAGGTCGGCTGGCCGGACTCGGTGTAGGCCATCTCCTCGTAGAGCGCGCCACCGAGCCCGTGGACGATCGCGCCGTGCACCTGGCCCTCGATGAGGAGGGGGTTGAGCACGGTCCCCGCGTCGTGCACGCCGGTCACCTTCTCGATGGAGATCTCGTAGGTCTCCGGGTCGATCCGGACCTGGACGAGCTCGGCCACGAATCCGTAGCACAGCGAGGAGTTGACCTGGTCCGTGCGCGAGGGGGCCTTCGCCTCGGGCGGGGTGAAGGCCGCCTCGGCGTAGAGGGACGCGTCCACGCCATCCGGCAGCGAGCCCGGGTCCCAGTGCACGACCCCCGCCGCGTGGCGGAACTTCACCGACCGGTCGGGCTCGGCAGCCACGCGGACGAGGCCGTCGGCGAGCTCGAGCTCGTGCGGCTCGGCCTGGAGGAGGACGCTCGCGGCCACCTTGATCGAGGCCGAGATCCGATCGGTCGCCTCGACGATCGCGGAGGTCAGCAGCGGCGAGAACCGCGAGGAGTAGCTGCCCGAGGTCACTGTCCACGGGGTGCTGTCGGTGTCCATGTCGACCTTGGGGACCACCTGCTCGAGCGGCAGGCCGAGCTGGTCGGCGACGACCTGACGGGCGACGGTCGCGTGCCCCTGACCCTGCGGGACGGTGCCGAGGAGGACCGAGACCACCCCGAACGGGTCGACCGTGACGCGGACGTGCTCGGTCGACCCGGACTTGTCCCGCCCCGGCGGGCGGTCCTCCGCCGGCGTGGCAAGACCGACGTAGCCGATGTTCGTCGCGGAGGGCTCGACGACGAGAGCGACCCCGCTGCCGACGAGCTCACCCCGGGCGCGCGCCTCGGCCTGCTCGGCGCGCAGCTGCGCGTAGCCCGTCGACTCGAGCAGCATCTCGACGGCTCTCTCGTAGTCCCCGGAGTCGTAGATGCCGCCCGTCGGCGTGGCGTACGGGAACGAGCCGGTGCGCACGAGGTTGCGGCGGCGCAGCTCGACCGGATCGGTGCCGATCGTGCGCGCGATCTTGTCCATCACGCGCTCGAGCCCGAAGTAGAGCTGCTGTCCGCCGAAGCCCCGGTTGAGCCCGGTGGGCGTCTTGTTCGTGACGACGGCGCGGGACCGCAGCCGGACGGCGTCGATCCGGTAGGCCCCGGTGATGTTGCCGAAGCAGCGGTAGAGGGTCGCGGGTTCCGGGGGTCGGAGGTAGGCGCCGACGTTCTCGGTGAAGTCGACATCGAGCGCCTGGACCATCCCGTCGGCGTCGATGGCGGCGGAGAAGCGCATGAGCCGGTCCGAGCCGGCCGAGCTCGCGAGCAGGTGCTCGTTGCGGTCCTCGGTCCAGCGCACGGGGCGCCCCGCGTGCCGGCTCGCGAGCGCCATGAGCGCGATGTACGGGTAGATGCCGGCCTTGATGCCGAAGCTCCCCCCGTTGTCCTCGGGCACGATCAGCCGGAGCTGGGCGGGCCCGATCCCGAGCGCGCCGGACAGGACCGGGACCATGGAGAACGGGCCGTGGAAGTTGGAGTACGCGGTCACGTGCGGACCGTCGGCCTCGTCGCGCCACTCGGCGACCACCGAGTAGCACTCCATCGGGGTCGACGAGTACCGCGGGAAGCTGTACTCGCCGGTGACCACGCGGTCGGCGGCGGCGAACGCGTCGTCGATCTCGCCGAACGTGAAGGTGCGATCGCTGGCCACGTTGCTGTCCGCCGTGTCGTGCAGCAGCGGCGCGTCGGGCTCGAGCGCCTTCGCGGTGTCGACTACTGCGGGAAGCAGCTCGTAGTCGACCCGGACGAGCTCGGCGGCGTCCTCCGCGGTGTACCGGTCGGTCGCGACGACGACCGCGACCGGCTCACCGACGAACCGCACCTTGTCCGTGCCCGTGGGGTAGTACGGCATGGGGGCCCGCAGCGAGAGCGGGAACGGCTTGAGCGTCTCGAGCACCTCGTCGGGACCGATGACGGCAGCGACGCCGGGGTACGCGCGCGCCCGCTCGAGGTCGACCGACCGGATGTAGGCGTGCGGGTGCGGACTGCGCACCACGGCGGCGACAAGCGTGCCGGGCAGCGGGTCGAGGTCGTCGAGGAATCGCCCGCGACCCGTGAGCAGCGCGGGGTCCTCGAGGCGCGCGAGGCCCTGCCCCACGAACTTCTCCCGTCCCGGCTCGTCCCCGGTCATGCGTCCTCCGTCCGTGGAGGCGTCGTCGCCTTCCACCATCTGTTCCATATGGTCCGTCCCGGAGGATGAACCTAGAGTACGGTCGACGGCATGTCAAAGGTGCGGCTCTCGACGACGTCCTACGTCGTCCTCGGACTCATCGGGCTGCGCGGTCCGTCCACCTCGTACGACCTCAAGCGGGCCGTCGGCAGGTCGGTCGGCTACTTCTGGCCCTTCCCCCACGCCCAGCTCTACTCCGAGCCCCGCCGGCTCGTGGAGGCCGGCCTCCTCGAGGTCGAGGCCGAGTCCGCGGGGCGGCGCCGCCAGACCTTCTCCCTCTCCCCGGCCGGACGCTCCGAGCTCAGGCGCTGGCTCGCCGAGCCCGCGACGGACCCGATGCAGATCCGCGACGTCGCCGAGCTCAAGCTCTTCCTCGGCGAGCTCGCCACGGACGACGACACGCTGCGGCTCGCCGAGGAGCAGATCCAGCAGCACTCCGAGCGCCTCGGTGTCTACGACGACATGGCTGCCCGGTACGAGGGCGATCCGCGACTCGCCCCGCGACTGCGCTCCCTGCGGCTCGGGCAGCGCATCGAGCGTGCGGCCCTGGAGTTCTGGACGGAGCTCGCCGACGAGCTCGGCGCGCAGGTCGAGCGGCGGCAGGGGGCATGAGCGGCGGCGTCCACGCGCCGGAGACGGGGAGCGGCCCGCGCGCGGTGCTCCTGCACTGCGACGCCGCCACGGGTGCGTCGGGGTGGCGCATGCAGCGGGGGCTTGCGAAGCGGTGGACGCTCGTGACGCCGGACCGCCCCGGCTACGGCCGCAGCCCGCGCGTACAGGTCGACTTCGAGGCGGAGGCGCCCGGGCACGCACAGCTCCTCGACGGCGACGCGCACCTCGTGGGGCACTCGAACGGGGGCGTCTCAGCAATGTACGTCGCCGCCCTCGCCCCGCACGCCGTCCGGTCGCTCACCCTGGTCGAGCCGCCCGCCTTCGGCGTCTCCGATGCCCCTGCGGTGGTGGAGACCCGCGAGCGCCTCATGGCGCTGTGGGCGGAACAGGTCGAGGACCCCTTCGAGTTCTGGGACCGCTTCTCCCGCACGATCGGCGAGCGCCCGTGGCCACGGCCACCGCTTCCCGCCGCGCTCGAGGACGGCGTCCGCGCCGTCATGGGCTCCCGCGGCCCCTGGGAGGCGCGGCCCGAGCTCGCCGCCCTCCGTGCGGCACCGTTCCCCGTACTCGTCGTCTCCGGCGGGCACCATGCCGGGTTCGAGGCGGTGGCCGACACGCTCGCTGCCGGCACGGGGGCCGAACGTGCGGTGCTGCCCGGGCGGAACCACATGGTGCCGCTGGTCGGCGAGCCGTTCAGCGCTCTCGTCGAGGACTTCTGGCTGCGGGCCGACGCCGCGGCCGGGCGGGCGGCGGGAGACGCGGACGCTCAGGCCTCACCCGCGGCCGAGTGGGTCTCCGACAGCTCGAGATAGGTCTCGGCGTTCCGACGGATCGCCTCGACCTCGTCGTCGGTGGTCTGTCGGCGCACCTTGCCCGGGACCCCCGCGACGAGCGAGCGCGGCGGGATCTCCGTGCCCTCGAGGACGACCGCCCCCGCGGCGATGAGACTGCCGGCCCCGATCCGGGCGCCCGTGAGCACGACCGCGCCCATGCCGATGAGCACGTCGTCCTCGATCTCGGCGGCGTGGACCACGGCGTTGTGCCCGACGGACACGCCCTCGCCGATGCGGGTGGAGTGCCCGACCTCGACGTGGACGCTCACGTTGTCCTGGATGTTGCTCCGCGCACCGAGGACGATCTCCTGGCCGTCGAGGTCCGCCCGCAGCACGGCGCCGTACCAGACGCTCGATCGCTCGCCGGCGCGAACGCGGCCGACCAGGGTCGAGCCGGGGGCGACGAACGCGTCGGGCGCGATCTCGGGCGCGGCGCCGTCGGGCAGCGACAGGACCTGCGCGGAGCGGGCGGTGTTCTCGGGCATCGGGTTCTCCTCGACGTCGACGGTCGTGCCATCCAATCATCGCGTCCTCCCCCATCGTCACCGCGGGGTGTCGACGTCCTCACCCCCGGCCAGGTCGCCGCACTCGACCAGCCGGACCTCCTGGGTGCGCAGGTAGGGGGCTGCGCCGTCGTCGTCGGTCAGTTCCGCCAGCAGGGGGCCAAGGTGCGCGGCCGGGACCACGACCGGGTGCCGGGCCCGCCCGGCGAACGAGGCCCGGACGAGGTCGTCGTCGGCGGCGGCGAGGACCCGCGCCACGACGTCGGGCCCGATGTCCGGGTAGTCGACGAGGTGGATCGCCATGCGCCGGGTCCCCGCCGGCACCGCGTCGAGACCGGCGCGCAGCGAGGCGCCGATCCCCCGCTCCCACCCGGGGCAGTGCACCTTGGCCGCGCCGTCCGGCAGCTCGGGCCTGGCCGCACCGGTGACGACGAGGACCTCGTCGCACCCGCCGACGCGGAGCGCGTCGACGCCGTGCGCGAGCCAGCCCGGCACGAGGATCTTCGGCATGCCGTAGCGCCGCCCCGCACCGGCGGCGAGCAGCATGCCGACCGTCGGACCCGGGTCGTGCGCCCTGCTCGTCACCATGCGGTCAGCCTCCCCCGGTCGCAGCCCCGCGCCAAGTCCGCACCACCCGTCGCGACTCGCACCACCGACCGCCGCTCGCGACACACGCACGTGGGTCCACAGGCGCGCCGCTCGGGCCACCCGGAGAGAACTGTCCACGTGTCGTCCCCCGTCATCGCGCGTCCTCGTGATGAACTACGGTCACGCATCTACCAGGGACGGTAGGTCCCGGGTACACCGACGAACCTGGAGGGAGACCCCCGATGGTCAGCAACGACGCGACTACCAGCCCCACGAGGCCGCACGCGACCGTGCCCGGGGACGACCTCCAGGGCGCACCCTCGGCACTCTCGCCCGACGCCGCCTGGATGCTCCCGCCCAGCGAGCTGGTCGACGACGTCGAGTCGTCGTTCCGCACTGCCGCGATCACGACCCCACCGCCGTACGGGGGCCTGCGGTACACGGCCGACTGGTGGGAGTCCCGCGCCACCCACTGACGACGCCGGCACCGCGCGTCTCCGGCGCGGCGCATCGCAGGCACCACCCGCTTTCTGCGTCCCGGCCGTCAGCGGTCCGCCCAGACAGTTCCGTCGTCGTCGCTCGTGACGAACCGTTCGACGCTGACCTGGACGACGTCCGAGTCGAGCCCCGGCCAGCCGGGCGGGACGTCGACGTCGAGCGTCTGACCGTCGTCGAGCTCGACCTCGAGGCGGATCGCGCCGATCGAGGCCGTCACCGCGACCGGGCGGGCTCTCAGCACGCCGGGGCCGTCGTCCAGGCTCGCCCGGGCGTCCGCGGCTCGCACGTGCACGAGGCATCGACCCCCGGCGGGCGCGTCGCCGTCCGACCCGGAGCGCGCAGCCGTACCTCCGCCCGCCCCGTCGGAGGCCGTCCCGACGCCGATGAGCTCGACCCCGGCGACCGCAACCCCACCGCCGGCCGTCCGCTCGCCGACGAGCGAGGTCACCCCGGTGAGGCGGCGCCCGAAGCCCGAGCGCGGCGCCGCGAGGAACTCCGCCACGGGCGCGGACTCGGCGACGCGGCCGTCGGTGAGCACGACGACATGGTCCGCGAGCGTGGCCACGTCGAGCAGGTTGTGGGTGACGAGGATGCCGGTGCGACCGCGCATGACGTCACGGACCACCGCCCGGACCTCGGCGGCCGCCCCCACGTCGAGGGCAGCGAACGGCTCGTCGAGCAGGAGCACGTCGGGATCGACCGACAGCGCCCGCGCGAGCGCCACCCGGGCGCGCTGCCCACCGCTCAGCGTGCCGACGCGGCGGTCCGCCAGGTGCGCGGCACCGACACGGCGCAGCGCCGCCCGCGCCTGCTCCCGGGCGGGCTGGGTGCGCGCGCCGCGGATGCGCGGCCCGAGCGCGACGGCGTCGACCGCCCTCTGACTGACCAGGAGCCCGGGGTTCTGGCTGAGCAGGGCCGTCCTCGGCGCGATCGCACCGGCGGGGCCGTTCGTGGCGGGTGTGCCGTCAGCCTCGTCGGTGCCGTACGCGGGATTCGAGCCGACGCCGGCGCGCACGTCGGTCTCGGCGTCGGGCAGCAGTCCGGCGAGGGCGGACACGAAGGTCGATTTCCCCGCGCCGTTGGGCCCGACCACCGCGACGACGGAGCCGGCCGGGACGGTCACCTCGACGTCGACGTCCCGGACGGGGTGGGCGACGCGGACGTCGAGCCCGACCGGTCCCGGATCGGTCCCTGCACCGGCGCCCTTAGCCGCACTCTCGGCAGAAGAAGGCTCGGCACGCGAGCTCCCACCCGCACTCTCGGCAGAAGGAGAGTCGACGCGCGGGCTTCCCACCGCGTCGTCGGCGTCGGAGGGACGGGCGGTCGGCAGCGGCACCCGATCGTCGTCGTCGGGCTCGGGATCGTCCTCGACGCCCCGACGCGAACCGCCGGCGGCGAGCCGGCCCGCGAGCCACATGCCGGAGCCGATGAGCACGATCGCTGTGAGGATGAGGACGAGCGCCAAGGCATACGCGCCCTCGGGGTCGGAGACGCGGGAGAGGTAGATCGCCGTCGGCATCGTCTGCGTCTCGCCGGGCAGGGAGCCGGCGAACGTGAGGGTCGCGCCGAACTCTCCGAGGGCCCGGGCGGCGGCGAGCGCCGCGCCGGTGACGATTGCGGGTGCGACCGCGGGAAGGATGATCCGCACCAGCACCGTCCAGCGCCCCGCACCGAGGGCGCGCGCGGCGTCGGCCGGCGCCGGGTCGAGCACGCGGAGGGCCGACTCGACCGTCACCACCACGTAGGGCAGCGCGACGAAGACCTGCGCGAGGACGACGGCGGTGGTCGTGAAGCCGATGTCGAGGCCGATCGCGCCGAGCACCGCGCCCACCGGCGAGTTGCGCCCGATGGTCGCCACGAGGGCGAGGCCGGCCACCACGGGCGGCAGCGTGAGCGGCAGGAGGACGAGGAGCCGCGCCACCGGGGCGAGTCGCGCCTGCCCGGACAGCCACAGCGCGAGCGGCACGCCGAGGAGCATCGTCACCACGGCCGCCGTGGCCGAGGTGCGCAGCGAGAGCCACAGGGCCTCGAGCAGGTCGGGACGCCGGAGGGTCTCCGGCAGGCCGGCCCAGTCCACCCGGGAGACGAGCCCCAGCAGGGGGACGACCAGGCAGGCGAGACCGAGGAGCCCGACGGCGACGACCGCCGGGTGCCGGCCCGCCCCACCGACCGCGGCGGACGGTGGGGCCGCGGCCGGGCGGGGGGAGCTGGTGCGGGTCACGGGCGGCCGAAACCCTCCTCGTCGAGGCTCGAGCGCACGTCCTCGGACAGGAAGTGGTCGAGCAGGCTCTGCGCGTCCTCGCCCGCGTCCGCGGTGAGCGCGACCTGCGAGACGTTGACGACCTCGTCGGCCTGGTCGAGCTCGACGAACTCGAGGTCGCCGACGTCGGTCTGGTAGACGATGCCGACGTCGGCCTCGCCCGTCTCGACCTTGCCGACCGTGTCGGTGACGTTGGGCTCGAGGGAGACCGGGTCGTACTCCGCGCCGCTGAGCTCGGCGAGCGACTCGGTCGCGGTCCCGCAGGGCACCTCGGGGGCGCACACCACGAGCCGGTCGGAGCCCCACGCGTCGTCGCTCGTCTCGATACCGCCGGGGTTGTCCGGGGCGAGCGCCGCGACGAGCGTGTTCGAGGCGAGGTCGGTCGGGTCCTCGGCCGCACCCTCCTCGACCGCCCGCTCCATCGTGGGCGTGTTCGCGGTGACGAGCAGGTCACCGGGCGCGCCCTCGACGAGCTGGTCGACGAGGTCGTTCGAGCCGCCGCCGACGACGGAGACCTCGACACCCGACGTCTCCGTCCACTCGTCGGCCGCGGCCGTGAGGACGTCGACCATGGAGGCGGCGACGTAGATCGTCAGCCCGCCGCCGTCGCCACCGCCGGCGCCGTCCGAGCCGGACTCGCCCTCGTCGTCGCCCGACCCGCAGGCGGTGAGCGTGAGGGCGACCGAGAGCGCGCCGGCGGCGTACGCCACCCGTCCGATGCTGCGTCGCACGACAACCATCCGTTCCGATCCGGGGAGACGCCGAGGAATCGGCGCGGCGGTCAGATTAGCACCGCACATGCGGGGTACGTCCGGGGCGTTTGTCGCACATGCGGAATCCCCGACGACGACGAACCCCCGGCGGTGAACCGTGCGGCATCCGCCCCGGCCCTCCTACGGTGGGGGCATGCCGAGCTCACCGGACGTGCCCGCCGCCGTCATCACCGTCTCCGACCGCTGCCACGCCGGGACCCAGGAGGACCGCTCGGGCCCGCTGGCCCGGGACCTGCTCGCGTCCGAGGGGCTCGTGGCGGGGGACGTCGTCGTCGTGCCCGACGAGGTCGACGCGATCCAGGGCGCGCTGCGCTCGGCGCTCGAGGCCGGCGCCCGGTTCGTGCTCACGACCGGCGGCACGGGGGTCGGTCCGCGGGACGTCACCCCGGAGGCGGTGGCGCCCCTGCTCGCGCTCGACCTGCCGGGCGTCGCCGAGCAGGTCCGCGCGCACGGCCTCGCGGCCACGCCGCACGCCGTCATCTCCCGGGGCGTGGTGGGCCTGACCGACCGGGGCGAGCGGGCCGCGCTGGTCGCCACCGCGCCCGGATCGACCGGCGGCGTGCGGGACACGGTCGCCGTCGTCGCCCCCCTCGTCCGGCACGTCCTCGGGCAGGCGGCCGGCGCCGCGCACTGAGCCCCCGGGCCGGCCACCGAGCTCCCGAGCCGGATCCCGGCCACCGAGCCCCTGCACGGTCGCGTGCCTCCGTGACGCAACGGCAACCAGACGCCGGGGCACGGATCGAGCGGGCGGACGGCCCCCCGCCTACGATCGAAGGCGCACCACCCTGCCGTCGGCGGCCACGAGGCCCGGCGCAGGCCCCCGGCACGAGCAAGGAGCAACGAGCACGCGATGATCTTCAAGGCTGTCGGCGAGGGGCGCCCGTACCCCGACCACGGCCTGGTCACGCCCAAGGAGTGGGCGGTCGTCGCGCCCCGCCAGGTCCGGCTCGACCAGCTGGTGACCACGCGCGCAGAGCTCGACCTGCACTCCCTGCTCTCGTCGGACTCGACGTTCTTCGGCGACCTCTTCGCGCACGTCGTGCGCTGGCAGGGCACGCACTACCTCGAGGACGGGCTGCACCGCGCGCTGCGGGCCGCGCTCCAGCAGCGCACCGTCATCCACGCCAGGGTGCTCGACCTCGACGACCCGACGAACCCCACCGGCACCCACACCGCGATCGATGCGCCGATCCGCCGGTCGAGCCGGTCCCGCGGCACGCGCCCGGACCTCGGGTCGGCCCCTCCCCCTCCGCCGCGCTCCTCCCTCGGACCACCGCCGCCCCCGCCGCCGTCCGCGGCGCAGGAGAGCAGGGTGCGCCGCCAGCCGCTCGCCCACCGGCGGCCGCCTACCGATCGCACGTGACCGCGTCGATTACGGTGGCCCGGTGAACCCGGCCCGCAACAAGCTGACGCCGCACGAGCGCAGGCAACGCGCCATCCGGCAGCGGCAGACGACCGTCATCGGTGGCCTCGTGGCCGTGCTGCTGCTCGTCGCGCTCGTCGCCGCCGCGATCTGGGCGCAGATCCTGCCCAGCCCGTTCGACCGCGAGTTCAGCGCGGACCCCGAGTCCGGCTCCGACGGGACCGGGGCGGCCGACTCCGCCCAGGTGTGCCCGCCGCCTGGCGCGACCCCGCGCCCGCTCGACGAGATCACCGCGAACGTCTTCAACGCGACCGACCGCGGTGGGCTCGCCGGCACCACGGCGCAGCAGCTGACGGCCACGGGGATCGTCGTCAACCAGCAGGGCAACTGGGCGGGCAGCCCGCTGACCGGTGCGGTCCGCATCATCGCCGGCGCGCCGGGCGTGGTCCCCGCCTACTCGGTGGCACGGGTCTTCCCCAGCGCCGAGGTGACGATGGACGACCGGACCGACGAGTCGATCGACATCGTCCTCGGCGAGGCCTACGACGCGATGCTCCCGCCCGAGGAGGTCTCGGCACTCGACCCGTCGCAGCCGCTCGCCGCACCGGAGGGCTGCCAGCCGATCGAGGAGGCCCCCACCGCCGAGGGGTGACCGGCGGCGCCGCCCCGCGGAAGCACCCCGGGGACGGCACCCGCGACCGGACGCGGGCGCCGGTCCCGGCCCGGGACGAACGCCTCAGTCCTCGGCGCCCTCGCGCCCGCGGACCTCGTCCCCGCCGGGCACAGACGCCGGCGAGGCCGCCTCCTGGCCCGTCCCGCGCAGCCACGCGATGAGCCGCATGCCGTGGTAGACGATGAGCGTGGCGAACGAGCCGAGCGCGATGCCCTCGAACGTCATCTCCCCGATCACCAGCGTGAAGTTCGCGATGCCGATGACGAGCGCGACGGCCGCGGTGTTGAGGTTCACGGGGTCGGAGAAGTCCACGCGGTGCTGCACCCAGATGCGGGCGCCGAGCATGCCGATCATCCCGTAGAGCACGGTGGCCGCGCCGCCGAGGACGCCGGCGGGGATCGTCGCGATGAGCTCGCCGAACTTGGGCGACATCGACAGCACGAGGCCGAACAGGCCGGCCACGAGGTAGGCCGCCGTCGAGTACACGCGGGTCGCGGCCATGACGCCGATGTTCTCCGCGTACGTGGTGGTCCCGGACCCGCCGCCGGAGCCGGCGAGGACGGTGGCCAGGCCGTCGGCCATGAGCGCCCGGCCGGTGACCGGGTCGAGGTCCCGTCCGGTCATCGAGGCCACCGACTTCACGTGGCCGACGTTCTCGGCGACCAGGACGAGGACGACGGGCACGAACAGGCCGAGGACGTTGACGTCGAAGCTGGGGGTGGTGAGGTCGGGGAGCCCGATCCACGCCGCGTCGCGCACCGCGTCGAGCTCGACCTCGCCGCGCACGAGCGCCGTGACGTAGCCGACGAGCACGCCCACGAGGATCGACAGCCGCCCAAGCAGGCCCGTGAACAGCACCGTGACGAGCAGGATCGACACGATGGTGACGACGGCGGTGACCGGCGCCAGCTGGACGTTGTCCCACGCCGCCGGGGCCAGGTTGAAGCCGATGAGCGCGACGATCGTGCCGGTGACGACCGGCGGCATGACGAGGTCGATCCACCGCGAGCCGGCCAGGTGGACGAGCAGGCCGACCAGCGCGAGCACCGCGCCGGTGACGAGCACGCCGCCGAGCCCGAGCGCCATCTCCTCCGGCGTCGGGTCCCCGGGGACGGTCTGGACCGCGGTGATCGGGGCGATGAAGGCGAAGCTCGAGCCCAGGTAGCTCGGCAGGCGCCCGCCGGTGATGACGAGGAACAACAGGGTCCCGACGGCGGAGAAGAACAACGTCGTCGCGGGCGGGAACCCCGTGAGCAGCGGGACGAGGAAGGTGGCGCCGAACATGGCCACGACGTGCTGGGCCCCGATGCCGATCGTCGCCGGCCACGAGAGCCGCTCGTCCGGGGCGACGACGTCACCCGCGCCCACGACCCGGCCGTCCCCGTGGACGGTCCAGAGACCCTTGCGACTGCTGCGTTCCGTGCGACCCGACGCCATCCGTGCTCCTTCGACCAGCGGCCCCGGGCGGGACCCGCGCCATGCTACTGGCGCGCCGACGCGCTCCCGTCCGGCGGCGCGGCGCCGCCGGTCGCACGACCGGGGTGATGTGGGATGCTGCCCACGGCCCGGCGCGTCGCCCGGCACCCCGCGCGCCCGGCGGCCGTGGGCTCGAGCACGAACCGCGAGGGACGGAGGAGCGATGAGCGACCAGGGCTGGCAGCTCCCCTCCGGCACCATCGGCCGCTTCGGCGGGACCGGCACCGTCCCCGCCGGCCCGGACGCCGGGCAGACCGGCACCTCCTACGGCGCCGCCCCCGCGCCGGGCGGGCCGGCGACCGCGCCCTACGGCGTCGCCGAGCTGCCCTGGGCCTCGTCGGGCGCCCCCGCCCCCACCGCCCCGGCCGCGGCCGGGCCCCAGCCGTTCCCGGGCACCGAGTTCGTCGACCTCGACGCCACGCTCGGCGGGCCCGGGTACTCCGGCCGGCCGCCCCGCACGGACGGGCTCGCGATCCTCACCCTGATCGTCGGCCTCCTCGGGATCATCCCGTGGGTCGGGCTCGCCGCGATCGCCCTCGGTCACGTCACGCTCTACCGGCTCTCGCACCAGCCGTACACCGGCGGCCGCGGGGTCGCTCTGACGGGCACCGTGCTCGGCTACCTCACCGTCGGCGTCCACGTGCTCATCCAGCTCTTCGTCGAGACGTTGCGCTCATTCTTCTGAGCCCGCGCGCCGCCGCCGGGGCGCCGACCTAGCATCGCGCCCATGAAGCCGTTCCTCCTCCTGGCGACGCGCCCGGAGACAGCCGTCGCCGACGCGGAGTACGAGCAGCTGCTCAGGTACACGGGCCTGGGCCCCGACGAGCTCGTCCGCGTCCGGCTCGAGCAGGGGCCGTTGCCGGACATCGACCTCGGGGACCTGTCGGGCATCGTCGTCGGGGGAAGCCCGTTCACCGGGTCGGTCCCGCAGGAGACGAAGTCGGACACGCAGCTGCGGGTCGAGGCGGAGCTCGCCGAGCTGCTCGACGTGGTGGTCGCCGAGGACTTCCCGTTCCTCGGCGCGTGCTACGGCGTCGGCACGCTCGCGCGCCACCGGGGCGCCGTGGTCGACGGGACGTACGCCGAGCCGATCTCGGCGCCGACGGTCGAGCTGACCGACGCGGGCCTCGACCACGAGCTGTGCGCCGGGATGCCGCGGCGGTTCCAGGCGTTCGTCGGCCACAAGGAGGCCGTCCGCGAGCTCCCCGAGGGGGCCGAGCTCCTCGCGACCTCCGAGCGCTGCCCGGTGCAGATGTTCCGTGTGCGGGACAACCTGTTCGCCACCCAGTTCCACCCCGAGCTCGACGTGCCCGGCATCCTCCAGCGCATCGAGGCCTACCGGATGGCCGGCTACTTCGACCCCACCGACCAGGCCCTGGTCGAGCGTGCGGTGCAGGACGTCGACGTCTCGGCCGCCCACAAGGTGCTGGAGAACTTCACCCGCATCTACGCCCGCCACTGACGCGCGCGAGGGGCGGACGACCCGCAGGTCGCCCGCCCCTCGTTCGTGCGGAACCATCCCCTCACTCGTCAGCCTTGCTGACTCGCGAGCCGGGGATCGTCAGCGGCGGACGCCCAGGGTGTCCGTGCCGTCGCCGTCCCAGTCGCCGACGAAGACCTCGTCGCCGGAACGGCCGTAGTTCTGCTCGATGTCCGCCCAGCCCGACTCCAGGCTGTTGGAGACCAGGAACAGGTTGTCGCGACGCGAGGCGAAGGTGTCCACGCCGTCCCCGTCCCAGTCACCGACGAAGACCTCGTCGTGGTCGCGCCCGTACTCGAGCTCGACGTCCGCCCAACCCGACTCCAGCGAGTTCGAGACGAAGTACCCGTTCCCGCGGCGCACCGCGAAGGTGTCGGTGCCGTCCGCGTCGTAGTCGCCCACGAGCACCTCGTCCGCCGCACGGCCGTAGGTGAGCTCGGTCTCGGCCCAGCCCGACTCGTGGCTGTTGGAGAGGAAGTAGGCGTTCCCGCGGCGCACCGCGAAGGTGTCCACGCCGTCGCCGTCCCAGTCACCCACGAGCACCGTGTCGCCGGCGCGGCCGTAGGTCAGCTCGATCTCCGCATCGCCGCCGAACAGCGAGTTGGTGAGGAAGTAGGCGTTCCCGCGACGCACGGCCAGGGTGTCCTGCCCGTCGCCGTCCCAGTCGCCCGCGAGCACGTCGTCACCGCGACGACCGAAGGAGAACTCGTGCTCGGCCTGGCCGTCCCACCCGTTGTTGAGGTAGAACCCGCGACCCGGGGTCGGGGGCGTCGGCTCACCCGGCTCCTCGGGCTCCTCCGGGTCCTCGAGCAGGTCGGTGACCTGGAAGAACGTGGTGGTGCCGGAGACCTCGCTGCCGACGATGAGCAGCGGCGCCTCGGTGGGCGACTCCTCGGCGGTGACGAACGCGAGCCCCTCGGGGCCGAGGTCGCCGGCCTGCGGGAGCGCGGCCTCCGGGTTCTCCTCGTCCTCCATGGAGATCGAGAAGTCGCGGTTGTTGACGTAGGTGACGAACTCCGAGGCCGCGGGGTCGGTGATGTCGTAGACGGCGATGCCACCCACGCGCTCGAACCCGATGAAGGCGTAGGTGCGGTCGCCGACCTCGCCGAGCACGAGGCCCTCGGGCTCAGGCCCCTTGTCCTCGGAGCGGCCCTCGAGGTTGGACTCGGAGTGGTTGGAGTTGAAGAACTCGGGCGCGGCGGCGTGCGTGATGCGCTCGAAGTCCTCGCCGGAGTCGAAGACGAGCTCGCCGTCGGCGGAGAAGATCGAGAACGAGCGGGAGCCGAACGCGTAGAGCTCCTCGTACTGCCCGGTCTCCTCGTTGAAGCCCTCCTCGATGCTGACGTTGAGGCGGCCGAGCTGGTCGTCGCCGAGCAGGCCCGGGAAGGCGTCCTCGGAGACGGGGCCGAGGCCGTCGTCCTCGAGGTCCTTCACGCGCACGGACTCGACGTACTCGGCGTCGGTGTCCTCGCCCCACTCGCGGGCGTCACCCTCGTTCGCGGTGACGATGTAGTCCTGGTCGCCCACCGTGTACGCGCCGACGGTGTCCGGCATGGGGATGCCGAACAGGTTGTCGAACGTGCGGATGTTGAACGTCGGCGCGTCCTCGGGGTCGCGGTCCGAGGGGTCGATGCCGTGGCCCTCGACCGAGTGGTCGACGAAGCCGAGCGGGAGCAGCGCGGTGAGGGTCGCCGTCGGGATGTCGACGACGGCGATCGCGTTGGCCTCCTGGACGGAGACGTAGGCGGTGGTCCCGGCGGTCGTGACGAACTCGGGCTCGAGGTTCTGCGAGATGCGGCGCTCGGGCTGGTCGTTCGTGTTCGGCACCTGGGGGCCGAAGACGCGCACGCCCTCGGGGAGGGTCTCGGGAGCGTCGTCGTACTGGTGGAACGTGACGGTCTCGACGTCGTCGGCCGTGGCGGCCGAGACCTCGGCGGGGAGCGCGACGACGGAGATCGAGCCCTCCGGGTCGACCGAGAAGTCGTCCGCGGGCTCGCCCTCGTTGGCGACGACCGCGTGGCCGCCGTCCTCGGTGACGGCCACGGAGTCGGGCAGCGGGCCGACCTCGACGGCGCCGAGCGCGGTGGGCTCGCCGCTCACGTCGACGAACATCAGCCAGCCGTTGTCGGTCTTGGTCGGGTTCTCCACGGCGACGACCGCGAGGCCGTCCGCGCGCACGTCGATCGAGTTGGCGATCGCGCCCTCGGGGATCGTGCCCCCGCCGTCGACCGCGACGCCGGCGGCGGCGATCTGGTCCGCCTCGACGGGGTTCGCCGGGTCGGCGCTGTCGATGACCTGGACGACGCCGGCGAGGGCGTTGACGACGAACGTGCGCTGCGTGGCCGGGTGGAACGCGACGATCTCGGAGGCGGCCTCGTCGAACGCGCCGGACTCGAAGGTGCCGAGCGGGTCGAGGGAGACCGACGGGTCGTCGGCGGAGTGGACGATCGGCTCGGGGACGATCGCGGTGCGGCCCGGGACGGAGCCGGGGCCGGCGACGGCGGGTGCCGCGAGCGGGAGGACGAGGGCGGAGCCGAGGATCGCGGCTCCGCACGCGCGGAAGCGCCTGAGGGTCATGGGGGAGTCACCTTCGTCGGTGGGGCGGGAGAATCCTCAACGTACGAGCGGGCGGTGGCCGGACCGTGTCCTCCGGGTGAACATCTCGAGCGGCGGGACGGCGTGGGACAGGAAGCCGTCGGGAACGGGGTCCGCGCCGAGTTTCCGGGCGGGGCCGCGCTCGGCGGGCCCGGGCAGCAGGCGGTGGGCGGCGGGTGCTCACCCGTCGGCACGCCCGTCCGGTTGCGGCGCGGCACCGGGCGCGGAACAGTGGAATGCACGCCCGGCGATCGCCGGGAGGTCGACGACATCAGGAGGTGGCCCGATGGGCCTCGGTGACAAGTTCGACGAGATCAAGGGCGCGGCCAAGGAGAAGCTCGGCGACGCCACGGACGACCGCCGCACGCAGGCGGAGGGCAACATCGAGAAGAACACCGCCAAGGCGAAGCAGGGCGCGGAGAACTTCAAGGAGGGCGTCCAGGACCGCGTCGACGGCGACGACGCCCCGCGCGCCTGATTCTCACGGTCGCGCTCGATCGATCCCCGCGGGTTCCGACAGCTCGAGCGTCGATCCGGGCCCCCGGCCGGTGAGGCCGGGGGCTTCGCGCGTCGGTACCGCGCCACCGACCTCAGATCGTGGCCGGACCACTCACGAGCCGGCCCGTGTCGTCTCGTTCTCGACGTCGGTGTCGAGGGGGTGCGCGAGCTCGTCCGCAGGCATCCGACCGACAACGATCGCGACGACGCCGACGAGGATCGGGAGGACGCCCGCGCCCACGAAGATCCACCGGATCGGAACAACCTCCGCGAGGGGCCCGGCGATCGCGATCGACACCGGCATGAGCGCCACCGAGACGAAGAAGTCGAGGCTCGCGACGCGACCGATCATGTCGGGCGGCACGCGTCGCTGGAGCAGCGTGCCCCAGACGACGAGACCGGCGGCCGTGAGGAACCCGACGACGAACAGCGCACCGAGCATCACCCAGAACGAGTCCGTCCAGCCCATCACAGCCAGCGGGACCGAGCCGCCGCCCCAGGCGAGCACCATGACGGTGAGGTATCGGCGCGGAAGACGCCACGACGACAGGACGAGCGAACCGACGGCCCCGCCGGCACCCCATCCGGCGAGCAGCAGACCGAACGTCTCCTCGCCGTTGGCGAAGCTCTCCCGCGTGAGAAAGGGCAGCAGCACCTCGATCGGCCCCATGATGAGCAGCGAGCTCATGAAGGCGAAGACGAGGGTCCACAACAGCCAGCGGGTGCCGACGACGTAGCGGACCCCGGCCGCGAGGTCCGACACCAGGGACGCCCACGCGCCGCGCGACTCCGAGCCGGGCGCCGCGGCGTCGGTCGGTTCGGCTCCCTCGGGGGCGACGGCGCCGGAGGGCACCTCGGCGCCCTCCGGCGTCGCGGCGTCCGCAGCGTCGGGCTGCGGCCGGAGCGCCAGGGTGAGCAGCAGGGCACCGGCGTACAGGGCGGCGACGACGGCGGCGCCGATGCCCGGGTAGAAGGCGCCGACGACCGCACCGCCGAGAGCCGGACCGAGCGCCTGCTGCATCGTCGGGCGCAGGGCCCCCTCGAGCCCGTTGGCGGCGAGGAGCTCGTCGGCCGGGAGGACCCGCGGGAGGTATGCGGTGTAGGCCGGGTAGAAGAACGCGCTGACCGCGCCCACGGTGCCCGAGGCGATCATCAGGTGCCACAGCTCGACGAGGTCGGTGACCGCCAGTACCGCGACCGCGGCCATGACAGCCGTGACGACGAGCTGCGCCACCTGCAGCACCCGGCGGTGGGGGAACCGGTCGGCAGCGATCCCTCCGACGAGCGAGAACGCGAGCAGGCCGACACTCAGGCACGCCGCCACGAGGGACAGCGACGACGGCGAGTCGTCGATGGCGAAGACCTGGAAGACCATGACGATCGTCCACATCCCCGTGCCGAACAGCTGAAGACCGAGGGCACCGACGAGGAGGCGGTACTCCCGGTGG
Organism: Georgenia sp. G2120; assembly: GCF_055326485.1. Taxonomy (NCBI): domain Bacteria; kingdom Bacillati; phylum Actinomycetota; class Actinomycetes; order Allobogoriellales; family Allobogoriellaceae; genus Georgenia; species Georgenia sp. G2120. The sequence continues at coordinate 66,229 of NZ_JBUZNL010000001.1, read as the reverse complement.
CGCAGCGGACGGACGGCGCGCAGGCGCGAGGTGGTGGGTGCCGTCGGAGACTCGTGGCTCGTCATGCGTGGATTCCTTCCCGGGAGCCTGCCGGCTCGTCGTCGATGTCGGGGACCGCGGCGACGAGGCGGCGCGTCCATGGGTCCTGCGGCTGGGCCAGCACCTCGGCCGTCGGACCGTGCTCGCGCACGACCCCGTCCCCCAGGACGACGATGTCGTGGCACAGCGCGCGCACGACGGCGAGGTCGTGGGAGACGAACAGGAGCGCCGTCCCGCGCTCGGTGGTCGCGTCGTGCAGGAGGTTGACGAGCGCAGCCTGGATCGAGACGTCGACGCCGGAGACCGGCTCGTCGGCGACCAGCAAGTCGGGCTCGGCGAGCAGGGCGCGGCCGATCGCGGCGCGCTGGGCCTGGCCGCCGCTCAGCTGACCGGGCCGGCGCTCGGCGAAGATCTCGGGGGCGAGGCCGACCTCGGCGAGCATCGCCCTCGCACGCGCGCGGCGTTCTCCCCGGTCGACGCCGGCGATCGTCAGCGGTTCCGAGACGACGTCGACAACCTTGCGGGCCGGGTTGAGGGAGGCGATCGGGTCCTGGAAGACCATCTGCACGCCGCCGGGTCCGCGGCGGCGCACGACCGGGCGCCCGTCGAGCCGCACCGTGCCCGAGGCGGCCGGCGTGAGGCCGACGATCGCGCGGGCGATCGAGCTCTTGCCCGAGCCGGACTCACCGACGAGGCCGAGAGTCCCGCCGGACGGGACGTCGAAGGAGACGCCGCGCACGGCGTCGAGGGTCCCTCCGGGGACGGCGTAGCGCACGTTAAGGTCGCGGACCTCGAGGCCGGTCACAGGGCGCTCCCTGCGCTCGCCCGCACCGCGGGCGCGGCCTGGTCGTCGGCGGTGCGCCAGCAGGCGGAGACGTGCCGCCCACGGGGCCCCGGGACGGGTACCGCGGGTGGCCGGTCGGTGAAGCAGCGGTCGTCGGCGAGCGTGCAGCGCGGGGCGAAGGGGCAGCCGACCCTGGGCAGGTCGAGACGCGGCATCGCCCCACGGATGGCCGGTAGCGGCAGCGGGTGCGGGCGTCGTAGGCGCGGACGGACCTCGAGCAGCGCACGCGTGTAGGGGTGCGCCGGCCTCGCCAGGACCTCCGACGTCGGGCCGTCCTCCATCACGCGGCCCGCGTAGAGCACGACGACCCGGTCCGTGCGGCCGTGCAGGAGCGCGAGGTCGTGCGTGATGTGAACGAGTGCGAGCCCTCGTTCGCGGCGCAGGTCCTCGAGGAGGTCGAGGACCACGGCCTGCACGGAGACGTCGAGCGCGGTGGTCGGCTCGTCGGCGAGCAGGAGGCGCGGTCCGCCGGCGATCGCGGCCGCGATGCCGACGCGCTGGCGCTGTCCACCCGACAGCTCGCCCGGGTGGGCGCGGGCGATCCGGGTTTCGTCGTCGAGGCCCACTGCGCGCAGCAGCCCGGCGACCCGGTCACGCCGCGCGGACCTCGATCCGCGCTCGCTCCGATCGACAGCCTCGAGCACCTGGGGCCCGACCCGGACGACCGGGTTGAGGGACGAGGAGGGGTCCTGGAAGATCATCGAGACGTCGGTGCCGAGTGCCCGCCGGCGTTCCTTCGGGCGCAGGCCGACGAGCTCGGTGGACCCGAACTGCACGGAGCCGGTGACGTCGGTGCGCACGCCGGGCGGCTGGAGGCCGAGGACCGTGCGGGCGAGGACCGACTTGCCCGATCCGGACTCGCCGACGAGGCCGACGCTCTCGCCGGCCCCGACGCCGAGGGAGACCGACTCGAGGACGTGGGTGGTGCGACCGGCGGCGTCGGCGAGCGAGACGGAGACGTCGTCGAGGCACAGCAGGGGATGGGCGGGGGTCATGCGGTCCTCGAATCGGTGGTCGTTCGTTGGCCGAGGAGGTTGACGGCCAGAATGGTGGCGCACAGGACGAGCGACGGCGCCAGGGTGATCCAGGGAGCCGCGCCGATGTGGGTCCGGCCCTCGGAGATGAGCCCGCCCCAGGACGGCGCGGGCGGCTGCAGGCCGAAGCCGAGGAAGCTGAGCGATCCCTCGGCGACGACGGCCCCGGTGACCGCGGTGAACGCGTAGGCCCCGACGGCGGGCATGACGTTGGGGACGACCTCGGTGAGCATCGTCCGCGCCCGGCCGGCGCCGAGGAGGCGCGCGGACTGGACGAAGGGCCGGTCCCGCACGGCGAGCGTCGCCGACCTGGCGATCCGGGCGAAGGGAGCGATCATGAACACGCCGATGAGCGAACCGATCGTCCAGTAGCCGGGACCGAGCAGGGTGATGACGACCATGACGAGGATGAGTCCAGGCAGGGAGAGCAACAGTTCGAGCAGCATGCCGACGATCGCGTCGAGGACCCCGCCGAGATAGCCGCCGGCGATGCCGAGCCCACCACCGACGACGACGCCGATCGCCACGGTCAGTGCGGCGACGACGATCGAGGACAGGGCGCCGGTGAGGGTGCGGTCGAAGACGTCGCGGCCGTTGGAGTCGGTGCCGAACCAGTGCTCGGGCCCCGGCGGGGCGAGGACGGCACTGAAGTCCTGGTGGTAGGGGTCGATCTGGTCCAGCGTGAGCGAGAGCAGGGCGCCGACCACGAGAGCGACGAGGTAGAGCACGCAGAGGATGTCGACGATCCCGAACCGGCGGCGGGCACGACCGGTCGCTGCGGTGTCCGGTGGAGTGGCGATGCCTGGCGGAACGGCGATGCCCGACCCCGTGGCGGCGGGCGGCATCGCCCCGGCACGGGCGGTGGTCTCAGGTGCGGGCACGGCGGGTCCTCGGGTCGATGCGGGTGTAGAGGAGGTCGACGACGGCCATGGCCACGATGACGGCGACGGCGGAGAAGATGATGACCGCCTCGATGACGGGGAAGTCACGCGCGCCGATGGCGGAGACCGCGAGCCGGCCCATGCCGGGGATCGCGAACACGGACTCGATGAGGGCGGAGCCGCCGAAGACGGCGCCGAACCCCAGGCCGACGAGCGTGACGGTCGACAGGCTGGACGGACGCAGGACCCGCGTGAGCATGAGTCGGGGCAGGCTCATGCCGCGCGACCGGGCCGCCAGCACGTAGGGCTGCCCCAGCGTGCCGATGAGATCGGCGCGCAGCACCCGGACGAGGACGGCGGCCTCCGAGAGACCGATCGTCAGCACGGGCAGGACGAGGTGGCGGGCGTGTCCCGCCAGGTCGTCGAGCGGGTGCACCCAGCCGGTCGCGGGCAGCACGCCGAGCACGACGGCGAACACGACGATCGCGAACAGCCCGAGCACGAACGTCGGGATCGAGATGAGCACGAACGAGAACGTCGTCGCGACCCGGTCGAGGAGACTGCCCGGCCGCCAGGCCGAGGCCATCGCGACCGGGAGCGTCACGAGCAGCGCGACGACCTGCCCGAGAACGAGCAGCTCGATCGTCACGGGAAGGCGGGTGGCGATCTCGTCGGTCAGCTCGCGGTCCGTCACGAGCGAGGTGCCGAGGTCGCCCTGGAGGGCGTTGCCGAGCCAGTCGACGAGGCGCGCCGGGGCGGGGTCGTCGAGACGGAGGTCGGCGAGGAACGCAGCGATCTGCTCGCGCGAGGCCTCCGGGCCGAGCACCGCGATCGCGGGGTTCCCGGTGGTCAGGCTCGGCAGCGCCATCGTCAGCAGGCCGACGAGGACGAGGACGAGGGCGGTCCGGAGGCCGCGCGCGAGCGTGCTCACGACTCGTCGATCCACAGCTCCCCGGGGAGCACGGAGATGACGTTGCGCACCGAGAGGTCGGGAAGGCCGCCGACGTCCGGCGAGGCGAGGAAGCCCGCCGGCGACTCCGTGAAGAACAGGGTCGGGACCTCCTCGACGATCGTGCGGGCGGCGTCGCCGTAGATCTCGGCGCGCTCCTCGTCGTCGGGCGTGGCGCGTGCCTCGGCGACGGCCGCGTCGACCTCCTCGCTGGAGTAGCCGCCGAAGTCGCTGCCGGACCCGGTCTGGAACACGGACCACACCGTGTCGGAGTCGCCGTAGCCGCTCGTGACGAACTCGATGAGGTCGAAGTCGCGCTCGAAGAGCCGGCTGCCCCACGTCGCGGCGTCGGCGGCGTCGATCTCCATCTCGACCCCGACGTCGGACATCATCTGCTGAATGGCCGTGGCACGCTGCATCGACTGCGGGCTCGAGTCGGTCGAGTAGGAGAACGAGACGGGCTCGCCGTACTCGGCGAGCAGCTCGCGTGCGCGCTCCGGATCGTGCTCGGGGTACTCGACGTCCTGTGCATATCGTGAACGGGAGCCGAGCGGGCCCGACGACAGCCCACCCATCCCCTGGTCGACCACCTCGGCAAGTACCTCGCGGTCGATCGCGGCCTGAAGCGCCTGCCTTACGCGGACGTCGTCGAAGGGCGCCTCGGTGACGTCGAAGATCGCGGTGGCCGTCGTCGCGTTCGCGATCTCGACGGTGTACCCGTTGTCCGCAGCCTCGCTCATGTGGTTGGGGGTCTGCGTCCAGGTCATGTCCATCGTGCCGGCGAGCAGGCTCTGGTGCCGCGAGTCCGCGTCGGGCAGGAAGTGGAAGGTGATCTCGTCCGCGTGGGCGGGCTCGCCGGCGTAGGCGTCGTTGCGGGCGACCGTGACCGACACGCCCGGCGCCTGGTCGGTGATGACGAACGGGCCGGCGCCGAGCGGGTTGCCGAGCTCGTCGGTCGCGGTCGTCGAGGCGATCATGCCGAGGTTGCGGGAGAAGTAGCGGTCGAAGGCGGCATTCGGGGAGACGAGGGTGAACCGGACGGTCGTGTCGTCCACCGCCTCCATCGACTCGATCTCGGCGGCGGCCACTGCCACCGCCGACTCCATCCCGCGCGCACGCTCGATGTGGTCGATGACAGCCTGCGCGCCGAGCGGGCTGCCGTCGGAGAACGTGAGGCCGCTCTGGAGCGTGAGCGTCCACTCGACGGTGTCCTCGGTGGTGAGGGACTCGGCCAGGCGCGGCTCCATCGAGCCCTCGGAGCCGTCGACGAACAGCGGCTCGTAGACCGCGTTGGCGACGACGAGGCTCGACTGCTGGCCGAGGCTGTTGCCGAGCGGATCCATGTCGGTGACCTCGAGGTCGATGCCGATGTCGATCGAGCCGCCGGAGACCGGCGAGTCGATGGAGCCGCCGTCGGTGGCACTCCCCTCGTCGTCGCCCGAGGCGCCGGAACAGGCGGCGAGGACGAGGACGAGGACGGCGGAAGTTGCGACGGCAGTTGCCGTGCCAGCGGTGCGGGTGGGTCGGAGACGGGTCCTGCGGGACATGCTGTGCCTCTTCTCGTGGGGGTGGCGGCGGGGAACGAGCGTCAGGGAGGGAGCGGTCAGGCGAGACGGGCGTGGGCGCTGGACTCGAGCGCGTCGAGCTCGGCCGCGGGCAGGGCGCGGCCGAGAAGGCCCCGGACCCCGCCGACGGAGTCGAGGTGGTCGAGCACCATCTCGATGTCCGACTCGCGGCACCTGAGGTCGATGCGCTGCATGAGCCCGTCGGTCGGTCCGCTCGGTTGGCGGGCGAGGTTGTCGACGAGGTCCTCGTTGGTCGCGACGTAGTCGGCCACGACAACCTCGCGCGGGGCGCCGGCGAGGCCGAGGAGGAGCGCCGTCGTCATGCCCGTGCGGTCCCGACCGCCGGCGCAGGCGATGACGACCGGGCCGTCGATCGCGAGGAGCCGTGTGAGGGCCGAGGCGAACCGGTCGGCGGCATCTTCGAGCAGCTCGATGTACTGCGCGGCCCACCGCACGGTCCCTGCCTCCAGGTCGCGGAGGAGGAGGGCCGTGCTCGACTCGATCTCGGCGAGGTCAGGGTCGGCGAGCGGGTGATGCACGTGTGTCCATGCCGGCGGAAGCGTGATCCTCGGGTCGTTGTCGAGCTCCACGGTGGTCCGCAGGTCGAACCACGTGAGGTCCGGAGGGCAGGCGGCGCGTTCCTCGTCCGTCGCGAGCGTCAGGGCGGCCGAGCGGAAGACCGTCGGCGGATCCGTGCGACCGGGCGCCGTCGGCACCGGACGCCAGTTGAGGGGGCGAAGGACGGTTTCTGACATGACTGCCACTTTAGGAAAGTGGCATAACTGCCAGGTTGACGCTCGGTGAACACTTCACGCCGACTCGCGCAACGGCCGGTACCGGTGCGCACGCCGTGCTCGCCGTTCGGACGTGCTTGGATGAACGCCACGATCGAACGGAGGCGCATGCCAGCGGAAGAAGGCCGACGGGCACGGCACAAGAGCCGGACGCGCCAGGCGATCCAGACGGCTGCCGTGGAGCTCTATGAGGAGCGCGGGTACGACGGGACGACCGTCGACGACATCGTGGCGCGTGCCGGCGTCTCACCGCGCACGTTCTTCCGCTACTTCCCGCGCAAGGAGCTCACGCTCTTCAGCGAGGACGCGTCCCCCTTCGTCGTCTCGATCATCATCTCCGCCCCGGCCGACCTCTCCCCGGTCGGCGTGCTGCGCTGGAGCATGCACCAGGTGCTTCGGGCCGAGGCCTCGGACCTCGACCGGCGCCGGCAGCGGATCCGCAGCGAGATGCGCACCCGGCCCGACGTCTCGCTCGAGATGAGCTATCTCGAGGAACACATGCGCACGCGGCTGCACGACGCGTTCACGGAGCTCCTGCGCGCCTCCGACGCCGCGGACCCGCCGCCCCACGACGGCCCGAGCGTCGACATGCGCGCCCGCGTGCTCCTGTCGCTCTATACCGGGGTCGGCCGCGCGATCCTCGAGCTCGACCGCCCGGACACCGATGTGGTCGACGAGTTCTTCGAGGCGGTCGACGGACTCGGTCTTGGCTCGACACCCCCGCCGCGCAGGCGATCGGCGTCATAGGCGTCACAACGACCGACCCATGGCCGGCGAATCCTCTCGACCTGCCCCCGACCGGCTGGAAGGCTGTCGCCCGTCCCGCCGCTCGAGATTCCGTCACGGCCGATGTCGATCCGGGCGCGCTCCGTTCGACGGGAGGGTAGGAGGCGCACCGGCGCCTCCACGACGAAGGGGCACCACCATGAGGTACATGCTGATCATGCGCAGCACCGACGCCGCGCTCGAGGCCTCCCAGGAGATCGACTTCGAGGAGATCTTCAACGCCATGGGCCGGTACAACGAGTCGATGATGGAGGCCGGCGTGATGGTCGCCGGCGAGGGACTGGCGGGACCGGAGGAGGGATTCGTCGTCGACTTCGACGGCGAGACGCCGATCGTCACCGACGGCCCCTACGGCGAGACCCACGAGCTGTTCAACGGCTACTGGGTGATCGAGGTGGCCACCAAGGAGGAGGCCGCGCAGTGGGCGAGCCGCTGCCCGCTCGGCCCCGGCAGCAAGCTGGAGGTCCGCCGCGTGCACGAGGAGGCCGACTTCGCCGACCTCGAGGGCAACGAGTTCCTCGAGAAGGAGCGCGGGTGGCGCAAGGAGCAGGAGGCCCGGGGCTGAGCGCCTCCACGCCCGACGACGACGCGGTACGCGAGGCGGCAGACGCGGAGGCGCGCCGCACGGTCGAGGCGGTGTGGCGCATCGAGGGCGCGCGAGTGGTCGCCACGCTCGCGCGGGTGACGGGTGACGTCGGGCTGGCGGAGGACCTTGCCCAGGACGCCGTCGCAGACGCGCTGGTCCGGTGGCCCGAGTCAGGCGTCCCGCGCAACGCGGGCGCCTGGCTCACGGCCGTCGCCAAGCGGAGGGCCATCGACGCGTGGCGTCGTCGGGAGCGGCTCGACGTCCGCTACCGGGAGATCGCCCGCGATCTCTCGGAGACCGAGGAGATCGAGTGGGAGCCGATCCCCGACGACGTCCTGCGCCTCGTGTTCACCGCGTGCCATCCGGTGCTCTCGCGCGAGGCGCGGGTGGCCCTCACGCTCCGGGTCGTCGCGGGCCTGACGACGGAGGAGATCGCCCGGCTGCTGCTCGTCCCCGTGCCCACGGTCCAGCAGCGCATCGTGCGGGCGAAGCGGACGCTGACCGCGGCGAGGGTCCCGTTCGAGACGCCCGAGCCGGACGAGTGGCGCGAGCGGCTCGGTCCCGTCCTCGGGGTGGTCTACCTGCTCTTCACCGAGGGGTACTCCGCCACCGCCGGCGAGCGGTGGGTCCGGGCAGACCTCGCGCACGAAGCGATCCGGCTCGGCCGCGTCCTCGCCGCACTGCTGCCGCGCGAGGCCGAGGTGCACGGTCTGCTCGCGCTCATGGAGCTCCAGTCCTCACGGTTCGCCGCGCGAACGGGGCCGGACGGGAGCCCGGTGCTGCTCGCGGACCAGGACCGCAGCCGGTGGGACCACGGGCGGATCCGTCGGGGGCGGGCCGCGCTGAGGCGTGCCGACGCCGTCCGACGTGGCAGAGGGGCCTACGCGCTGCAGGCCGCGATCGCCGAGTGCCACGCGGTGGCGCGCCGCTTCGAGGACACCGACTGGGAGCGGATCGTCGTGCTCTACGAGGCGCTCGGCCGACTGGCGCCGAGTCCGGTCGTCGCGCTCAACCACGCGGTCGCCGTCGCCCAGGCGCACGGCCCCGCTCCGGCGCTGGTGCTCGTCGACCGGCTGGCCGACTCGGCGGGGCTGCGCGGCTCCCACCTGTTGCCGAGCGTGCGGGGCGAGCTGCTCGCCCGCCTCGGCCGCACCGACGAGGCGAGGTCCGAGCTGATGACCGCGGCGGGGCTGGCGAGGAACGAGCGGCAGGCGGAGGTGCTGCGGGCCAAGGCGGCCGCGCTCTGACGTCCGGTCCTTCGACGGCGCGGGCAGGGGTGCCCGTGCCCGCCCGAACCGCCTCCCCGGCATCAACTGTGCGCAAGCATGGTGATCCCCGACCCGAGGAGGCCTCCCGTGCGACGCGCCACCGCCGCCCTGACCGCCGCCACCCTGGCCTGCCTCGGCCTGGCCGCGTGCGGCAACAGCGACGACGACCGTCCCTCCGCCGAGGGCGGGACCGGCGAGACGTGGCAGGACCCGGTCCCCGCCGGCGAACCGGTCGAGATCGCAGGCGCTTCGGTGACCGTCGAGGAGACGGAGATCGAGCTCGGCGAGGAGGATGCCGGGGAAGGGGAGCACGACGAGCCTGGTGAGGGTCGCGCACACGTGACGGCCCGCGTCTCAGTCGACCTGACCGACGCCGGTGGTGCCGTCGAGCTGCACGACACCCTTGTCCTCGACGTTCTCGATGCCGACGGGCACGCGCCGTTCGGGCAGGGGTACTGCTCGGCCGACGACTCCCTGAGCCAGGCTGCGTCGGACGCCGACGACGCCGGCGACGACACGTTCGAGGGCTCGATCTGCGTCGACGTGCCCGCCGACCTGGTGGCGGGCGACGGTGCCCAGTGGCTCCTGCGCACGGGCCGCACCCCGGAAGAGCCCGAGGCCCGGTTCGCGTCCTTCGACGACCGCCTCCCCCACGTCGCCGTGCCGGCGCAGCCCGACCTGGTCGACCCGGGGACGACGTCGGCCGTCGCACCCGTGCCCGTCGGCCGTGCCACGGAGGTCGACGGGCTGGCCTTCGCCGTCTCCGAGTCGACGGTCGCTCCGCCTGCCGTCGCCGGTTCTGGTGCCGGGACCACCGAGGTCTCGACCCGGCTCACGCTGACGAACACGGGAGACACCACCGTCGACATCGGCGAGGTCCAGGTCCCGTGGGTGGAGACGCTCGCGGGCAGGATGGCGTTGGAACCCTGTGCCCGGTCCCAGAACGGGCACCTGCGACGGGCCGATCTCTCCGGCCACCTCGTTCCTGGCGCATCGATCTCGACCGACCTGTGCGTCCTGGTGCCCGAGGCCTGGGTCCCCGTCGCGGCCTGGGGTGTCGGGGACGCCGGCTGGTCGGAGCCTCCCGGCAGCGAGGGTGTCCGCCAGCTCGAGCTCGACGCCCCGGACGCACCCGCCGCGGATCCGGCCGACACCGTCGGACACCTGCCGGCCGCACCCGCCGCGACCGGACAGTCGGTCCGGCTCTCCGACCAGGGCACCGTCTCGGCGGCGCCCTCGACGGTCGAACCCGGGCCCGGACCGGACCCCCGGCTCGCCGCGCACCATGCGAGCTCGTCGCTCGAGTCCGTCTCGACCGTCCTCACCGTGACGAACACGGCCCCGACCGCCCGCACCGTCGACGACCTCGTGGGATACACGGCCTTCGTCATGCCCGACGGCGCCACTCGTCGGAGCTTCGTCTCAGCCGTCGGGGACGACGTAGGGGCCGACCCGCGGGTCGAGGTCGGGGAGTCGGTCGACGTCCGACTTGCCACCCTCCTCCCCGAGGGGCCGACCGACGGCGTCTGGCTGGTCGGTCCTGGATCTACGGCCGACAGCCAGATCTATGGGGTCCGCTACCTCGCCCAGGACGAGACTGGCGCAGGTGTCGATCTCGCCGACACCGAGCCGGCAGAGTCGTCGCAGCTCGGCGACGCCCTGGACGTCCCGGCGCCGGCGGGCGCCCTCGTCGAGCTGGCGCCGTGGCAGCTGGAGATGGGGCCCGCAGAGGTGCTGGGTCGCGATGATGCGGCGGAGTCCGGCGTGCACGTCGAGGACGACGTCCCCTCCGCTGCCGTCCTGGTCGTCGCACCGGTGACGGCCGCCCACCTACCGGGGGAAGACGCCTATGCGGCCGACATCGGTGCGCTCATCCCGGTGCCCGAGCTGGTCGGACCGAACGGAGAAGTGATCGGCGTGGGGTCCGGCTGCCGGCCGGCCGAGTCCTGGTGGTGGGTCTCCGGCGTGCTCGCGGGCGGTCGCGCCTCGTTCGACGTGTGCGCCGCCGTGGCCCCCGAGGACGTCGAGGGAGCGGTCTGGCGCGTCGACATCGCCCTGGGCACGCGATACGTGGCGCTCGACTGACACCGTCGGACGCCCGGTCCCGCCGGTTCGGGGGGGAAGGGGTGCCCGTCCCCGCCCGAACCGCCTCCCCGGCGTCGGCTGTGCGCAAGCATGGTGATCCCCGACCCGAGGAGGCCTCCCGTGCGACGCGCCACCGCCGCCCTGACCGCCGCCGTCCTCGCCTGCCTCGGCCTGGCCGCGTGCGGCGAGGACGACGACCGTCCCTCCGCCGAGGGCGGGACCGGCGAGACGTGGCAGGACCCGGTCCCCGCCGGGGAGTCCGTCGAGATCGAGGGCTGGCAGATCACCGTCGAGGAGACGGAGATCGATCACGGCGAGGAGGGTGATGGCGAAGGCACCATCGAGGAGCCCGGCGAGGGGCACGCGCATGTCCGGGCGCGGGTGACGGCCGACCCGACCGACGGCGCATCGAGTACCTACCCGACCAGCGACGTCGAGTTCCACGTGCTCGGCGCCGACGGTTTCGCCTCGCAGACAGAGGCCGGGTGCACCGTCGACGACTCGCTGCGCGACGCGGCCTTCGAGGCCGAGGCCGACTCCGACCACGAGGGTCCGCTCAAGGGCTGGATCTGCCGGGACGTCCCCGCCGAGCTCGCCGAGGGTGGGCAGTGGCTCGTCAGCACGGCGCCCGACCCGGACGCGGACGACGACGAGGAGGCCGACCCCCCGCAGTACCGGTTCGCCTCGTTCGACGACCGGCTGCCGACCACCGAAGAGCTGCCCGAACCGGACGCCGTCACCGACGCCGGCGGTTCTGTCCTCGACCCGGTGCCGGTGGGCGAGCCGATCGAGCTCAACGGCGTCACGTACTCGGTCGCGGAGTCGAGCACTCGCCCCGCCCTCGACGCCGTCGACGTCGAGGCCTCGACCACGTTCACCGTGACGAACACGGGCGAGGAGATCGTCGACCTGGACGCCCTGCCCCACATCCGTTTGGCCGAGCCGTCGGGCCGGCCCGTGACGGACAGGTGCGAGGGGCTCGGCGACGACGCCTATGCCGCGTTCGGGAACCCCACCGGCGTCCTCATGCCCGGGTCGTCCGCACCGGTCGAGATCTGCAACGAGATCCCGGCCGATCTGGCGCCGGCCGCGAGCTGGCGCGTCGACAACCGGACGACGGACGCGCTGCCGACGGAGGTGCGGCACCTCGAGCTCGTCGACCCCGACGCCCCGCCGGCCGAGCCCGCCCTCACCGACGGCCACCTCGTCGCGACCCCCGCCGCCGCCGGCGACGAGGTCCACCTCTCGCCGGACGCGACCGTCTCGTTGTCGGCCACCACCGTCGGCGACCCGGACCCCGCCGCAGCGGGCGACGGACCGTCCTTCGTCGACGTCGAGACCGTCCTCACCGTGACGAACACGACCGACTCCTCACGCAGCCTCATCGAGCTCCTGGACGGCGTGGAGTTCGTCGGGTCGGACGGCGCCGTCCGGTGGGCCGAGCGCACCGAGGTCGACGACGACTCGGGCGAGCGGATCGACACCAGTCAGAGCGTCCCTGCGGGCGGTGACCTCGACGTCCGGGTGACCGCGAGCGTCCCGGCGGGGGCCACGGACGGCCTCTGGCAGGTCGTGCGCGGGCCCGACGCGGACGCCCCGTCCTACGACCCCAGGTACGTGTCCGTCGACGAGGCCGGGACCGGCCTCGACCTGGCCGAGCCGCCCGCCGGAGATGCGGACCTCGGCCTCACCGCCGACGACCCCGCACCGGTCGACGCCCGCCTCGAGGCGGAACCGTGGGCGGTGAGCCTGGGGGCGGCCGACACGGACGCGCGCGCACTCGTCGAGGCCGAGGGCGAGCTCGACGACGTCCCGGCGGACGCCGCCGTTGTCGTCGTCCCCGTGACGGGGGGCCACCGGCCGCCGAGCCCCGACGCCGATCCGTGGACGTACAGCCACCTGCCGGAGGTCGCGCTGATCGACGGGAACGGCGAGTCGCACGCCGCCTTCGACACCTGCCGGCTGGAGGACCGGCTCTGGGAGGTCCTCCCCGGCGGCGAGACCACCTACCGGGTCTGCGTCACACTGCCGCCGGAGGACCTGGAGGGCGCCGTCTGGGAGATCACGGTCGGGAGCGTCGACGGCGGCGAGGACGAGATCCGCTACGTCGAGGTCGGCTGAGCCGCGGACCCGCGCGACAATGACGAAGGCCCCGAAACTGTTGGAATCCCAACGGTCTCGGGGCCTTGCGCGTGGCGGTAGCGGTGGGATTTGAACCCACGGTGGCTGTTAACCACACAGCATTTCGAGTGCTGCACCTTCGGCCGCTCGGACACGCTACCTCGGCGCACCACTGTACCCGCGGCCCACCGGCGCTCCGCACCGATCCGGCGCGAGACGCGTCACGCTCACGCGTCGCACACGCCTGCGTCACCTCTCCCCCATACCCTGACCTGGTGACTCAGCCGCCGTCGTCGACCGGGAGCGGCCACACCCTCGAGGACTACTTCCCGGGTGTGGGCGCCGGGGAGACGCGCGGCCACGACGCCGGACGGGACCTCGCCTCGGGCGCCGCCACGACGCCGGTCTCCGGCACGCAGCCGGGCACGTCCGCGCCGGCCGTCACCCCCGGACGCACGAGCACGACGACTACCAGGCCGACGACGCCGCGGCTCCGCCTCATCCCGCCGCCCCCTCCCCCGCCCGCGGGCTCGCTGCCGCCGGAGCCGACCGACATCGACGCCGCCGTCCAGCCGCTCGCCGACGCGCTCGACGGCCGCCGGTTCCTCGTCATCACCGGCGCGGGCATCTCGACCGACTCGGGCATCCCCGACTACCGCTCCCCCGGCTCCCCGGTGCGCCGGCCGATCACGTACCAGCAGTTCCTCACCTCGCCCGCCCACCGCGCGCACTACTGGGCGCGCAACCACCTGGGCTGGCGGTACATGGCCGACCGGCGCGCGAACCTCGGGCACCGGGCCCTCGCGCAGCTCGAGCGGGAGCGGTTCACGACCGGCGTGGTCACGCAGAACATCGACCTCCTCCACGCGCGCGCCGGCCAGCCCACCGTCGTCCACCTGCACGGCCGCTACGACCGGGTGCGCTGCCTGAGCTGCGGCCGCACGATCCCGCGCGCCGAGCAGGACGACCGCCTCGTCGCCGCCAACCCCGGCTGGCGCGAGCGGCTGCTGCGGCTGCGGGACGTCGAGGTCGCCCCGGACGCCGACGCGGTCCTCGAGGACACCACCGACTTCCACGTCGTCGACTGCGAGGTGTGCGGCGGCATCCTCGTGCCCGACGTCGTGTTCTTCGGCGGCACCGCCGACCCCTCCCGCACGCGCCGCGCCGCCGAGCTCGCCGAGGCCTCGACCGCCCTGCTCGTGGCCGGCTCGACCCTGTCCGTGTTCGGTGTGCGCCGCATCGTCAACCGGATGGTCAGGGCCGGGTTCCCGCTCGTCGTCATCAACCGGGGACCGACCCGCGCCGACGACTCGGCGACCGCCACCCTCTCCGCCTCCACCACCCGCGCGCTGCCCGCGCTCGACCGGGCCCTGCGCGAGCGCCGAGCGGCACGCCCCGCCTGGCAGCGCTGACGACGACCGGCCACCCGCGTGGCGACGGGTGACCGGTGGGGGTTCGTCGTCGTCGGGGACGTGGCCCTACCTGGCGGCGCGGCGCCGGACGAGGACCACGACGCACGCGACGACCCCGATCGTCGCCGCGAGCATCCCGGCGCCCATCGTGGCGAACTTCGCCACCGCGAACGAGGAGTGCAGCAGCGCGAGCGCGCCCGGGAAGCCGGCGGGGTCCGCGATCATGCCGAACGAGACGAGGTTCTCCAGGGCGTCGAAGGCCGCGCCGAGGACGAGTCCGACGGCGGTGACCCGGCCCAGCAGCCGCCACCGACCGGGGAGCAGGCGGACGAGGAGCGCCCCGAGGACCAGGCCGGACAGCCCGTACGCGACGAGGAAGCCGAAGTCGGTCAGCTGGGTGCGGGTGAAGTCGTCGAGCGTGCCGAGCGACTCGAGGACCCCGAGGTGCTCACGGACGGTCGCGGCCGAGAATGTCGTCTGCCCCTCGGCGAGGGTGACGGGGTAGCCGGTCGCGTCGTACATGCGCTGGAGCACGGTGTTGACCACGCCGACGACGACGAGCGTCGCGATCGTGGCGCCGACGTGCGCGGCGAGGGAGAGTCGCGCCGGCGCGTCCCACCACGAGCTCGTGCGGCGCGGCGTACGGGTGGGGCCTGCGCCTGCCGTTGCTGCGTCGCCGTCGCCGGGCCTCGCGATCGCGCCGGCCTCGTGCGTCTCGTTCGTCGTCGTGCTGGTCATGGTGCTGCCCTCCGGGTCGATGTATTCCCCGGAATGCATGTTACGGTCCGCGGAATGGATCCACAAGAGGCAGATCGATCGGGGACGACGGGGCGGCTCGTCGGCGACCTCGGCATGCTCGCGCAGGTGTTCCAGTCGCGGTCGCGCGAGATCCTCGCGCCGCTGGGCACGTCGCTCACCCACATGACGCTGCTGACGCACCTCGAGCGGCACCCGGACGGGCAGGGCGTGGCGGCCATCGCGGCGGCGATCGACATCCAGCAGCCGGGAGTGTCGAAGGCGGTGGCGCGGCTCGCCGAGCTCGGCAGCGTCGTGGTCGAGACGGATCCGGCCGACCGCCGCGCGCGCCGGGTCAGGCTGAGCGAGCGAGGGGCCACCGAGCTCGCCGGGATGCGCGCGCGGCTGGCCGGCGAGGTCGAGGCCTGGTTCGAGGACTGGGACGACGCGCGGCTCGCACAGCTCGGTGAGGACGTCCGCCGGCTCGCCGGCCGGATCGACGCCCGCCGGGACGACCGCCGGGGCTGACGGGTCGGGGCGCGCGGGTCCCGACCGCGCTCTCGATGCCGCTACGCCGCACTCTCGACCAGTAGCGCGGCTCCCAACCGCAATCTCGACGACGACGAACCGCAATCTCGACGAAGGCGGTGGGTCAGCGGCGGGAGCGGAAGAAGGTCTCGAGCACGGCGGCGCACTCGGCCTCGCGCACGCCGGAGACGACCTCGACCCGGTGGTTGAGGCGGGCGTCGCGCACGACGTCGCGCACCGAGCCCGTCGCGCCGGCCTTCGGGTCCCACGCCCCGATCACCACCCGCGCGACGCGGGCGAGCACGAGCGCCCCGGCGCACATCGTGCAGGGCTCGAGCGTGACGACCAGGGTGCAGCCGTCGAGCCGCCACTCACCCCGGGCCGCGGCGGCCGCCCGCAGGGCGAGGACCTCGGCGTGCGCGGTGGGGTCGGCGTCGGCCTCCCGGCGGTTCGCGCCCTCGCCGAGGACGGAGCCGTCCGGCCCCAGCACCACGGCGCCCACGGGAACGTCGCCGGCCGCCCCCGCCGCCCGCGCGAGCTCGAGCGCCCGCGCCATCGGCGGGTCCCACCCGGGTCCCGGCGCCGGGGTCCCTCCGGTCGCGGCGCTCGTCATGACGCCATCGTGCCAGCGCGCGGCGCACCCGCCGCGCTCCCCCGTTCGCCACCGGCCCGCCCCCGCGACGGTAGGTTCGTCACATGCGCGTCCACCACGTCGAGCACCCGCTCGTCGCCCACAAGCTCACCACCCTGCGCGACGAGCGCACCGAGTCGCCGACCTTCCGGCTCCTGGTCGAGGAGCTCGTCATGCTCCTCGCCTACGAGGCCACGCGGGACGTCCAAACGGAGCCGCGCGAGATCACCACGCCGGTGACGACGACGACGGGCGTACGCATCGCCCGCCCCCGGCCGCTCGTCGTCCCGATCCTGCGCGCCGGCCTCGGCATGCTCGAGGGCATGAGCCGCCTCGTCCCCACGGCCGAGATCGGGTTCCTCGGCATGAAGCGTGACGAGGAGACGCTCGAGGCGATCACCTACGCCAACCGCCTCCCGGACGACCTCTCGGGCCGCCAGTGCTTCGTCCTGGACCCGATGCTCGCCACCGGCCACACCCTCGTGGCGGCGATCGACTACCTGCTCGACCTCGGCGCGCGCGACGTCACCTGCATCACGCTGCTCGCGGCGCCCGAGGGCCTGCGCCACCTCGAGGAGTCCATCGGGGCACGCGGCGACGTCACGGTCGTCACGGCCGCGATCGACGAGGGCCTCAACGACAAGGCCTACATCGTGCCCGGGCTCGGCGACGCCGGGGACCGGCTCTACGGCATCGTCGACTGAGCGCGTCGTGGCACCGTCGTCCCCCCGCCGTGCCTCGACGACACCCCCGGTCACGACGAGCGCGGACTTCTCCGCACCCGTCTCGGACGTCCTCGGCACCCCGTACGTCACGCGGACCGTCCCGCTCAGCCTCACCGACGGCGGCCACTCGCGCCGCGTCCGCGACGTCGCCACGGTGGTCCATCGTTCCGGCGTGGGCCGGCACGGCCGGGCCGTCGTCTACCTCCACGGCTTCATCGACACGTTCTTCCACGCCGAGCACGAGGCCGCGTGGCACGACGCCGGCTGGGACCTCTACGCCCTCGAGATGCGCCGGTCCGGCCGTTCGCTGCGTCCGGGGCAGGTGCGCGACGACATCCGCATGATGCACGTGCGCCACGAGGAGGTGGGGCTCGCGGTGGACCTCGCCCGCAGCGAGGGCGCCGAGGAGGTCGTCCTGCTCGGCCACTCGACCGGGGGCCTGCAGGCGGTCCTGTTCGCGCACGACCACCCGGGCGCCGTCGACGCCGTCCTGCTCAACTCGCCCTGGCTCGACCTCGGGCGCGGCTGGCCCACGGACGTCGTGGCGACCGCGCTCGTCGACCGCCTCGCCCCGCTTGCGCCCCGCCTGCCGATCTCCTCACTGACGGGGACGTACGGCGACTGGCTGACCAGCCCCGACGGCGGCGGCTGGGACGTCCCACCCTCGCTCAAGCCGACGACGTCCATGCCCGTCCACGCCGGCTTCTTCCGCGCGGTGCGTCGCGCGCAGCGCGCGGTCCAGCGGGGCCGGGCCGACGTGGCCGAGCCGGTCCTGCTGGCGATGTCGCGGCGCTCGGGCGCCCGCGTGGACCCGGGGCCCGCGGACCTGTCGAGCTCGGACGTGGTCCTCGACGTGCGCACGATGCGGCGCAGCGCCTCCCTGCTCGGGGAACGGGTCGACGTGCTCGAGGTGCCGGGCGGGATCCACGACCTCGCGCTGTCGCCGGAGCCCGCCCGGTCCTTCTACGCCTCCGAGGTCATCGCCTGGGCGTGCGCGCGCCCCTGGGACCGCTGACGCCGGCGGGCTCCCTGCCCCCGGGGTCCTTGCGGACGACGACCGGCGCGTCGTCGCCGGCCTCGGCGCCCGCACCCGGCGACCGCCGCTGGTCCGGGTCCTCGAACCCGCGCCCCGCCGGGGCGGCACTCCCCTCGAGCGTCGCGGCGTCGTCGTCGGGCGCGGTCGTCCCGCGGGGGGCGACGATCCCGGACGAGGAGGCGGCCGGGTCGGGGGCGACGATCTTCTCGACGTCGACCGTCTCGCGCAGCGACGTGCCGCGCATGAACAGCGCGGCGACGAACCCGATGCCGGCCATCAGGGCGCACACCAGGAACACCGGGCCGATGCCCTCCGCGTAGCCGGTGCGGAACGCGGCCTCGACCGGCGCGGGGAACGCGTCGAGGTCGAGCGAGCCCTGCGCACCGGAGCCCTCCGGAAGCGAGAGACCGGCGGAGCGCATGTGGCTCGCCACCTGGTTCGCGTAGAGGATGCCGAGCACCTGGATCGCGAGGGCGCCGCCGAGGTTGCGGAAGAAGGTCACCGAGCTGGTGGCCGCCCCCATGTGCTCGAGGCCCACCGTGTTCTGCACCGCGAGCACGATGTTCTGCAGGCACATGCCCATGCCCCAGCCGGCGACGAACAGCAGCGTGGAGGTGATCCACAGCGACGTGTCCTGGTGGACGATCAGGCCGAAGGCGAGCGTCCCGAGGGTCATCAGCCCCATGCCGGAGGCGACCGCCCACTTCCAGCTGCCGCGGGCGGTGACCATCCGGCCCGACCAGGTCGAGGCGATGAGCAGCCCGAACATCAGCGGCAGCCCGAGGAAGCCCGCGATCGTCGGCGAGAAGTCACGCCCGTACTGGAAGTACTGGCCGAGGAAGACGTTCGAGCCGAACATCATCGAGCCCACGCCGATCGAGGCGACGATCGCGAGCACGGTGGTCCGCGAGCCGAGGATGTGCAGCGGGATGAGCGGGTCGGGGACCCGCGTCTCGACGACGACGAACAGCGCCGCCGCCGCGAGCGCCCCGCCCACCATGAGGTACGACTGCCACGACGACCAGGGGAACGAGGTGCCCCCGATCGAGATCCAGATGAGCAGCGCGGACGCCGAGACGGCGATGAGGAGCGCCCCGAGGTAGTCGATGTGGACCCGGCCGCTCCGCCTGACGGCGGGCAGCTTGAGGCGCGAGCTGACGACCCAGGCGGCGAACGCCATGAACGGGATCATGACGAAGAAGCACCAGCGCCAGCCGAGCCACGGGGTGTCGACGATGACGCCGCCGACGAACGGGCCGGAGACCGTGGCGACGGCCATGACCGCGCCCTGGTAGCCGTTGTACCGGCCGCGCTGCCGCGGCGGGATGATCGTGGCCATGATGACGATCGACATCATCACCTGACCGCCCATCCCGATCCCCTGCAGGGTGCGCACGGCGATGAGCATCTCGGCGTTGACGGCGAGGCCCGAGAGCAGCGAGCCCAGCATGAAGATGCCGATGAAGATGATGAGCAGCCGGCGCTTGTCGAACAGGTCGCCGAGCTTGCCGGCGATCGGCGTGAGGACCGTGTTGGCGAGGATCGCCGCGGTGATGATCCAGACGTACTGGCTCGGGGCGGCGCCGACCTCGGCGGCGATGACGGGCATCGCGTTGCCGACGATCGTGTTGGCCATCATCCCGAAGAACTGGGTGAGCAGGAGGCCGGTGAGGACGGCCATGATCCGCCTGTGCTCGGCCTCGGCGGCCTCGGCCTGCTCGAGGGTCATGCCGGCATAGATGCGCTTGCTCGTGAGGTCCTTCGTGCGGCGTGCCGCGGTCATTCGGTGCTCCTGCTCGTGCTGGTGGTGGTGTCGGTGGTGCCCGGCTCGGCGGCGTCGGCCGCGGCCACGGCGGACTCGGGCTGGTGGGTGCCCAGGCGGTGCAGGCCCGCGGCGAGCGTCTCGAGCTCGGCGGTGTCCCACTGCGCGGTCATGCGGGCGATGGCCTCGGTGTAGAGGCGCCGGTTGTGCGCGATCGTCTCGCGGCCCAGGTCGGTGACGGAGACGACCTGCGCGCGGCCGTCGTCGGGGTGCGGGCTGCGGGAGACGAGGCCGAGCTCGTCGAGGGAGGCGATCTTCCGGGAGATGACGGAGACGTCGAGCTCGAGGCCCGCCGCGATGTCCGAGATGCGGCAGGCGTCGGACTCCTGGATCCGCAGCAGCGTGAGGTAGTCGGCACGGCGGATGCCGGTCAGCTTGTTGACGGCCTCCCCCAGGCCGCGAGTGACGCGGCCGGCCTCGAGCACCGCGAGGACGAGGTCGGCGACGACGGCGAGGCGGTCGTCGGACGTGGCGTCAGGCGTGGCGCCGGCGACGACGTGGTGCGCAGCGGCGTCCGTCGGGGACGCGCCGCTCGCCGGGTCGGGCGAGGGGGACGAAAGGGATGAAGCGTCAGGCACTGGTCCGACGATACTCCGTTGCTTGCAGCATGCAACTAGTCGTGAGCGGGGGCACAGCGTCGTCGTCGCGGGGCACGGCGTCGTCGTCGCGGGTGGCGAGGGGCCCGGGACCGGCGGGGTCGAGGTCGAGGTCGAGCGGGGCCGTACAGGGGCGCGGCCCGGCACGGGGCCCAGGAATGGCGAATGCCCCGGTCGCATACGCGACCGGGGCATCTGCGCGCCCGAAGGGACTCGAACCCCCAACCTTCTGGTTTGGATCCGACGGCGCCGACACCAGCATCGACACCGGCCACGCGATCGAAGGCGACCACCTCGCCGACGTGATCGCACTGCCCGAGCGACCCGCCCACGGCAACGAAACGGACACAATCGCTCCGGTCCTCTCCCTACGCTCGCGAGCCTGACGCGCTATGTCCAACATCACGGACATGAGATCGAAGACGACTCCTCCATCCTGGAAGACCCCCCTCGACGCATGGCACACCGAGCTCCGTGCCGCCGGCCGCTCGCCCGGGACGATCGCCACCCGCATCGACCACCTCCGACGATGCGCCCGCGCCCTGGGCGGCACCCCGTGGACCGTCACCCCCGATGACCTCATCCACTGGACCGGCCAACAGACGTGGTCCATCGAGACCCGCCGCAGCGTGCGCGCCAGCCTGCGCAGCTTCTACGAATGGGCCGGCCGTACCGGCCGCACCACCACCAACCCCGCCGAAGCACTCCCCCGCGTCGCCCCCGTCCGACACCGACCACGCCCCACCCCCGACCACGCCCTCCGCGACGCCCTCGCCGCAGCCGAACCCCGCACCCGCCTCATGATCGAGATCGCCGGCTACGTCGGCCTCCGCCGCGCCGAGGTCGCCCGCATCCACGCCGACGACCTCCACCCCGACCTCAGCGGCTGGTCCCTCCTCGTCCACGGCAAGGGCGGCCACGACCGGCTCGTCCCGCTACCCGCACACCTCGCCGACCGCATCCGCAAGGCCACCCTCGCCGGCGGCGGGTGGGCCTTCCCCGGTGACGACAACGGCCACCTCTCACCCCGCTGGGTTGGGAAGCTCGTCGCCCGCGCGCTCCCCGAGCACTGGACCATGCACAGTCTCCGCCACCGATTCGCCACCCGCTCCCTACGGGGCACCCGCGACATCCGAGCCGTCCAAGAACTCCTCGGCCACCGCTCGCTCGCCACCACGCAGATCTACACCGACGTCGAACACGACCGCCTCCGCGCCGCACTCGACGCCGCCGCCTGACCCACGCACCACGAACAGCGCCCCCGGCCACCTGATGGTGGCCGGGGGCGCAATCGGTCTGGTCGAACTACTCGGCCGCCTCGAAGAACACCTCGACCCGGTCGTGCGCGGACCAGTCATGGATCCGCCAGACACCCGACGTCGTTCCCGACGGGATCTCCTGCATCATCACCGCCTCGACCGACGAGCCGGCGTACACCTCGGCCGCGTCCATCACGTCATCCTCGACGGTCTGGAACGGCGCGTCCTCGATCACCACCCCGTCCTCGCCGATGAACGACACCGCCAGCCCGTCGCCGATCCGCCCCGAGCCCTCGCCCACGTAGGTCACCTCGATCGGCGCCGTCGCGTACACGTGGCCCGACTCCGGCGGCGGCACCCACCCCAGGTCGCCGTCGTAGAGCTCGTCGGCCTCGGCCTGACGGATCTCCTGAGTCTGATCGAAGTCCGTCGCCCCGACCGTCAACTCCCAATCGCCCCACGTAACCGTCTCCCTGACGGCCGCCGGCTCGTCCCGGCTCGATCCCACGCCGGCCTGCTCGGGCACGGCCTCGTCGGCCGGCGCCGCATCACCCCCACCGGAACCATCACCGACGGACGAGCAGGCGGACAGGACCAGGGCGGCGGCCGCGAGCACCGCGGCGGCAAGGGGGCGGTGGGTGCGCATGTCCAGACATTAGCTCTGGAGCAGCGCGAAGGGGCGGGTTCCAGAACGCCACGATCAGCATCACACCGAACCGAATCACCACCCCCGCCGAGTTGTATAGGACCATACCCTCATGGTATAGTCCTATACAACGGAAGGGCAGGAGATACCAGCCCACGAGAGGACACCATGACCACCACCGACAGCGTCAAGCAGCTCGCGAAGCGCAACAACCTGACCCGCGCCGCCGTCCGCGAGATCGCCCGGGACCTCGGGCTCGCCATCACCTACTCCTCCGGCCGGCGCGACTGGATCATCGACGAGCCCGCCGCGACGGTCTCGGCCTTCAACACGCACCTCACCGACATCAACGCCTGACCCACCCGCCGAGACCGACAGGAGCCCCACGCCATGCCCCTCACCGACACCCCCCGACCGGCCCACGTCGCCGGCGCCCTGAACGCCTACAACTCGCAGACGCTCCCCGACCAAGCCGCACAGCAGACCGATCGCTGGATCACCCTGATCCCCCACCTGATCAACATCGGCACAGCCGACTGGCTCCTCCGCGGAACCTGGGCCGAGGCGACCGCAGCCGGAGCCGCCCCCGCGGTCCGGGCCGCACTCACCGACGAGCAGCTCGTCACCATCGACCGGCTCGAGCACCAGCCGATACACCCGGAAGACCTCACCCCCGACGAGCTCGCCCGCGACCTCGCCACCGACCTCTTCGGCGCCACAGCCACCGACGAGGACGTCGCCCGACTCGCCGACATCGCCCACGCGACCGCGATCCGCTACCCCGACTTCGACGACCAGGACAAGGCCACCGACGTCCTCGAAGCCCTCGCCAACGCCTACGCCCGCAACCGCAAGCACGAGCGCCGCTACAGCCACCCCGAAGCCTGACCCGCACCCCCGAAAGGACCGAGCACCATGGCACACCGAGACGACATCGAGGCATGGGTCAACCCCGAAGCATGGGACGACCCCCAGCAGGCGCAGCGCGCGATCGACGCCATCGAGGAATCTGGCAGCGACAGCGAAGCCGAATGGGTGCGCATCGTCGCCCAGCTCGACGGCCTCACCGACGAGCAAGCCGCACCGGCCGTGGCCGACGCCCAGGACCGGGACGACGTCCGCGTCGACGAGCATCTCGACACCGCGCACTGGCTCGCCCGCGCCGAGCACGCCGCCGACCAGTACGAGACCGCCAGCCGCGAGCGCCGCGAGGCCGCCCTCGCGGCCCACCGGCTCGGAGCCACCAAGCGCGCCACCGCCAAGGCCGCCGGCGTCACCCGCGTCACCCTCGACGCCTGGATCAACGCCGCAGACTAACCGCACCGCGAACACGACAACGATGGCCCCCGGCCCGAGCACACAGCTCGGACCGGGGGCCATCAGGCGCTGGCCGACAGGACACCGGCCAGACGGGAACGTCAGTCGCCCGAGGAGTCGGACGACAGCTCGGCCGGCGGGGTCTCGGTGTGCACGCCGGTGGCGAGCCATCCCAGGTGCCGGCGCAGCCACGCCTCGACACCGGGGACAGCCATCACCCGCGACACGAGCGAGGTGATCACGAGCGCGACTGTACCCGCGCCGGCGAGCGCCGCGACGAGCCAGCCGGGCACGCCCTCGACGGCGGCGACCTCGTCGGCGATGAGGGGCAGCAGGAGCAGCAGCCCCCAGACGGCGAGCGCCCACGGGAGGGCGGCCTGCACAGCGGTGCGGAGCGCCGTCCGGACGGGGTGGGCGACCTGGGTCGGCGTGCCGGCGTCGGTGCCGTCGACCGGCCGGGTGTCGTCCACGTGGTAGCCGGTCATGCTGCCAGCCCCTTCGGGTGGACCTTGGCCGGTCCGGCGTAGGCGACTGCGCCGAGCATCCACGCCTCGCCGAGGTCGTCCTTCGCGCCAGTGGGGCGGCCGGGGAACTTCGACCAGTCGTAGAACTCGTCCTCGGGCCACAGGCGGGTGATGTTGGCGCGGATGGACTTCTTGTCGTCCATCTCGGGCAGGTGGGTGACGACCCCGCTTCGGGGGTTGAGCCAGTACCAGGACTTGCCGGCGCCCTCGGTGTGGGGCGCGACGAAGAACACGTGACGTGCCATGCGATCCTCCTCGTGGTCGATGACCGGGTTCGTCCCGGCCTGCATGAATCGGGTGACGTGGGCGAAGAACAGGGACCACGGGAAGTCCGCGCCGGGGTCGGTGCGCCGGCCGGGATCCATGGTTCCGTGAGCGACGAAGCCCGGCGTGCCGGCCAGCGCCTGGGCCCGGGTGATCAGTCGCGCCGGGACGGTGACGCCCCGGTGCTGGTGCAGCCACGCGGCAGCGTCTGCCGCCTCGGCAGCGCCGCGGATGATCATCGGTTCGGCGTTCGCGCCGAGAACCTTCCAGTCGGCCGCGCGGATCGCGAAGCTGATGCCGATGCTGTGCCGATTGGTGTGGGTCTCATGGAAGGTCTCGGCGGACCAGGGCGCCATCCGGACCGTGGAGTCCCGGTCCACGATCCGGTGGTACGACCCGTGGTCCGGCCGGTCGAGGATCCAGCGGGCGACGTTCTCCGCCCCGGGATCGGCGGGACCGAACCCGGTGTTGTTCTCGGCGGTGTGGATCACGATCACGCCGGACGGCTTCATGCCGTCACGCCGGGTGGCGTTCATCTGCGGGATCCGGCTGTCCTGCTGCACCAGGACGTACCCGTCATGCGTTGCCGAGGGGACGACGGTCCGCTTCGCGAGCACCGGCTTCGAGCCCGGGTTGAAGCCGGCGGCCCGGAACTCCACGCGCGGCTGGTACGGCGTGCCGGCCGGGGTGCGGGTCTCGAAGTGCACGTGCGGTCCGCTCGTGATCCCGGACAGGTCGATGTGGCCGATCACGTCCCCAGCTCTGACCCGGGTACCGACCTTGAGGCTCGACAGCACATGCCCGTAGACCTGCTGGTAGCCGTTCGTGTTCTTGATCGTCGGACCGTTCCCGGACAGGCCGGGCTGGGCGCCACCCATGCTCGCCGGCTGGCCGGGCTTCTTGTGGGTGACGTTGCGCGTCACGGTCCCGCCGTACATGGC
This sequence comes from Georgenia sp. G2120, assembly GCF_055326485.1. Lineage (NCBI taxonomy): Bacteria > Bacillati > Actinomycetota > Actinomycetes > Allobogoriellales > Allobogoriellaceae > Georgenia > Georgenia sp. G2120. The sequence continues at coordinate 40,841 of NZ_JBUZNL010000001.1, read as the reverse complement.
GCGGACCGGAGCCCCGACGCGGACCTTGGCGTTCCGTGGCGGCGCGATGTCGATACCGGAGTGGGTGGGGCGGGCGGCGCTGAACGCCTCCGAGCTGACGTAGCCCTGCAGCGGGCTCACAGCAGTGACCATGGGTACTCCTCCTCAGAGGTCGTCGGTGATCAGGTCGGGCTTGTCGGGCACGGGGTCAGGGATGTCGGCGTCGGTCGGTGTGCGCTTCGCGATCCACCGCAGCAGCTCGCGGATGAACTCCAGCGCCGCCTCGTACTTCGCGCGGATCTTCCGCGCCCGCTCGCGGGTCTCCTTGAGGTCGTCCTTGAGCAGCGCGATGTGCTCGGCGAGGTCCTCGTGCAGCCCGGAGTACTGCTCGGTCATCGAGCTGCCGGCCTTGAGGTCTTGGTCTCGAACGCCACGCCGGTGGTCGTCCCGGTTGCGCAGGATCCCGGCGACAGCGACCACGAGAGCGGTCACCGCACCGACGAGAGACACGACGGTGGGAGCGTCCAGCACGAGCTACTCCTCCCGGTCGTCGTCGCCGTCGTCGGCCAGGTCCTCCGTCGCGCGCTTGAGCAGATGCAGAGTCCGCTGCCGGGCGGCCACCGCGTCGATCTCGATCGCCCGGTCCACGAGCAGCAGGATCAGCACCGCCACCCACGTCGCCTGCGTCATCCGGGTCGGGGTCTCGGTGACCACCAGCGTCCACACGCCGATCCCGTACCCCACGGCCCCACCCACGGCGAGAGGGGCAGCCCATCGCTCCATCCGCCAACGCTCCCGGCCGACCTCGGGGCGATCAGTCGCGATCGCGTACACACCGCAGATGCCGCCGACGATCGCCAGCGCAGCCCACAAGTACGTGATCCACTCCCCCAGCGCGCCAGCGATCGTGCGCGGAGTGAGCAGAAGCGCGGACACCCCCGCGACCGCGACGCCGATGTAGGCGCCACCGATGAACAGGCTCCGCATGATCCGGTGCCGTCGGGACAGATCTCGGAAACTCACGGAGCCCCTCCCTCGCCAGGCACGAGCTGCCAACCCGCCGGATACGCCGCCGGGCTCCACGTGTTCGAGTCGATCAGCGACTCCCACACCGAGCCCTCGAACAGCACCCGGTCCCCCGTCTGGTAGGCGTCGTGCGCGCCCGTGGGCTGCACCCACTCCGCCGGCCCCCCACCCGAGGCGACCTCACGCCACCCCGACACGCCCGGCTCCCAGACGTTCGCCGGCGTCAGGCTCACCCACTCCCGGCCACCGTGAGCGACGACCGCACCCTCGGGGTACGCATCCAGCGCGTGCCGGGGCTGCACCCACGCATCCCCGTCCACCCGGCCGTTGATCGCCGCCCACGCCGCCGCGAGCTCATCCGCACGACGCGGCAGATCCGCGAGCGTGCGCCGGCGATCCAGCTCGGCCGAGATCGCGGCCGACTCCTCCTGCAGTACCTCGAGCCGCTCCACGAGCTCGGCATCACTCTGGTCGTCGAACGCCACGGTCATCACCTCTTCACCACGAACCGCACCTGCGACCCCGCAGGATCGATGACCCCGTACCCGGCTCCGTAGATCACGAGCCGCCGGTAGTTCTCGTTGATGATTCGGCTCGCCGTCACACCCGTGACCCGCACGGTCCGGGTCTGGCCCGCACGCATCGACACCGTCGCGAAGTTCGACGGCGGAGAGGCCAGCGACCCCGGCAGCGTCGTCCCGGCCATCGCACCGATGCCGAACGTGACCGCGCCGCCGTTGGTGTGCACGCAGCGCAGCGTGATCTCCACGTACTCCACGCCCGCATGCCCCGAGGTGTCGGAGTACAGGCCGGCCGGGATCATCATCACCGAGCGCAGCACGCCGGCCCCGGCGACGACCGCCTGCCCCTGATAGGCGTGGTACGCCGGCCGCGCCCGATCCAGGTACTGCGCCCCGTTGCCCTGATAGATCCGGGTCGCACCCCGCGACAGCCCCGAGAAGTAGTGGTGCGGCGTCCGGACCACGGTGCCGCCCCCGCCTCCATCGCCACCACCTGGTGGCGTTCCCGGAGGCGACGCCTCGATCGTCCCGGCGTTGATCACCACTCCCGAGCCGGCGTCCTTGACCACCATGCCCGTCTGACCCGAGTGGATCGTCAGCGGGGCGCCCGCGTTCGTCGTCACCGCCAGCACCACATACAGGCGCCGCGACTCAAGCATCGAGTTCGCCAGGTGCCCCGTCGAGATCGACAGCCGGCCGGAGAACTGCTTACGGGCAGGCGTCGTGCCCGATGCCACCGTGAACTGGTCGACACGCGTCTCGACCAGGAACGCCGAGCTCGGGATGCCCGACGGGACCGAGTTCGAGTGAGCCACGTACAGCAGCTGGTTCACTGCCGTCCCACCACCGGACGCCCGCGAGATGTCCAGGTTCCAGTCGATCTCGAGCTCACGGTTCCCGGTGCCCGGCACAGTGATCAGCGCAGCGAAGATCCGGTTCCCGGACCCGTCGAACGCCCCCGCCTCGGACAGCTGCATCTTGATCAGCACCGGGTCGACCTCACCCGCGCCCGGGAGCCGGTTCATGACCTCGACCAGCGAATGCCCCTCCGGCCCGTAGGTCAGGTCCGTCGGCGTCGACAACGACCGGCCCGTCACGTGCCCCTCGGCATCGACGCCGCCCGCGACGTTGCCCTCCTCATCGAGGACCGACAGCAGCACCGGCATGTCCGAGCGGACCGCGAACAGCGGGTTCCCCTCGGGCCCCACGAGCGAGAGGCCCTCCGGCACCAGGTGCATGCCCTGCGAGCCCTCGCCGTCGGCCGGCACGATCCCGAGGTGCTCGGTCTGCACCGACTTCGGCGCGAGCAGCCGCGGCGTGATGATCGCCTCGGTCGCATACAGCGTGCCCGTCGAGATGATCCGAGCCCACAGGTCCGCCACCGCGATCCGCGCAGCCGCGAGCTCACCCGTCGTGATGACGCCTGCATCGAGCTCGAGGATCGTCGCCACCGCAGCCGCGATGCCCTGCGCGCTCAACCGCTCGGTGTCGATCGTCCCCGACGCAATGCTGCCGGCGTTCAGCTCGATCACGTTCGCGATCGCCACCGCAAGCTCGTTCACCGCGATGCGATCAGCACCGAGCTCGCCCGTCGTGATCCGACCGGCGTTCAGCTCGATCACGTTCGCGATCGCCACCGCAAGCTCGGAGACGTTGATCCGCTCCGCACCCAGCTCACCGGTCGTGATCCGACCGGCGTTCAGCTCGATCACGTTCGCGATCGCCACGGCCAGCTCGTTGACCGCGATGCGGTCGGCACCGAGCTCGCCGGTCGTGATCCGACCGGCGTTCAGCTCGATCACGTTCGCGATCGCCACCGCAAGCTCGGAGACGTTGATCCGCTCCGCACCCAGCTCACCGGTCGTGATCCGACCGGCGTTCAGCTCGATCACGTTCGCGATCGCCACCGCAAGCTCGTTCACCGCGATCCGGTCGGCACCGAGCTCACCGGCGGTGATCCACTCGGCCGAGAAGTTCCGCGTGTCCCACTCGACCGAACCGAGACGGCTGGCGAGCGCCGGCAGGGTCGTGTCCCGGACCGTGGCGAGTTCCGACGCCGCGGCCGCGAGCTCGGTCTGCAGCGTCCCGACCTGCCCCTCAAGCGCCGCAGCACGGTTGTGCGCGGCATCGGCACGGTCCTGGGCGGCCTCAGCATCCGCGAGCGCCTGAGCGACGCCCGCATCCGGGACCGCAACCCACGCAGGCCCGTCGTAGAGGGAGGTCGATGCGTGACGGTCTCCCGACCATCGCGCTCCTGGCATGTCGCCGTCGAAGTAGGGGCCGGCGGTCTCGCCTTCCTCCATGAGGACCTCGCGCGCGTCGAGCGCGTCACCGAGCGCGAGTCCTCCATGGGTCGAGGACCAAGACAGGTACAGAAGGATGCGCGCCCGGACCGCACCTTCGGGCGCAACGAGCCCTTCGTAGATGAACTCCTGCCAGTCCCCCGCCTGCATGTCCGACGTTCCGCGGTACTGCATGTTGTTGCCGATGTTCGTGCCGCCGGCGTTGATCCACTGCACGTAGAAGGCCATCGCGCGCGGAGTTACTGTCCGGTACCGAGCGCGGAACGAGTACGGCTGTCCGGGCGTCACCGGGCGCGCTCCCGGCGTCAGGCCGAACAGGTTGTACCCCGCACCTCCCGAGTAGATGGCGGGCTCCTCGTTCTGCCACGCGGTCCGCGTGAATCCGTCCATCCGCGTGCGGACATAGGTCCCACCCGATCCGGCCGCAAACGTCCAGGATGCGCCATCTGGATGGATCTGCGGATTGATGACCCAGTTCTCGCGCGGCCCCGGCCCGTAGTCGGCCCACACCTTCGGGGTGTTGCCGTCGGAGGTGTCGATCCAGAGCACCGAGCCGTCTGGCTCAGGCGGCAGGGCCTGCGCGACGACCCGTGACCGCCCCGATGCCTCGAGCAGCGCCGCCTCGGCTTCGGCGTGGGCGGCATCGGCCGCGGACTGCGCCGCGTCGGCCGCGGACTGTGCGGCCGCGATGTCAGCCGGCAGGGCACCGACCGTTGCCGCGAGCGCGGGGATCGTCGTCTCCCGCAGCGTCGACAGGTCGCCAGCGAGCGCCGGGATCGTCTCGTTCTCGACGGTCTGGATGCGGCCGGCGGCGACGTCGAGGTCGGTGCGGAGCGTGCCCACGAGGCCGTCGAGCTCGTCCGCGCGGTCGTGCGCCTCGTCGGCGCGTCGGCGGGCGGCGTTCGCTGCTTCCTCGAGCCGGACCACGTCGGTGACGTCGCGCAGGGTGACGTCGTCGATCAGCCAAGCCGCACTCTCCGGCGCCGCCGACGAGCGGCCGATGCGGAAGACGATCTGGTCGACGTCGGCCGGGACGGTGAAGCGCAGTGCGCCAGAGTCTTGCCACTCGCGCGTGGCCGTAGAGTTCGTGAGCCACGGTGACACGCGGGTGCCCGCGCCGTCGTAGAACGTAGCGAAGTGGCTCTGACCGACCGCGTCGTCGTTGTCGGCCTTGAAGTAGTACTGCAGCTCCCAGATCTGCCCCGCGACCACGGGCATGAGGGACTCGGGCCGGATCGAGCCGACGCGCGCCGACTGCGTGCCGGAGTGGCCCTCGTCGGCGAGTTCGCCGCCGGTCCAGTACTTGAGCCCGTCCTCGAAGTTGCCGTTCGCGAGCCGCGTCATCGCGCGGTTGTTGGCCTCGGTCGCACGCGCCTCCGCAGCCGTTGCCGCGTCCGCAGCCGCCCCAGCCGCGTCGGCCGCGGCCTGCACCTGCCCCGGCAGCGGACCCACGATGCCCTCGAGCTCGGGGATCGTCACGTCCCGCAGCGTCGACAGATCACCGGCGAGCGCCGGCAGGGTCTCTTCCTGGACGACGTCGAGGCGTTCCTCGGCGGCCGTGACGCGGGTGAGGGAGTCGGCCAGGTCGCTGGTCACGGTCTCGAGGCGGGTGTCGAGACCGGCGAGTGCTTCGTCCGCGGCGGTGAGCCGCGCCTCGAGCTCGGTGTCCTTCTCGTCGAGCTCGGTGCGGGCCCGGGCGAGGTCGTCGCGCGTCTCGGCGAGGTCGCCGGTGACCTGGTCCAGGATCGCGCCGATCTGCTCGGCGTCCGCGGGCACAGCCACGTGCCCGACGACGACCGCGGAGGCCGGCGAGCGCCGGCCCGCGTGGGTGCGGGAGACGAGGACGACGTGCCACGCTCCGGCGGGCAGGGCGATGGTCTTGGTCCCGCCGGCCTGGGCGGTGATGACGCCCTGCAGGTGGCCTGGGCCGACGACAGGGGCGGTGTCGGGGGCGGCGTAGATCTCGACGGACTCGAAGTCCAGGGGGAGGACGGGGGCGCCGGCGAGGTGGCCGTCCCAGCGGACGGCGAGCAGGCCGGCACCGCCGATGACGGTCGGCGCGTGCGGGGTGGCGGGCGCGGGCCCGTTGAGGGTGGAGGCACCCCAGGTGCCGTCGTGCTGCAGGCCGACCTCGCCCATGAGGGTGCCGTCCGCGTCGCGGACGACGACGGAGCCGGCGTCGATGGCGGAGCGGGTGAGCTGGGGGGTGGTGGCGAGGTCGCGGACGGTCTGCTTCACGTCAGCGATCTGGCCGGCGAGGGCACGGACCTCGGCGGCGAGGCGGGGGTCGATGCTCACGCGGGGATCACCTCCATGGTCGTGTCGCCGGACTCGCAGTCGGTGGTGAGCTCGAGGACGCGGACCCACTGGTCGAGCTGGATCCAGCCGGCGTCGCCGGCGACGCGGATCTCGTCGCCGGGGTCGAGGGCCCAGGGGTCGAACGTCGGGGTGGGGCGGACGGTGAGCGTGGAGACGACCCGCTCACCGGTGCGGGCGTCGGCCTCGCGGCGGGCCCGGTTCTGGGCGGTGGCCTTCCGGCCGATGCCCTTGGCCTCGATGGCGACGGCCCGGCGGAGCCGGTCGGTCGCGCGGCCCGCTTCGGCGTTGACCATCGCGGAGCCTTCGCCGGCGCCGATGACGATCACGTCGGAGGCGTACTCCTCGAGCGCGACAGGCGGGACGGCCACGATCTCCGCGCCGACGGTGATCGTGAGATCGCGGCGGACCCCGAGCCGGGGGAACGCGCGCCGCACGTGCCACTGGACGGCCCGCGCGTCGCCGGCCGCCCACGCGGGCACCTCGACCCACTCGATCCCGGCGTCGTCGACCAGCGACGTGAGCGCCTGGCCGACGTCGGAGGTGTTCCACCACGCCAGCCGGTACGGGCCGGCCTGGAAGGACACCTGCTGGCCGGCGCCGGTCTGGAACTCCACGTCCCGCTCGGGCTCGCCCACGCGCTTCGTCGTCGTCAGCGGGTCGAGCGTGACCCCGAGGAACCCGCCACCCCACGCCTGCATGTCGGCCCAGATGTCCTCCTGGATGCGGGCGGGGTCGGCGTCGATGTACTCCCGCGGCGCGGACAGCCACGGCTGACCGTGCAGCCACGACGTCGGCCCCACCGCGGACAGGGACACGGACTGGCCGTCGAACGACACCGCGCCCGAGGGGATGACCCCGCCGCCGCGCAGCTGCTCGCCCTCGACCGCGTACACGGCCGTGCCCCACTCGCGCAGCCGCCCGGCCAGGTGCGGGACCTCGACCGGCAGCGACCCGGAGAGCATCATCGACGCCCCCAGCGACCTGGTCACCGACGCGCCCGACAGGGGTGCGGCGAGGTCGACCCACTCACCCGAGGGCAGCTCCTGGACCAGAAACGACCACGCGCCGGCCACGACTAGATCGGCTCCTCGGAGAACTCCCACTGGATGGAGATCGTCGACTGGTAGTCCGACCACCACAGGCCGTTACCGGAGGACCGCAGGCCCTGCAGGTTGATCGTCTGGTCCGTGCCCCGACGCACCGCCTCGATCGGCTGGTGCCCGATGACCGTGTAGTGGCTCCGCAGACCCGAGTTGCCGTACCGGCCGTCGTCGTCCTCCTCGATGAGGATCCCGTTCTGCGACCACGACGACCCGATGCCGAGCCGCATCCCCGCCACCGACCGCGTGTCCCCGGTGTAGAGGATCCCGGACATGTGCGCGATCGTCGTCAGGTGCGTCGCCCACTCCGGCACGAACACCACCGGCCGGTCGTTCGGGCGGATCGGCCACGCCGCATACGACCCACCATCAGGGATGCGGTGCGCCGTCCCGTCGGCCGCCGACCCCGTCGGGAACACGACCTTCGACCCGGTCTCCCGGCGCGGCCGCGACAGCCGCCGCAGGTCCGTGATGTGCGCGGCCGTGACCGTGCCCGTCGACGCCGGCAACGTCACCCGCGCCAGCGCCGCCGACGGGTACGCCAGCCCCAGCGCCGCGGCCGACTCCGTGCCCGCCGGCACCCCACCGATCCGCTCGACCCGCACCCCGGGCGCCTCGCCCGCGTACTGCGGGTCCTCCACCCGGGCCACGATGAGATCCGTGCGAGCACCCGCCGACGACGACGCCGGCACGTCGACCTCACCGGCGACCGGCATCCGGGCCGCGTAGGCCTGCTGGCCCCCGCCGGCGTAGCTGTTCGCCATGATCGCCGCACCCGGCATCACCCGGACACCACCACCGGGCACGTCCAGCGGCACCACCCGCAGATCTGTTGCAGCCACCACGCCCGACGCACCACCCGAGGACAGGTACGCGAGCAGCCGGCCGACCTCGACCTGGTGCTCGTACCCACCCCCGAACGCCCAGCCCTGCATCTCCAACGTCTCGGCCATGTGGTCCTCCTCAGATCGTTTCGTGGGCGTCGCGCCACGCGATGCGAGCGCTGCCGGTGCCAGTCGGGTCAGTCGCGATGAGCGTGAACTCGGACTCGCCGGGGTCAAGCACGAGGCGGTCCAACCGCGAGCGCCGCGTCAACCGCGTCGACGCGTTCCGCGCCGGCCCACCACCGACACGGGCCGTCACCGTCCGCGAGACCCCGTCCAGGACCACGACCTCGTCATAGGCGATCGGACCCACGACGCCGACCTCCCAACCGGCCGAGTGCACGAGCCGCGGCGACGTCATCGGACCGCGCAGCTCGACCCGCACCGGCGTCGCCACCGACCCACCGGCCCGGACCATCCCCGACCGGGACGCCGCCGTGCCCCCCTCGCCCCACACCACCGGGAACACCACCGGGAACAGCAACCCCGACGCACCCGCCGCCGGCACCGTCCCCACCGTCACCGACCGTTCCTCGTCGGCGTACACGCGCGGGTCGGTGATCTCGAAGCTGCACGTGATCTGCCCCGACCCCGTAGACGTCCGCACGTCCCCCGAGGGGCCCGCGAACTGCCGCGGCCGCCCGTAGACCCGCAACCACCGGCTCGCACGCCACAACCGCAGCGCCACCGTCTCTCCCGGCCCCAGCGCCTGCGAGCGCCGCCAGGCACGGGCCAGCGTCGCGGCGAGCGCGTAGGACTCCGCGTTCGTGCGGCCGAGCGTGCGGATCGTCCACGTCCACACCGCGCCGCCGAGGAAGTCGCGGCCGACCATTGACCCGTGAGAGTGCGGCCGGTCGGTGACCGTGGACCGGGTGGCCCACGGGGCGGGGTCGAACTCGGAGACGACCAGGCCAGAGTCGCCGTGCCCGCCGAACGTCACGCTGTCGAGCTCGAAGACGATGCCCCGGCCAGGGTTGAAGTCGGTCACGCTCGCACCCCCGCACGTGCGCCCCAGGATCGGCGCTGGACCTCGAAGTTCACGGCGCCGACGACCTGCGCGACGTTGCCGTCGTGGACGTTGACGATCGCGACGGGCTCGCCACCGCCGCCGTTGGGGGCGGCCTGCATGGCGAGCAGGTGGATGTCGTTCCACTGCTGGTTGGACAGGATCGCGTCGGGGTCGCGCATCTTCGGCGAGTGGTAGGCGAGCATGCCCGGGTCGAGCCACCCGTTCCCGCCGTCGAACAGGCCGGTCACGGTCGGGTTGATGGGTGCCTGGAAGTTCCCGCGGTTGACCTCGAAGTGCAGGTGCGGGCCCGTGGAGCGGCCCGTGTTGCCCGACCGGGCGACGACCTCACCGGCACGGAACGTCGCGCCGGCGCCCTTGAGGACGCTCGAGAGGTGCCCGAAGTAGGTGCCCCACCCGGCGTGCTGCATCAGCAGGCCGATGCCGGACCGGCCTGCCAGCGTGTTCCAGCCGGAGCGGATCACGCGGCCGGCGCGGGGGGCGCGCAGCGGCGTCCCGACCGGCATCGCGAGGTCGATACCCGAGTGGTGACCACCCCACCGAGGGCCGAAGCGGCTCGTAACCGGGCCAGGACCGGGGCGGACCCAGCCGCCGGAGGTCGCCTTGCCGACGTCGAACGAGTCCGACCCCGTCGTGAGCAGCTGCCGCTCGAGGTACTCCTCGTCGTGCCCGCGGATCCAGGCAACCAGGTTGTCCTTCGCGCTATGGAACGCGTCGGCGCCGAGACGCCCCACCGGCCCCCACTGACCGACCGTGGAGTCCACCACCGAGAACAGCGGGTTGAGCAGCGCCTCAGCCGTCGCGGCGAGCGCCCCGCGGACCCACCCGACGAACGGCTCGACGATGTCGTGCTCGCCGTGGTTGATGCCCGACGCGCGCTGCTGAAGCTCGCGCAGCTCGTCGTCCGACATGCCGCCCGCGGGGCCGGCCGACGGGCCCATGGGGAGCAGCGCCTGCGAGGCGCGAGCGCCGGCGGCTGCACGACCCTCTGCCGGCGTGAGGTCCTCGCCGCGGATCGCCGCGGACATCGCGGCGGTCTGCTCGGCGGTGTACACGCGGCCGGGCGTGCGCAGGTCGATGAACTCGGGGCCCTCTTCACCGACGAGCGCCCACCCGGGCGGCGCGTAGCCACCCTTGGCGAAGGCCCGAGCCGACCCATTGGCGCCCCGCGGCCCACGGCCAGACGACGCGCTGTCGGCGAACCACGTGAACTCTGGGATCAGCGGCGCCTCGGGGAGCCGCGCGGTGGAATCGATGGCCTTGGCGACCTCGTCGAAGGCCCACTTGATGCCCTCGTTCCAGACCTTGCGGATCACGAAGTTGATCGGCTGACGGAAGAGGTTGGCGACCATCCGGAAGGCGCCGCCGATCTTCTCGACACCCCACTCCACCCCGGGCAGCACGTGATCCTGCAGGAAGCTCGACATGGTTTCCCACACCGGCTTGATCACGTTGTCCCAGGTCCACTTGATCGCGTTTCCGACGTCGTCGAATCCGGACCCGATCCACGAGAACACCGGCTGCAGGACTTCGTTCCACATCCACTGTGCCCCGAACACGAGGAGGTCCCAGGCGAGCTTGATGACGTTCACCCACACGTCCATCACCCAGCCGCCGACGCCCTGCCAGGCCGAGATGATGAACCCGAACACGGGCGAGAGGACCGTGTCCCAGAGCCACGTCGCCGCGGTGGAGATCGCGGTCCACGCCGGCTGGATGAGGTTCTCCCACGCCCATGCGATCCCGGCCGAGAGGTACTCCCACCCGACCTGGATCGCGGACCACACCGGCGAGAGGACGTGCTCCCACATCCACGACGCGCCGGCGCTGATCGCCTCCCACGCACTGGTCAGCCAGGGCACACCGGTGCCCTGGAACCAGGACGCGACCGCGGAGATCGCCGGCTGAATCTTGTTCTGCCAGGTGTCGATGATGAAGTCGCGGAACGCCTCGTTGTTGTTCCACAGGTACGTGATCGCCGCGACAATGCCCATGATCGCGATCACGAGCAGGTTCTTCCGTATGACCCCGTTCAGCAGCGCGAACGCGATCCGGATGCCGGTCACCGCCAGGGCGACCTTCCCGAGGTTCGTGGCGATCGGGAGGATGTCGTCCTTGTTGTCGCGGATCCAGGACCAGACCTCGTCGACCTTGTCCTTGAGCGAGTCGATCTTCTCCGTCACCGACCCCAGCACCGAGGGCAGGGACCCGAAGATCGACTCCTCACCGTCCTCGCCGCCACCGCCGAGCAGCGACGCGCCGAACCGGGACAGGGCGGCCCTCGTGTTCGCCCACGCGCCACGCACGGTCTCCCCAGACGCCTGCGCAGAGCCACCGATCCGCTCGGTCATGATCCGCTCGAACTCGTCGGCGGACACCTCGCCCTCGCTGACCATCCGGCGCAGCTCCTCGATGGAGACACCGAACCCCTCGGCGAGCATCGACGAGGCCTGCAGGCCGTTGTCCGTCATCTGCGCGAGCGTCTCGCCGGTGAGCCGCCCGTCGCCGCGGACCTTGTTCAGGATGATGCCCATCGAGTTGAAGTCGGTGTTCGACTGCTGCGTCATGTCACCGACCAGGGCCAGGTAGCCGGTGAGCTCCTCGCCCATCTCGACGCCCGCACCGAGCGCACCCGTGGCCGTCGACGCGGCGGCGTCCAGCCCGTAGGCCGTGCCGGTCACCGCGTCGGTCGCGGACGTGATGACGGTCGCGATCTCCTCGGCCTCGTAGCCCAGGCCCCGCAGCCGCGACTGTGCGTCGTCGATGTTCGCCAGCCGGTTGAACCCGGAGAACAGCACCGACCCGGCACCGAACACCGCGGCGAGCGGCCCGAGGCCGGCCATCATGCCGCCGGAGAACCCCGCGCCGACCTGACGACCCGCAGCAGCCGCGACCCCGACGCCGGCCCGCAGCGTCGCACCGACGGCCGTCGTGACCGCACCCGCGCCGGCGCGCACACCGGCAGCGACGCGGCTCACGAACGCAGTCGCGGTCGCCATACCGGGGATCGACGCGGCACCAGAGGCCGGGGCCAGGAGCCGCCCCACGGCGCCGACCACGGAGGCAGCGCCGGCCCGGATCGCCCCGACCGTGGTCGTCACGAACGCCGAACCGGCGATGCCCCCAGCGATGGCAGAGGCCACGCGAGAGGCCCCGCCGACCACGGTCGACACCGCGGAGGCGACCGAGCTCGCACCCATCCGGATGCCGACCACCAGGTTCGACACGAGCAGCGACCCGGCGATCCGCCCGTAGGCCGACGTAGCCGCACCGGTGATCGTGGAGAACGTCGACGTCACCGCCGACGACAGAGCTCCCGCGCCGGACCGGACCGCGGCCACGCCGCTGCGCAGCGCAGTCGCGGTGCCCGTCACGAACGACGACCCCGCGATCGACCCCGCGAGCGAGGACGCCGCCGAGCCCGCACGAGCGAACAGCGTCGACACCGCGGACGTCACCGCAGTCCGACCCGACTGCAGCGCCGACACCGTCCGGGTCACGAACGCCGTCCCGGCCACACGGCCGGCAGCCGCAGACGCGACCCGACCCGCGGCCTGGAACACGGGCTCAACCGCACGCCGCACGGCACGGGCATCAGTACCGATCGCGGTCACCGCCGCACGCACGTACCCCCGGCCGGCAACCCGGCCCGCAGCAGCAGCCTGCGCGCCGGTGGGCGCGAGCGCCTCGGATGTGGCCGCGAGCATCGAGGCCGACCCCGCACGGACCGCACCTGCAGCTCGAGCAGCCCACCCCGCACCGGTGCGCCGGCCGGCCCGCTGCACCCCCCGCATCGCGGCCTCGAGCCGACCCTGCGCCGCAGCGCTGTTCGTCACCGCAGTCGCGTGCGCCTGCTCCGCGGCCGTCGCCCGCGTAGCCGACGAACGATGCGCACGGCGAGCGGTGTTGACCCGCTCCTCCGCGGCCGCCAGCTGCCCGGCCTTCGCCGTTCCCGTTGCCTGCAGGTCCTGCAGCCGGGTCTCCGCGACCCGCAGCCGGCCGGCCGCGTTCGCGGCGTTGTCCTGCGCCTTGACGCGAGCGGCCATCGTCGTCGTCACCGCACGCGAGGCCCGCTCCGCGGCACGCTGCAGCGCCGGCACCTCGTCCGCGAGACCGGCCACGACGCCCCGGCCCGTCGCCCGGCCCAGAAGCCCACCGGCCCGGCGCCCCACCCCGGGCATGACCCGGTTCATGGCCTTCTCCGAGTCCCGCTGGAAGTTGCGGAACGTCGGTGTCACAAGGATCTGAGCGGCGCCGATGGTCGCGTTCACCGAGACACCCCCCTTCACCTATGCGGCAGTCAGCCGTCCTCAGACGACGCGGAAGGATTGGCTGGGGAGAACCACGACATGAGCTGCGCACCGAGCTGACGCAGGTGCTCGTCACGCGCCTCGTCCAGAGCCGTGCGGGGCCTCGGGTACGGGCGGACGTCGATCTTCGACGGCGCCTTGAGCTGGCGCACCGACACCGTCGGGATCCCCGACTTCAGGGCGATCACGCTCTTGACCACTTCACCGAGCCGGTCGAGGATCGCGGCCTGCATGTTGACCGACATGTCCCACTCGGTCAGCGGCGGCGACCACTCCGTGTCGCTGGTCGACGAGCCGTGCTCCCGCTCAGCTTCGAGCAGCTGCCGAGCAGCCTCGGGGTCGTCAGCCATGGCCGCGCGCCACCGGGCAGTGCGTGGCGCCTGCTCAATCAGATCGAGCAGGGCCAACCACCGCCGCTGCTGCCACCACAACGCGAGGTCGACCCCCACGTCCTGCAGATCAGCGCGGATCGCTGCCCGGTAGCGCGAGACCAGGACCCCGAGGCGGACTATTCCCCCGAGCCGCCAACCGCCTTCGTCAGCCGCTCGACGATCTTCCCCGTCAGCACGGTCACGTCCGACCAGGACCAGCCCTTGATGGCCTCCCGACCCTCCGGACCGATGACCTGGTGCAGCGCCCGGAACGCACGGATCGAGTCGCCGTGCGAGCTCATGTCCAGCGCCGAGATGATCTCGGCGGCCTCGATGTAGTCGGCGTCGTTCAGCCAGTCCTGGAACTCAAACTTCTTGTTCTTGTACCGGATGACCAGCCGCGTCCCCGAGACGACCTCGTCGTCCAGGTCATCAGCGTCGGTCGGCACGTCGACTTCGTCGGTCTTCTTCACAGCCATGGGTGTCTCCTCGATGGGTTGGGTGTCAGCTCGCCGGCGACGAGGCGTCGCCAGAGCCCTCCGGAGCAGCCGCCCCGGACGTCTTCTCGGTGGGTCCCGCAGCCGACCCGCGACGCGCACGCGCCTCGTCGGCTGCCCGCACGTCGCGGGTGCGCGCCTTGCGAGCAACGAACCCCGACGCGCGCAGCCGCACGCCGGTCCCCGGGTGCGCGGTCTCGAAGACCACGCCGTCCTTCTCGTAGCGAGGCATCACAGAGCCCCTTCCTGGTAGCAGCGGTGGGTGCCAGAAGCGGTGGAGACCGGCCGGCGGGACGGACACCCGCGCCCCGCCGGCCGGAGCTCGATCACGGCGTCGTCGGCACCGTCCAGCCCAGCGCCGCCGCGTGCTTGCGGAAGCCCGCGCCACCGAACGCGCGCGCCTCGATGTAGCCCAGGTCGGTGTCCATGTACGCCGTCAGGCCGATCTCCGCGCTACGTGCCTCGGTCTTCGACCACGTGTCCGACGGGAACGACGTCACCGACACCTTCGGGTAGAACCGCATGTCGAACACCGGCTCCTCCACCGACCCGTCCCACCCGATCGCCAGGGCACGGTAGACGCGCCTGTTCGGCGCGTCGGGCAGCTCGAGACGGACCTCGCTGGTCGCCGGGTCGAGCTCGCGGTCGGTGATCTCGATGCCCTCGGAGAGCTCGAGGATCGCGGGACGGTGCACCTCATAGGCCGAGAACGTCAGACGACGCGACGCCGACGAGATGTCCTCACGGACCGGCGCGAAGAACCCCAGAGCCTCGACCGGCTCCGTGGACACCTCACGCTCGAAGTTCAGGCCGTCCGGCGTGAACAGGCCGGCCGACTCGTAGCCGTCCGGCAGCGGCTTGATCTGCACGCCGTTCTCGGTGATGCCGTCCGGCGTCGCAGCGTCGTCGGGCGCGAGATAGAGCACAGCGGCAGCGATCTTGCGCACCGCATCGGTGGACACCGATGCGGCGAGCAGCTCGGGCATGGAAGTGGACATGTTGAACCTCTCTTCTTGGGTTGCCCCGCCAGACGACTCGCCACGGGGACAGCAGAAACGGCCCCCACCACCGGCGAGCGCCGGATGGACGTAGGGGCCGTGCAGGGGACCGTCAGACGGTCTGGTCTAGAGCGCGAGCCACCCGCGCAGCTCGATCCGGTAGATGCCCTGCCACTGGTGCAGGGTCTGGTCCGGGTACGGGATAGGGCGGGGCCCGGTCTCCACTCGGCCGGAGTCGATGCGGCCGTGCTCGTTGGTGATGGGCATGCCCGTCAGGATGGTCTTCACGGCTTCGGCGCCGTCGCGGGCCGCGTCGCGGTCCGGCGCGTAGGTGTCGATCGTGATCCGGGACTCGCGCAGCGGCCCGTTGTCCGTGCCGCCGACCTTGTACACGTGGTGGACGAGCCCGTCGGGGTTCCCGAGCTGCAGGACCGCGTCCCCAACGCCGGCGTCGGTGATGCCGACGGCGGCGATCTTCTCCTCATCGGGGAACGCGAACATCAGGCCAGGCCCTTCTCGATCGGGTCGACCGCGAGCTTGAGGACCCGGCGGGCGCCCTCGACGGCGAGCGCGTAGTCGGCGTCGTTGATCAGGACCGCGCCGGCGCGTCGCTCGGAGCCGCCCCCGTAGGGCACCTCGTGGGGCTCGACCCGGAACGCGCCCTTGTAGTTGCCGGTCACGACGGGCGAGATCGACTCGGCGAACCGCTGGCCGGCCTGCGCGCGCTGCACCATCGCCGCACCCATCGCGGGCGAGCGCCCCAGGGCGCGCAGGCCGCCGGAGTCGGGCCGGTAGTTCACTGCACGGTTCATGGGGCACCTCTCTGGGAGACGAGGCGGACCTCGACGCTGTTCGGGTGCAGCCGGGGCCTGCCGTTGACGGCCCACTCACCGGGCGCGAGTGCGCCGGCGGGGACGGTGATGCGGTCGGTGGACTGGAAGTCGAACGGCGCCGTGGGGGCGCCTCGGCGCCGGTAGAGCACCGCGGACGAGGACGTGAGGTCGGTGAAGGCGCCGACGTCGGTGGAGTCGGCCCACAGGACCAGGCAGTCCTCGACGGGGACGGTCTCGCGGATCGGGGCGCCGAACCGGTCGTGGTCGATCACGTGGTTGACAGTCACGGTGGTGAGAAGCTCGACGGGGAACCGCTCGGCGAGGGTGACCTCGACGTGGTCGATCGATGAGGCGTAGAACTCCGCGGGCCGGCCGTCGAGGTCGTAGAACCGACCACGGTGGATCACGACCCGGCCGGCGGCGAGCTCGGCGGACATCGGGCCGGAGGCACGCAGTCGGTCCTGCCCCATGGGCTCGCGCCCGAGCTGGGCCGAGGACGCGGCCACCGACGACTGCACGTTGTAGCCCGTCAGGTCCACGGTGGACCCGTCCTCACGGATCACGGTCAGCGACTCGCGGTGCAGGTCCGAGGGCCACCAGTTCACAGCAGGCCCCGCACGGTCGCGGGCTCGGGCCACGGCTGGGCCGGCGGGAAGTGCCCGATGACGCCGGGCAGGGCAGCCCCGGGCGCACCGTCGAGGATGGCAAGCATCCACTGCTCGAACGTCATCCGGTTCGGGTCACCGCCGGCGGCGCCGAGCGTGATCGACCGGGACTCCGAACCGGAGGTGACCTGCCAGGACCGGGCCCCGGGAAGGGGCGCCAGCGGCAGTGCCTGCAGCACGAGGCCCACGACGACGTCCCGCAGGTCAGCCGCGCTGACCCGGCCCGCCCGCAGGCGGTCGTCGATGCCGGGCCACCGGTTGCGGATCCGCCGGCTGGCGAACCCGATCAGGTACTCAGCGCGGCCGGTCTCCTCGGTGGAGAGGGGACGCCATGCTTCGACCACATCGCTCGCCTTCGCGAACTCGCCCTCGTTCGCCATGACGTCCCCTCCCCTCCTCGACTACTTCCGGGCCCGCGACGCGGCCGGCGCCTTGCCGGTCGGCTTCGCACCGGTCGGCGTCTCGGGATCTGCCGGCAGGTCGCCGGCCCCCGTCTCGGCAGCAGCCCCCTCGCCGTCCCCGTCGCCGGTGGACTGCTCGTCGCCGGAGCTGTCGCCGTCGCCGGTCGACTCCTCGTCGGAGCCCCCGTCACCGGTGGACTGCTCCGACGCCGCGGAACCCTTGCCCGAGGACGCGGCGGCGGCCCGCCCGCGCGGGCGGGACACCGGCCGAGCCTTGACGACCTCGACGAGGCCGATCCCGGCGAGGCGCTTGCGCTCCTCCTCCGAGACGGACTCGGGGAGGATCGCGCCCCGGTAGAAGTACTGCTCGGTGCTGCCGACCTTCGCGACGACAGCACCGGCGGTCACCTTGTAGTCAGCCATCTCAGATCCCCGTTCCCGTGATGCGGATGCCGGCCCGCGGCTCGACGACGACCGGCACCGTCACGCGGCGGCCGCGCACCCGGTAGCGGTCGTTCTCGTCCTGCCGGATCGACTTGGTCTGGATGCCGTCCAGGTTCGCGTAGCCCGGGCCGCCGATGTTCTCGTCGGCCATGCCACCGAGCTGGTCGCGGTCCACGAGCAGCGGGTCGGAGAACGGGACGTTGAGGCCCGTCGTCCAGGTCAGACCCAGGTAGTCCTGGATCACGCCCGTCAGGACCGCGTTCTGCGACTCACGCGGCAGCTTGTCCGAGTTGACCAGCGCGGCCGCGACCTTCGCGAACTGCGTCGGCTTGAGCACGACCGTCGAGAAGTCGAACGCCTCGTCGGAGTCCAGCGCCTCCTCCTCGATCGTGGCCTTAGCCAGGAAGACCCCCTCGATGATCGAGTCCGCGCTCGACCACGCCGACGTGGAGTAGGCCCGGGTGATGCGCGACGCGATCACGCCGAGCGCGACGCTGTCGACGTGCCGGATCATCCCGTTCGCGATCTTCCGCAGCGCGCGGTCGACCGGGCTCAGCGTGAGCCGGGAGATCGCCTCGTCGGTGACCAGGGAGTCCTGCCCCCACTTCACCGTCTTCGCCGCGGCGAGCTCGCCGGCCGTCATCACGGTCAGCGGGTACTCACCACCCGGAGCGATCGCCTCGGGTGCGTCCGACGGGAAGATCTCCTCGCCGGTCTCGTAGAGGATCGCCCCGCCGACGGCCTGGTAGCGGCCGGCGAGCAGGTAGTCCGCGATGAACTTGCCCTCGAGCAGGGTCGCGAGACGACGACGCAGAAGCGTCGGCGTCTTCATGATGTGGTGCACCTCGGTCGTGGTGAGGTCAGAACCCACCGACGCCGGAGGCGACGGGTACGTGTACGACATGACTTGCCTCCTCAGGCGTCGAACTTGATCTGGACGGGCTCGCCGTCGCCGGCCGTGGTCAGCGCGAGCCCGATCGACGGGGACTCGACCCCGTCGGTGGTCGCGACCGTGCCGTCGGCCGCAGCCGCGACGCGGTCACCCGCGGTCACCGCGCCCGACGCCACCGGCTCCTGGATGCCGCCCGCGTAGACGACGACCGAGTCGCCGGCCTTCACGTCGAAGCCGGCGACACCGACCACGACGTCGGATCCGGCCGTGGCCGGCCCGGCAGCGCGGTCGCCGGTCAGCTCCACGACCTGACGCCCGGTGACGTCGGCCGTGACCGTGTAGGTCACGGCCTGACCGGGGAAGAACTTAGGCAGGTAGTCGGCCATGGATCAGCCCTCCGAGCTCGTAGCGGCGGGGGCACCCCACGCCTTCGTGTACAGGTGGTCCTCGGTCGAGGACTCGTCCACGCCACCGGTCGCGCCGATGGCCTTCACCGGGACGAGGTTCTTGGCGTGCATCTCGATCAGGGCGAGCGCCCCCTCCTCGTCGGCGCCGAGGGCGTCGAGGAAGTGCTGACGACGCGCCGGCGCGAACCGGCCCTCGTCCACGGCCTTGTCGACGATCGCCTCGTGGCGGGCGCGCACCTGCTCGGCGCGAGCCGCCCGGGCGTCCTCGGCCGCGGCCGTGAGGTCCGCGAGCTTCTCGGCGTCGATGAGCACCGACCCCTCGGGCGGGCTGTAGTTGGTCGTCGTGTCCGGCTCCGAGCGCTCCTCGAGCGCCTCGTCGACGGCCGCGAGCAGCGCGTCGACGTCGAGCTCAGCGTCGGCCTGGATGCCGAGCCGCTCACGAAGCCCCTGGATGATGGTCTCCGACATGGTGTCGGCTCCTTCCTGGGTGGTTGTGTTCCCGTCCGGCTCGGCCGGAGGCATGTGGGCCGCCCGAGGGGCGGCAGTGGACGCGGTCAGCGCGAAGCGCTCCGCGTGGGGCGGCACCGGGGCCTCGGCCACGACCGACAGGTCGAACCGGGCACGGGCCGCGGGCTTGTCCTCGTCGACCTCGGAGCCGTCGACACGGTCCGCGAGCCCGAGCTCGACGGCCTCGTCGGCGAGCAGCCAGGTGTCCTTGGACATCAGCGCACGGAACTCGGCGGGCGTCTTCTTCGCGCGCGCCGCGTAGATCCCGGCGATCGTGTCGGACACCTTGTCGAGCACGTCGGCCTGTTCCCGCATCGTCGACGCGGTCCCGATCGCGAAGCCCGCCGCGTCGTGGATCATCATCATCGCGCCGTGCCCCATCACGACCTCGTCGCAGCCGGCCGCGATGAACGACGCCGCCGACGCCGCGAGCCCGTCCACGATCGCCACCACCCGGGCGTCGTGCTGCCTCAGGTAGTTCAGGATCGCGAGCGCCTCGAACACCATCCCGCCGGGCGAGTTGATGTGCAGGTGGATCTCCTTGGCGTCCCCGACGCGGGTCAGCGCCTCAGCGACCTCGGACGCGGAGACGCCCCAATCGCCACCCCAATCGTCGATCGGGTCCGCGAGGTAGATCTTCGCGACACCGTCCTCGACGGTGGGCTCGAGCACCGAAGCGCGAATACCGGCGCGCGGCTGCACGGAGCCCCGCCACCGGTACGGCGAAGTCTCGTGCGAGATGGGCAGGGCCATGGTCTTCTCCTTCACGATCAGCTCCCCGGCCAGACCGGACGCGGGGCGGGTGGCGCGTCCTCGTTCGGCGCCGGCGGCGGAGCGGGAGCAGGTTCCGGCGTGGCCGGTGCGTGGTCGTGCCGGGAGCTCAGGTCAGCGGGCGGCAGGCCGAACGCGGTGCGCAGGTGCTGCTCGAGGATCTCGTCGGGGTGGATCGCGCCGGAGTCGAGCAGCTGCTTGACGGCGTCCGCGGTCGCCGGGTGTCGGGCGCCGATCTCGTCGAACACCAGCCGCGGCGCGGGCTCGTCCTCGCCCCAATTCAGGTCGACCAGGTCCTCGATGACGTGCTGGTTCGTCACGTCCTGGATCTCCATGGCGACGGTCTGCAGCGACAGGGTGAAGAAGTCCGCGAAGGTCGCGCCGAGCGCCCAGGAACCGGTCTGGGTGCCGAGGTTGAGGAAGTGCGCGAGCACGGACCGGGCGATCTGCTCGTCGTAGTACCGGACCCACGCCTCGGCGTCGGGCAGCGTCCCGGTGACACCCATGAGCTTCGTGTCGGACCCGTGAGGGGCGGAGATCCCCGACCGGGCGCCGGCCCGCAGCCCGGTGACCATCTTCTGACCGTCCTTGCGGTACTGCTCCTCGAGGATCCGCCGCTCGTCGAGCGCCATGTGGTCCGGTGTCGGAGGTGCCGTGTACGTCGGGATGCCCATCCCGTTGCGCTCGACGGTCTCCACACCGACCCGGAGCAGACGGTCCTTGAGCAGCCACGCCTTGTAGGCCGAACGCAGCAGCGAGATGCCCAACCAGTTCCCGCCCTCGCGCTCCGAGACGTGCGCGACGAGACGATCGACGGGGATGCGCGGGGACATCCCGCCACCGAGCGATCCGTGCTGCTCGATCGCGACGAGCCCGCCGTCGGCGGCGACGTCGATCTTCGAAATCGTCTTCGGCGGCCGCCACCCGAGCTTCCGCAGCCGGGCCATGCCAGCCTCGTCGATCCGGTAGGTCTGCTCGAAGAACGAGTGCCCGAACACGAGCTTGAGCAGCGCGAGCCGCAGGTGATCCGACCACGAGAACCGGTCCCGCGTGCGGAGCACCTGCCGGTTCTCCTGCCCCTTGATCGGCAGGCCCAAGTCGTCGGCCACGAGCTCCACGACCTCGTCGCGAACACCAGTCGGGTCGATGCTCCACGGCGTCCGGCGGATCGGCAGCGTCACCGCGCGCAGCACGGAAATGACCTGCGAGTCGTGCGTGCGCATCCGGTCGAAGATCCCGACCGAGTTAGGCCACCGGAGCTCCGGGGTCTGCTCCTCGTCGATTCCCTCCCAGAACGCTGAGGACGACGCCTGGAACCCGAGCTCGGTCGTGGGTGCCTGCTCAGCGGCCATCGGTGCCTCCCGTCATGTCAGAACCCGACGGTCATCGGGTCGAAGTCGTCGTCCTGGTCATCGGGCGCGAGGTCGATGACCTCGGGAGGCGAAGCCGGCGGGGCCGTCACGGGCTGGTACTGGCCGAGCAGCCACAGCGCGCCGGTGAAGGCCACCAGCGGGGCCGCGTCGACGGGCGAGCGAGCGCGGTCGATCATCGCCGCGTCGCCCAGGGTGCGGAGCACCGTGGCGCCGGCTGCGGTGTCCAGCGGCGCCTGTGGGTTGTGACGGACCTGCCCGTCCCGCACGGCGTCGAACGTGACGCCCCACGCGCCCGACAAGTCCGACCCGGACCACTCCTCGACCGGCACCAGGAAGTCCGGGTCCGCGCCGAGACGTCGCATGTGCTGCGAGACCGGGGCCCCACGCCACTGCCCCGTCACCGCCAGGATCCGCGAGCGCCGGCGATCGTCCATCAGCCAGTCCCGCGTCCACTCGACGCCGAACCGGCCGGCGACGATCTCGACCTGCGCGAGCCCGTCCGCCCGGCGGCCGGCAAACGCGATGTACGTCTGCTCGCGGTCGTGGCTCGTGTCCACACAGGCGACAACGTCGCCGACGATCCGGTCGGCGGGCTCGAGGACGAGCACGCCGTCGGGGCCCTCGACGGGCTCGTTCGTCGTGGCCTCCCACGTGCCCGGCTGGAAAGGGCCGGCCGTGAGCCCCTCGGACCACTGGCACAGCACCTCGGTGCGGAACACGTCCTCGGTGTCGGTCGCGCAGTCACCGGCGATCGTGCGCAGCCGGATGCGGTAGCCCAACGCCGGGTTCGCCTGCGCCCACCCGTCCCGGTCCCACTTGTCGCAGCCCGGCGGGGCAGACCACTCGAAGATCGCGAGGTCATCGCCACTGAGCGACTGCAGCTCCGCGAGCGCCTCGGCGTCGGCAGCATCGTCGAGGTCGTCCGCGTCGTCACCGAGCAGCTCGTCGACGGATGGGGCGGTGCCGAGCAGCGACGGCTCGTCGGCGCCGAGCCCGTCAGGGTCCCCGAGGGCGAGATGCCCGATCTTGCGGAAGTGCCGCAGCACCACCGAAGTCACGTCGCCAGCGTTGGACAGGCCGAGAATGAGGCGATCGTCCTGAGCGTTCGTGGTCTTGGTGATCGCGCCCCAGGCCATCCAGTTCTGGTGCTCGCGCAGCTCGTCGAGCAGCACGAGGTTCCCGGACAGGCCGCGACCGGCCTTCCGGTTCGCGGCCTTGACCTTGTACTTCGTCCGGTTCGTCAGAACCAGCGCCTTCTTGCCGTTCGTCTTCACGACGTGGTGGATCAAGCCGTTGAGCCCGTCGGGGTCGTCGTCCTCAAGGAGCTCGACGGCGCCCTCCCAGAGCCCCTCTGCGACGTCGAGGTCCTGCGCGGTGCCGAGCACGAGCGGCCACTCGCGCACGAGCATGAACCACAGCGACAGCACCTGCGCGAGCGTGGACTTACCGTTCTGCCGGCCCACGAGGACCACGACCTTCGCGAACCGGGGCCGCCCGTCCGATCCGAGCTCGAGCAGATGCACGAGCAGCCACCGCTGCCAGGGCATCAGGTCCACGCCAAGCACCTGATCTGCGAAGTCGATGACCCGGTACCCCCAGGTGCGGGCCTCGGTCTCGGGCGATCGGGGCTCAAGCGGCGCGAGCGGCGGGGTGAACACCCGGGGCTCGGTGCGCCCCTTGAGCACCGCCGTCACGACGCCGACTTCCCACCCTGCATGACGGCGAGCGCCGCGCGGCGCGGGTTCATGCCGGGCTCGCTCTTGGACTGGCCGGCGTTCTGCCGGGCGGCCGGGGTCGCGAGCATTTCGCGGAGGATGTTGACCAGGTGCGGCATGAGGTACAGCGCGCGGGTGGCCTCGGCGCCTTCGCCGAGAGCCGTCGCCGCGTCGATCCGGTCGGCGATCTTCTGGCCCGCGGCCACGAGAGCGGCATCGACCTTCTCGTCGAGCTGCTTGGACGCCTCCACCGTGGCGTCCAGCGCCTGGCGTAGCGCGTGCTCGTTGTCGGCTGGGTCGGCGCGCAGTCGCATCCGCAGCTCGGTCAGCTTGATGACCCGGTCGAACGCGTCCTTGTCGCCGCGCACGGCCTTGACCCACATCGCGGCGTGCAGCGTGTCCAGCCGCTGCAGCTCGAGCTCACGGACCTCGGCCGGCGTCGCCGCAGCGTCGGAGGACGCCAGGGCCCGCAGGTACGCCTTCCGTGCGGCCGACGCGTTCGCGTACCCGGTCTTCGCGGCGATCGCCGCGAACGTCATCCCACCCTTGCGCAAGGTGAGCACGTCGGCCTGCTTCTTGCGGACCTCCTCAGCGGTGGGACGGGTCATGACGAGGCCCCCTCCCTTGCGAAGTCCACCACCTCGCCGGTGGAGCGCCGGACCGGCAGCACGCCGGTGTGGGCCTGGAAGCGGCGGCAGATCACGTCAACGAACCGCGGGTCGAGCTCCACGAGCGCAGCCCGGGAACGGTGCGCGTGCGCCGCGATCAGCGTCGACCCCGAGCCACCGAACAGGTCGAGCACGAGGCCACCCGGCGGGCACGAGTTGCGGAGCATCCGCAGCACGAGCTCGACGGGCTTCATCGTCGGATGGTCGGCGTTCCGGGGCGGCTTGGGGACCTCGAACACCGTCGACTGCTTGTTGTCCCCGTGCCACGCAGGACCACCGCGGCCGAGCCGCCCCGAGCCCCCCCCCTGTGAAGCCGTACAGCACGGGCTCGTGCCCGACCGTGTCGTCGGCCGCGTCCTCACCGGCGTCGGCGGCCGGTACGGCCCCCTCGAGGACGGGCTCGTGCTTGTAGTGGTAGTCCGAGCGGCCCATCACGATCGTGTTCTTCACCCACACGAGGTTCTGCCGCACGAGCAGCCCCGCCTCGAGCATCGCCGTCTCGAAGGCGACCCGCTCGGTGTCGGCGTGCGCGACGTAGACCGGCGCCCCCGGCCGCGCGACGGCGGCGAGCGTCCGGAACGCTCCGAGCAGCAGGTCCGGCAGGCCGGCCGCGCCGTCGTTCATGATCGTCAGCGCGTCCTTCGTCTTCCCGACGTACTCCACCCCGTAGGGAGGGTCCGTCCACACGCAGTCCGGCACCAGGCCGGCGAGCGCCTCCCGCACGGCCTCGGTGTCGGTGGAGTCCGCGCACGCCACGAGCGAGGGGCCCAGGTCCCAGACGTCGCCTGGCCTCGTGATCGGGTCGGGCGCGAGGCCGGGAACGTCGTCGGGGTCGGTCAGCTGCACGGGCTCGTCGTCGCCGAGCAGCGCGATCAGCGCGGCCTCGTCGTAGCCGGTACCGACGTCAGGGTCCTCGAGGGACCGCAGGATCTCGGTCAGGGCGTCCTCGTCGTAGCCGGCGAGGTCGTTGGTCCGGTTGTCGACGAGCACGATGCGTGCCGCGGTGTCGTCGTCGACGTCGACCCACGACACGGCCACGTGCGTCCAGCCGAGCTTCTTCGCGGCCTGCAGCGTGTGGTTGCCGGCGAGCACGACGTTGCCGCGACGATTGACGACGATCGGCCGGTACTGGCCGTGCACCTGCAGGGACTCGGTGATCGCGGCCAGGTTGCCGCGGCGCGGGTTGCGGTCGTAGGGCCGCAGGTCCCGGACCGGCACCGCGAGCTCGGACAGCGAGTCGGGGATGCCGGTGTAGGTCGCCATGGTCAGACCAGGCCGCCCGGCGGACGGAACTCCGCGCCCCACGCCCGGACCTGGGCCTGCGCCGCGCGCTCGACCTCGATCGCCGGGTGTGGGATCGGGTGCCCCTTCGGGTCCGCGATCACCATGCCCTCGTCAGCGATCCGGCGACCGGCCGCACGCATGCGCGCGACCTGCCCGCAGTACGCCTCGAGCGAGGGCCCGATGATCGTGGTGGCCTCGTCACCCCAGGCGGACACGACCTCGTCCCACACCTGCTTCACGTCGGCCGGCACGTGTTCGGGCGCTTCGGTCACAGCTTCACGGCTCCCATCGTCAACGGCCCGGCGATCTCGATTCCGAGGTCGGGCTGCACGGTGTCCAGCCCGTGCAGGCCGGGCATGCGGCGGTCCTGGGTCGCACCCGACGGCAGCTCGGCGAACAGCTTGTCGACGATGCCGTTCACGAATGCGCAGGCGTCGACGTCCTCGATCATGGAGAACTGCTCGGAGCGCATGTTCTGGTTGAGGTTCATCGACGACTGGATCAGGACGTTCCACTCGTCGTTGACGAGCGTCGCGAACTTGGCGTGAGTCCGGGTCGTGCGCACCGCGTCATCACCAAACAGCGAGCTCAGCTCCGTGCCAGTGGCCTGGCCACGCTTCGACCCATCGGACGAGTCCACGAGCACCCGCACCGAGCGGAACACGCCGGCCTCGACGAGCCGGCTCAGCTTCTCCGCATCCCACAGCCCGACCGTCCACGTCGAGATCGCCAGATCGCACGGGCCCGTGATCTCCGCGGCGGCTTCGATCAGGTCGAGCTGAGAGAACTGCCCGAACGTCAACGCGAACGCGATATCCATGTCGCGGCCGAAGCCGGCGATCGTAGAGCGCGCGTTCGCGACCTTCGACAGCCGCGAGCGCCGGCGGGACTTCGGACGGAGTACGGCCTCACCGGTCCCGAGCTCGGTGCCGCACTCGAAGCACTTGTGGGGCTCGGCGGCACGGCGAATGGTCGGCACAGGGAAATCGAGAGTGGAATTCACGGGAATGCTCCGTCCTTGGGGTGTCCCGATAACTCTAACTCGTGTCCCGGCCCTTTCCCGCGGCGTCGCAACGCATTTCGAGGAATGTGTCCCGAATATGCGGAATGGGGGGGTGCCCCGACTTGACAATGACCGGGGGAGGGGGTTCCGAGGGGGGAGAGGCCGGTCGCGGCGCCCAGGGACCGGGAAGACGCGGCCTGGATTTTCTGGCGCCCCCTCACCCCTCCCCGTGACCTTCACCACTGGTCGGACGTGACCCCGAGCCCGACGCCACCGAGCACCGCCGGCCACCCCGGAAAGGGCTGCACCCCGTCATTCCGATCGAATTGCTCGAACCATCTCGGAATTGCCGCGCGCGTATTCGCCACATCATGTCGATCACGAATTGCGACCCGACGCATTAGGGCGGCGCGGTCGGCCATCACGAGGAAGACGTGCGTCGCGCCGACGAGCTGAGCAGCCTTCGCCCGGGCCGACGACGTCGCACCCGCACGGATCACCACCGCGCGCACCCGGCGCCGCTGCCCGAGCTCGGCCAGCGCCCGACGGAAGTCACCCTCCCCCGACCACTGCACATCGTCCCGGTCGAAGACCTCGAGCCCGGACGCCCTGGCCAGGGTCGTCTTCCCAGCTCCGGGGGGCCCGGCCAGCACGACCACCAGACGACCCGGGGAGCTCACCTGCCACCCCCGGGGACCTCGTCGACCCGGACGGGGACACCCCACCCGAGGACCTCCACGGCCACGACCTCCCCCGGCACCCCGGGATCAGGCGGAGCCGGCCGGTGACTAGCCCGGCCAGCACCACCCGGGACCTCTCCTCGGGACCCATCCCGGGCACCCCCGGGGACCTTGCCCCGGTACCCCCCGGGGGCAACCAGCCGGGGCCCCGGGGAGACACCCCGGGGGCTGCCGCTACAGCCCCCGGGGCTCTCCTCCCCCGCACCCCAGCGGAGTCTCACCATTGCTCGGACACCACCCCGAGCCCCACGACCTCGCCGTCGCTAGCCGACTTGTTGCAGCTCAGGTGCGCGGGAGACCAGTTCGACGGCTCCCACCGCAGATGCGGATGCGAGATCTGAGGCTTCACGTGCTGCACCGAGCACGAGTCCGGGTGCGGGTACTCGAGCGAGTAGTCGATCGGCTGCTCGCAGATCACGCACGGGGCGCCGGCAGCACGGCCGGCAGCCTTCACCCGACGGAGGGCATCAGCTCGACGCCGGCCCGACCACGGCGGATTGTGGAACCCCGCGTCAACCACGACGCATCCCACATCTAGAGACACTTGTGCCCGGGCACCATGTAACACCACGAATCGTCCCGCGTCGACAAGCGCTAGCCATCACGGCGTGTCGTGCTCGATCTGCTCGCCGTAGATTGTCCCTGCCGTAATCCCCTCGGCATGAATCGTCGAGACGTCAGCGTGCGCCCAGAAGTGCTCCCACGCCGCGGCGCTCACCTCCGGATCGGGATGCAGCAGTGCGGCCGCGTACTCAGCCGGCGTCAGTGCCTCCTCGCTCAACTCGGCACCTCTCGGATCGTGCAAGGCCCGACGAGAGTGACGTCGTGCGCATCGCACCACCCTCGGTCGGACCGATACCGCACGCCGATGAGCGTGACCGTCCGACGATCGATTCTCGGCTTGACGTTGAGCTCGGCGATGCCGTCGCTGATTTCATAGTCCGTCGACGTGGCCGACCACCACGCATAGGTCACGCCGCCATGGTCGACGACGTACCGACCGAGATCCGAATCCTGCACGGGAATGCTCACGATCGATCCTTTCGATTGAAGACGGCAGCCGCGGCGATCGTCCCGACCAACCACACGATGACAGCCGTGACCGCGACCCGGCCGTAGATCCCCCACGACACCGCATCCCAGATCGCGGCCACCAACCCCCCGAGGAGGGCCAGGCCGGCGATCGCGGTCACCACCCACATCGCCCGGTCGTAGTTGCTGGAGCTCATAGCGTCATCCTCCACTCATCTCGGCAACGTGCACTAGCACGCACCCACTCACGATCGATCACCGGCACCTCGCTCCGCCTCCTCCATCGCCCGACCCACAGCACCCGGCGAGACCACCGCCGCGATATCCCCGAGCCGATACACCGCCGACCCGTCACGCCGACCACGCTCCGGAATCCGACGCATGTACGGCCGGCGCCCGGTGTCGGTCCTCATCGCCCGCGCCCGGTCCCGCGAGATCGCCATCCGCACCGTGGCCTCCGACAGATGCGGGAAGCACTTCCGCGCCTCGACCTCGGTCACGAGCGTGTCCGGCTGCTCCACCGGCGCCGTCGACAGCCGCTCGAGCGCCGCCAGCCGGAACGACGCATCGGTGTACTCCCGACCACACACCTCGCACGACACCTCGTCCCCGAGCCCCTCCTGCTCCCACCGGCGCACCAGCGGGCCACCGCAGTCCAGACACCTCGGCCCGAGCCGCAGCGGCGTCAACGGGTCCAGAGCACGAGCCCGCGACCGCAGCTGCCGCACCTCCTCCCGGTACACCCACCAGCTCGAGGCCGACGGCGTCGACGCCGCCCAGACCAGCCGGCCCCGCAGGAAGTCGATCCCATCGCCCGACGAGCCGGCGAGGTCGAGCGCTTCCCGCCACGACGACACCCACCCCTCGAGCACCGACTCAAGGCCCGCCCGCGTCTGCTGCCCAGCCACCGACCGATAGTCGTCATCCGTGACCAGGTCCAGCCCGAACGGCAGCCGCACCGGATCGGCCGCCCCACGGGACCGACCCATGTCGTAGGCGATCGCCCGCACCGGTGTCCGCTCCCCGTTGCGGTCCCACGGCACCCGCGACAGATGCACCCGCAGCTCGTCGAGGACCCGCTCCTCACCGCGCAGACACGACTCGCAGATCAGCACCGCCGAGCCCGTCGCCCGACCCCGATCACCATCGAAGCCCGGCCGAACCACGCATGTCCGGCACGCAGCAGACTCCACCCCGCACGCTGCGCACCCCCAGCCATCACCGGCAGGCACCCACTCATGCGCCGAGCACACGACCCCGGTCACTGCTCACCACCCCCAGCAGCAGAGCGGCCACGACCCCGAGCACCACGACGACGCCTGCGCCTACCCCCCGCAGGTGGCGGCTCCCCGTCCAGGCCCGTCCCGTCCCGAGCCCGACCCGGACCCGACCCGGACCCGGCCAGGCCAGACCCGTCCAGACCCGTTCCCGTCCCGTCCCGACCCGTCCCGAGGAATCTAGACTCCGGAGGGCTCGAGTCCTCCACTAGTGGGCGGACTCCCACCGGACTCGGGGCCGTCCCCGAGTCCGAGCTCACCGCGGGCGCAGGGTCCGCGCTGCCGGTCGGCGCTGCAGAGCGCTCCTCGTGCCCAGCGGGCACGGGCGCTGCTTCTGCGCTGCTCGACGGCGCTGCATGACGCTGCTCGTAAGCGCGCACCGCGTGATGGAAGCCATGACGGTTCAGGTACTTCATCGTCGAGGGCGAGTAGTAGAGCTCGTCGGGCGACGGCGGCGGCTTGAGGTCGTGCTCGTCCCACGCCGGGTTGGCCTGGCGCGAGGTGTTGCACGTGTCGCAGGCGACGACGAGCGTCTCCACTGTTGCCGCGTGGCCGGGCACCACATGGTCCAGGTGCGCCGACCTTCCAGTCCGTGGCCCCGACCAGTAGACCGAGATCAGGCAGTACCGGCACCGGTCCCCATCTCTGGCCCGCACGGGTCCACCGAGCCGCGGGTTGGAGTTGTCGCGCTTGCGCTGCCGATCCCACTCGAGCTCCTCGCGAGACCGCATGTGCAGGAACTCCGGGTCCTCGACGATTCGATACCCGGCCGAACCGCCATCGGCGCCAACCTCAACCATCAGGCCGGCGGCGATCGCGAGCCCGAGCAGGTCGCGCGTCCGCGCCCCGCCGAACATCGCGACCTCGCCGACGTTGACCGTGTAGTCGCCCTCATGTGCAGCGGCCTGCGTAGCGCACCGGAACACGAACCCGGCGAGCTCGTTCACCGTGCGCTCATCCGCGCCAGGAAGCCCGGCAGCGGCGAGCAGCTTCGGGAACATGCCAGCCTTGTCGCTGGTCTTCAACCACCCCATGCGGTCCAGCCCGTCCTCTCGTCGTTGTCAGCCCTTGAAGCACCGGCAATTGCCAGTCCTGGGGTCCGGCCATGCGTCACACGACGGGCATCGCTCACTCTCCGCGAGCGCCCGCCGGTCATCGGTCCTGGTCGTCATCTCGTGTCACCTCCTCGGGGTGGTCTCGGAGCTCGTGATCCCGGGCGAGGCTCGGGACCGGGAAGTAGCGGCGTGGCCGGCAGTACCGGCACGCCCACGGGTCACCCACCTCGACCCACATAGCGGGTGCCAGCGACCCGGGTCTCGAGGAACTCTCGGAACGACCGGTCGTCGATCCGGTCCTGCGCCGATGTGCGGGGCTGCCGAGAAAGCCAGTCGACCTGCCAGTCCGTGAGCTCGAAACCGCCGATTCGGCGAACCGCAGCCGCCACTCGTGCCGCGGTCGTGCGCTCACGGCGGTCCGCGCGGTGGCGGCGGTCCCTGCTGCGGCTCACGACTGATCCCCATCCGCGATGTCCTCGAGTCGACGCAGGTCGGGCATCAGCCATCCGTCGAGGATCTGCAGGCGGACAGGGCGGTCCTGGGCGCGCTGCCACCACCAGTACGGGGTCGGCCGGACGATCCCTCGGTCGAGGGCCTGCGAGTAGTCGCAGTCGCGCAGGTCGATGCCCGAGTCCCGGCACCGCTGCGAGTGCAGGACGTAGACGACCTGCTCGGCCGACACCGCACGGCCGATGTGCGCCTGCCGGTGCCGGCGAGCGCCCACGATCCGCTCGATGTCTTCGGCGGGTACGAGGTCAGCCACGGGGCGCCGCCTTGGCGTCCGGCATAAACCCACGCACGTAGGCGCAGCCGTCGGCCGCCACCTCATAGACCCGGGCGTAGCCGTCGGCCGAGACGGTCACGAACCGTTCGCCGACCTCATACACCGTCAACTGCTCCGCCACGGTCACCACCCCCATGCCCATGCGGCCGGTCGAACGATGAGCCCGACCACCGCGACCAGAGCCGCGAGCGCCCCGACGGCCAAGACGACGACGATGAGAGCGCCGATTGCCCGGCCGACCCGGCGGGCGCGTGTCGATCGTGAGTTGGTGCCGAGACGAGCCGGCCGCTTCGGTGCACGCTCGATCACAGCCCTGCCCCTCTGCGCGTGAAGTGGACCTCGGTGGGGAGCAGGTCGATCTCGACCTCGCCGTCGTCGGTCTCACGGATGCCGTCGCGCTGCACGAGCACGGGCGTCCCGCAGAGCTGGACCGACTTCCCGGATGGGGCGACGTCGACGAAGCCCGGCGGGACCGTGAGCGTCACGACCGTCACCGGCGCGTGCGTAGTGTCGTCAATCGGGCCGAACACGACGCGCCGGCACCGCACGAGCACCCCGTCGACACGGACCTCGACGGTCTTGTGCGCCAGCTCGGACCCGGGATAGTCGAGCAGCTCGATCACATTCCGCGGCCAGCTCCGGCTGCCCATCGCGGCGGCGCTCACGACCGCCACCCCCATGTCGATGCGCTCGAGGTCATCGACGTGGACCTGGTAAGGGAAGGGACCGTCACTGGTACGCACCCAAGCCACCCGACCAACGACCTGCTCCACCGTTCCTTTCTTGCCCACGAACGCCGGCATGCTGGGCATCGCGGTAATCCGCACGCGGTCGCCCACCTTGAGCGGCCGTTCCTCAGGCAGGTCCGGGGCGAGCACCTGCGACGCGATGCCGGCCATCGCGTCGAGCACGTCGTCGGACACGATGCCGTCGACGTTCGGCCCGCCGGCGGACTCGCGCCACGCATGACGGATGCGGTCAGCCGGCGTGGCCAGCGTCGTCGAATCGATGGTCTCGTCAGGTCCCATGTCAGATCTCCTTCTCGGTGGTGTCGGGCATCGGGTCGAGCCGGAACTCGAGCAGGTAGAGGGTCGAGGTCGTGCGGTTGCGAGACGCGAGCTCGGGCAGCGGGCCACGCACCCACGCGTGGGAGTCGTCCGGCCACACGCCGGCATCCACGAACCCATCGACGATCGGCTTCCACGTCGGCTGCAAGTTGTCCGGGTCCCGCAGGCGCCCGCCCCTCGGCCGGTGGATCGTGAGCATCAGCAGCGACGGCGGCTGATCCCGAAGACCGCTCTGCCGGGCGGCGAGCGCCCCCAACTGCCGGATCCAGCCGGTCCGTCGGTTCTTGTCGGACCAGTGGGGGCGGTGGTTCGAAGTCAGCACCCACGCGGTAGGGACCTCGACGGTGATCGTCGGCCGGGCCCTCATAACTTCGCCCCGAATTCGATCGTCGTCTGGCCGGCCGCAACGGCGGCTTCGTGGCGCGCCCTCGCCCGGGTCTCGGCGTGATGGTCGCGGTCGTGGTGCAGGTGGCAGCCCTGGCACATGGCCCTGACGTGATCCCGACACTCCGGTGTGTGGCAGAGGTGGGCGACGGTGAGCACCACCCGCGACCCGGTGCCGTAGGCGGGACGGTCGTGCTCGTTGGGGCAGCGGCCCTCGTGGGTGCCGCGACCGCATTCGCCCTCGCATTCACAGCGTCCGGCGGCACGGCCGAAGCGGATGGACACGGAGAACACGGGCCAGTCGTCTCCGTATCGGTGCCGGTTCTCCGGCCGGATCGGGCTCATGCGTCCTCCAGCAGGTCAAGCATGGACGGGGTTCCGAGGTCGTCGGCGGTCACCGCGAGGTGGGCGCGGACGGCGCCGACGACGGGGTCCATGAGCGCCCGGTAGGTGTGGCGGTCATGGTCGGTGAGGTCCTCCCACTGCCAGGGCTGCCCGTCGCCACGCAGTCGGCCGTGGTCGAGGCGCGTCGCCTGGCCGCGGTCGAACCACGCCTTGGCGGCGACGTCGAGCATGTCGTCGGCGGTCATGCGATCGCCCGGTCTCGGGCGTCGTGAAGGATCGAGATCGTGGTCTGCCAGGCGGCCAGACGCTCGGCCCAGCCGGGCCGGTCGTGGTCACCCTCGATCCACGACGGGTGCCAGCCCTCCGGGTCGGGCCACAGCTCGAACGGCCGACCCCGGTCACGCCAGGCGTCGACAGCGGTCAGCGACTCCGACCACGCCCGGACCTGCTCGATGCGCTCGTCGCCGGCAGTGAGCGTGTCGAGCTCGGGCCAGGTCACCATCCCGGTGGGCCGCGAGTACCAACCGCCCCACGTGGCCACGTCCTCGAAGTAGAACCCGTCCTTGCGGACCGAGTACGCCCACCGCCCAGACTTCCCGATCTTGATCTCGCCCCGGTCCGGCCGGCGGGTACCGATCAGGACCTCGAGCGCATCCGGGTGGACGTCGGCAAGACACGCCAGCGCGTCCCGATGCCGGCGCTGCTCGTCGGCGAGGATCTCGCCGAACAGGTCCAGCTGCAGAGTGCTCATGCCCGCTCACCGCCGTCCGGGAACGCCTGCCGGGCGCACTGCCCGAACCGGCGGGGCCACGGGCCCGAGTGGCCGTGCCCGGCACGGCCGACACGGCGCATCGCAGCGACGTCGCCCTCGCCCCGGCAGTAGCGGCAGCACGCCGGCCGCTCGTACTCGGCGCCCGCGGCGCGGTCGACAGGGTCGGTGGGCAGGTGCAGCTCACCGGTGAACGGGTCGTACCAGCGGGCGGGCCAGCCGCCCTTGTCGCCGTCACGGGGAGCGTCGTCGGTGCGCGTCATGTGGGTCAGCGCGTCGAGAAGGTCCGTCATGCCGACACCTCCGCGGCCTGCCGGCGCAGCTGGCGCCGTTCCCATGGGGTCATGCCGCCCCGGATTCCGAACCGGTCCACCGCCGGCGGAGAAGCCAGCGCGTCCCGCAGGCACGCCTCCACCACCGGGCACTCCTGGCAGATCGCGAGCGCGAGCGCCTGGCCGGACGCGTCGCCCCCGTCCGGGAAGAACACCTCCGGGTCGGCGTCGCTGCACGCAGCTCGGGTCCGCCAGTCGGAGTCGGCCGGCATCGGGCGGGGCGTCGGGGCGCTCATGCGAGCACCAGCCACGGGTCGTCGACGAGGACGTCGAGCGCGGCGAACTGGCACCGCACCCGGGCCCGACCGGATCGACTCAGCGACAGCTCGGAGCAGTCCAGGCACATCAGCACGAGCTCGGCGCCGTGCCGGACCTCGACCGTGACCCGCAGCTCGCGGCAGAACGTGCACATCGTCATCACCCGGCACCTACCCCGTGACCCCGGAGGCGGCGAGCAGGTCGTCGTCCTCCCGATCGGCCGTCAGGTGGTGGTCGGCAGAGACGGGCTGGACGTCGCTCTCCTCGACGTGGAGCGCACCCTGGTGGGCCACGGCCGTGAACCGGCCGCCCACGGAGGCGAGCAGCTGTCCGAGCACGGGCACGAGCCGCACCCGGGTGCCCCAGCAGGCAGCCGACTTCGTCAGTACCGACAGCGCGTCCGTGTGCGCGTACAGGTCACCGCCGGCGTCCTCGCCGTAGAAGGCCGCCGCGACGACCTCACGCAGGTTGCCCCGCACGTCCGGATACACATCCTTGCCCTTCACCACATGCGTCGGCTCGGCCAGCGGGACCACGACCTCACGCGACCAGAACAGGGTGTCGACCTCAGCGACCCGCAGCCGGCGAGCGCCCCCGTCGACGTGGGCGGGCGGGTCGAAGACGCTGAGCTCGACAGGCGCCTTGTCCCACGCGGCGGCCATGTCCTTGCCCGGCGGGCGGCGCAGGACGCCGAGCACGACCTTGACCTCGGCGACGCCGAGGTCGAAGGTGTCGAGCTCGCCATCGAGGTGGTCGAGGACGTCGACGCTGGACATCGCCTCGACGGCGAAGTCCGTGGTCCATGCGTACAGGTACTTCTCGTCGGGCTGGAACCGGATGCGTCCGAGGTCGGGGGTGTCGTCGGTGGCGCGGCCGGCGAGCGGCTGCAGGGAGGTGAGCAGCGCGCGGAGCTGGCCGCGCGGCACGGTGAACCGGGTCATCGCAGCCACCTCCGCACGAGGTGCACGAGACCGGACGCCCCGGCGATCACGACGCCCACGGCGACGAGGCCGACGAGCTCGGCGCGCGCGGACCGGCGGGTGGGCTCGACGGGCACCGGCGCCTCGAAGTGCAGGTGCGGGCCCTCGGCGATGAGCTCGTTCACGCCCTTCAGGGCCACGTGTGAGAGCACGGGCCGAGGGACGCCGAGGCTGCACCGCCGGCACCCGCCCCTGGCACGCGCACCGAGCTCCCGCTCCGCTTCCTCGAGCCCGGGGTGCACGCTCCACGCCCCGCAGAAGGTGCACCTCACGGTGACCGCACCCGTGGAGAACGTCAGCTCGAAGGCGTCCCGGAACCCATCGAGGTCCGAGCCTGCAGGTGGTGTCTTCATCGCCTACTCCTCCTCGCGGGACTCGCCCGCCGCGTAGTCACGGCCGCTCGGAACACCCGGCGGCAGATGCGCCGCGCGCGCGGTGCACAGGTAGTTGTGGTGGTGGTGTCGGGTCTCGTCCCGGGAATCAAACGGCCGTCCCGACGTGATCGACCGAGCGAGCCCGTCGAGCCGACTCACCGCGTACTGCGCCGACGAGTCGTCCTCAGCCGCCGGCATCGCCTCGAGCTCGATCCGCGACCGGCGAGCACCAGGGCCCGCGGTCGTCAGGTCCGGCATGAACATCACGCGCAGCACGAGGCGGCCGCAGGCGTTCTCGCAGGGCTCGGCCCGGCGGGCGAGCGTCGTGGTCATCCCTGCCGCCCTCAGGGTCCGCAGGTCGTCGGCGGTCACCACAGCGGCACGTCCTCAGCGTCGGGTCCGATGACCGGAGATGGCGAAGGCGCGGACGGGTCGGCGGGCTGTGCGTGGCCGCCGCTGATCAGGCCAGCGCGGGTGCGGCGGTAGACGCGGACCGTGGCCTGGTGCGCGCTCGCGCCGGTCGACTTCTCCCGGACCTCGATCACGCCACCGAACGGATCCTGCATGACCACCGGCTCGAGCAGGCCGGCCCTCACTGCCGCCACGAACAGTCCACCCCGCATCGAGGCGGGGATCTCGGCCTCGTCGAGCTCGTCGCGTAGCCGGTTCACCGACACCCGCGTCCCGGGCGAGACCTCGGAGACCAGCCGCATGAACCGTGCCCGCTCCTCGGCCCGGCCAGCGACCGACCGCTCCTGGCCCTCGACCTTCGCCGCCGCGGCGGCCAGCACGTCGCCGCTCACCGCAGCAGCTCCGAGACCGCATCCACGACCGCCGCACGCGAGTCGACCGCCTCGTCGTCGACGTCACCCACCTCGAGCCACGCACCGGCCATCCCATCAAGACCGGTCGCGTTCCCCTCGTCCCACGCCTCACCGACCGCACCGACCACGCCAGGCGCGACGGCCTCGAGCGTCACGGCCGCGATGTGTCGGACCAGGTCCTCCGGCTCGTCGAACACCACCCGTGCGCACCGGCACCGGACACGGCCCTGCCAGTGGTCGAAGCCGCTCGTCTCCGGCCCATGCTCGAGCACCACCCGCGACACCGCACCCCCGGCCATCACGACACCACCCGCAGCCCACGACGACGCCCCGACGGCCCCGACGGCCCCGACGGCAGACCCTCGGCCAGCCCGGCCGCCAAGCGGTCGCGAGCGGCCTGCACGCGCTCGGCCTCACGCCACGCGGCCACGACAGCCGCCATCGCGTCCTCGAGCGACGCCGCCGTGCCCGACGGGTACTCACCCGCGTGCAGCATTGTCAGCGCCTCCCACGCCCACGGACCGTCGTCGCCGGAGCGGGTCGCGGTACCGATCAGGACCCACACCGTGGAGCGCTCACCGCGGATCGGGACCAGCACGTCCCGCTCGAGCGCGGACACCCACCTCGCTGCCGCGTCCGCCCACCGGGCTCCCCCGAGAATCACCGTCACGACGACGCCTCCTCGACCTCGTCGTCGTCCTGCCCGAGCTCGACAACGAGCGCCTCGCTGACCTCGTGGACCACGTCGACTCCGAGCGCACCGAGGTGCACGGAAAGGTCCCGCAGCAGCGGGAGCAGCACCGTGATGGACTCCGCTCCGGCGGGCACGCGGATCGCGATCCCGACGTCCATCCCGAGTACGTCGCGGACGTAGAGGTCCCCGTCCTCGGAGTCGAACGACAGCAGGTAGCCCGGCTCGATCTCGATCACCGTGTGCGGCATCACCGCCGGCCCCCACTCCGCCGGCCGTACCGCACCGACGCGACCACCGCGCAGGCGAACGGCACGACGATGAACAGCAGCACGAGGACGAGCGCGACCGCGCGGTCCGGGCTCACCGTGGCGCTCCGAACAGCAGAACGCCGGCGAGCGTGATCGCTGCGAGGCACAGCAGCCCCCACCCGATCCAGGGTCCGTCGTCGTCGTGGCGGCTCACGCTGGCACCGCCTCGAGCTCGATCGCCGGCAGGCCCGCGGCCGACGCGACCGCACGCAGCGACACGCCCGCACGGAACGCCCGCTCGAGCACCCGCTTCATCGCGAGCTCCGCCCGGTAGACCTCCATGAAGTGCACGGGGGACGTCGTCCTGGCACGCACCCGGTACCAGTAGTCGGCCGCGGCGGCGACGTCGGCCACCAGCCGGCGGCGATGAAGTTCGATCTCGAAGTCAGTCACGGATACCCTCGTCTCGGTTGGTGCCCCCGCCGGGCTTGGACGGTCAGTGGCGGGGGCGCTGCTCTGTCAGCGGTCAGAGATCCCGGGACGGCGAGCGCCCCGGAGTGGTTCAGGTGTCGGCGGGGTCGTCGACGTCGAGCAGGTCCAGACCGCGCATGGCGGCGCGGTACGCGAGCGAAGTAGCGGAGCGGCTCATCGGCCGGTCGACCGGGTAGCCGAGCCGGAGCGCGCTCCCGAGCAGCTGGTCAGCCTCGCGAAGCAGGTTCTGCGCGGCCTGGAGGTTCTTGCGGCGAGCCGTCGCAGCGACCTCGGCCTTGAACTCGGAACCCATCACGCACCCGCCTTCGCGGGCTGGTCAGCGAGTGCCGCGGGCGGGTTGAAGTCGACGAACATCGCGACGGGCACGTTCCAGTGCTCCGCGAGCAGGTGGAGTTCGTCGACCTTCCAGGCGCTTCGGCCACCGATTCGGTCCCGGATCGTTCGGGTGGAGACGCCGACGACTTCGGCCAGCTCGGCGCTGGTGGCGAGGCGTCGGGCCGCTTCGGCGCGGACCTCGGCTGCCACCGCAGCATCGTGGTTGCTCATGCGTTCTAGGTTCTGCCTTTTTGGCAACCCTGTCAAACGACACGCCCGACGTTTCGCGAGCACCCTTGCCGACCTAGCGCTTTTCTTGCCGTTTCGGTAGACTTAGCAGCATGACAGCACAGCTCGCGCACTCATTCAGCGCTGACGACTTCGTGAATCTCGTCGCCGCGAACGTCCGCGCAGAAGCCGCGCGCCGCGGCCTCACGCAGAGCGACCTCGCGCGCCGACTCGGGTGGTCGACCTCGACCGTCAGCCGGCGCTGGACCGGCGCGCGTCAGTGGCAGCTCGAGGACCTCGAGATCGTCGCCTCGGTGCTCGGCACCACGCCATGGGCGCTGTGCATGCCGGGCCCAGACACAGGAAATGCCCCGGCCGCATACGCGGCCGGGGCACCTGCGCGCCCGAAGGGACTCGAACCCCCAACCTTCTGATCCGTAGTCAGATGCTCTATCCATTGAGCTACGGGCGCACGCCTCGAGGGCAGGGACCAGGTTACAACGGCCCCGACCCCCTGGCCTCCCCCACCTGCGTGAGTGTGCTCACGGGCGGGCGAGGGAGGCCGGGGGCCACGGAGCTACATCGCGATGCCGAGGACCCACTGGCCCAGCGTCATCACCGTGAGGGTGATGAGGGCGATGCCGATGATGTTGAGCCAGAGCCCCGCCTTCACCATCTCCGAGATCTTGATGTACCCCGAGCCGTACGCGATGGCGTTCGGCGGGGTGGCGACCGGCAGCATGAACGCGCAGGTGGCGGCGAGCGCCACCGGGACCATGAGCAGCATGACGTCGACGTCCATACCGGTGGCGACGCCGCCCATGATCGGCAGGAACGCGGCGGCGGTGGCGGTGTTCGAGGTCATCTCGGTGAGGAAGATGACCAGGGCCGTCACGGCGGCGACGATGAGGATCACCGGGGCACCCGCCAGCCCGCCGGCGGCCTCGCCGATCCAGTCCGACAGGCCGGTGGCGGTGAACATCGCGGACAGGGACAGGCCGCCGCCGAACAGGAGCAGGACGTCCCACGGGACCTCCTTCGCGGTGTCCCAGTCGAGCAGCTGCACGCCCTTGTTGACGTCGGCCGGGACGATGAACAGCACGAGCGCGAGGATCATGGCGATGACCTCGTCGGAGAAGTTCGACTCCTCCCAGATGAGCGGCACCGTGACCCACGCCAGGGCGACACCGACGAAGATGATGAGCGTGAGGATCTCCTGCCGGGACATCGGGCCGAGCTTGCGGTACTCCTCCTGGATGACCCCACGCCCGCCGGGGATCTCCTTCATCTCCGGCTTGTAGAAGACGTTGACGAGCAGCCACCAGCAGATGAGCGTGAACACGATCGCGAGCGGGGTGGCGAACAGCATCCACGTGCCGAAGTTGAGGTTGATGTCGTAGTTGTCGGCGAGGTTGGCGCGCAGCAGGGCGTTGGGCGGCGTGCCGATGAGCGTGGACAGGCTCATGATCGACGACGAGTAGGCGATGCCGAGCATGAGCGCCGTGCCGAAGTTCGACCGCTTGGTGTCGTCGCCCCGCAGCGTGCCGACGAGCGCGAGGACGGACAGGCCGATCGGCAGCATCATCACGGCGGTGGCGGTGTTCGACACCCACATCGTGAGGAACCCGGTGGCGACCATGAAGCCGAGCACCAGCTGCTTGGGCTTGGTGCCGACGGCGAGGACCACCGCGAGCGCGATGCGGCGGTGGAGGTTCCAGCGCTGCATGGTC
Source organism: Georgenia sp. G2120 (assembly GCF_055326485.1). Classification (NCBI taxonomy): domain Bacteria; kingdom Bacillati; phylum Actinomycetota; class Actinomycetes; order Allobogoriellales; family Allobogoriellaceae; genus Georgenia; species Georgenia sp. G2120. Next base: position 615 of record NZ_JBUZNL010000001.1, on the reverse strand, counting down.
AGGGCGAGGAAGAACCCGCCGAGGAAGAGGAAGATCGTGCCCGAGGCGTACGGCGAGGCGGCGTCGGAGACTCCGACGACGCCGAGTCCGGGGAACGCGACGAGCGGCACGAGCGCCGTGGCCGCGAGCGGGATGGCCTCCGTCATCCACCACACGCCCATGAGCACGGCGATCGCCGCGGTGAGAGCGATGTGGTGGCCGGACGCCTCGATCTCCTTGCCGGCCAGGCTCTCGACGAGCTCCGGCGAGAGGTCCTTGGGGAAGATGAAGTAGATGATGACGGCGAGGACCACGCCGAGCGTGAGCCCGATCCAGCGCCTGTTGCGGGTCCTCGGGTCGGCGGGGAGGTCGTCGAGACCTGCCGCGCGCGACGTGCTCTCCTTGATCTCGGGGGTCGACATCGACTGCTCCTTGCGTCGTCGCAGGCGGCAGTCGGTGGGAACCGTCCCCCACCACGCCCCGCTGCGTGGTTCCGGTTACGGCGCAACGTATCAGCGGTCACATCCGATGTCGCGCACATGAGCACGTCGGGACAGCGGTGGGGGGGGGGGGGGGGGGGGGGGGAGGGGGGGGGGGGGGGGGGGAGGGGGGGGAGGGGGGGGGGGGGGGAAGAGG